>JAFGCH010000090.1 GCA_016932695.1 Acidimicrobiia bacterium | reverse complement strand
GCTGGGCTGCGCCCACTCGCACCGCTTCAACTGCATCCTGAAAGGGCGGGCGCTGTGGTGGCTCTCCGCCCGCCTCGCCGGATGGGAAGGCGACTAGCCGGGGCCCAATCAGCCCGCCGCCAGCACCGTCGAGAAGAAGGGGAGCACGTGCTCCCGAATGCGCTCCCCGAGGCTTCCCGAGTGGTATCCGTCGTAGGCCACCACCTGGTGTTCGATGCCCTCCGCGGTGAGCAACTCATCGACGTAGGCGCAGCCCTTGGGGATCCAGCGGTACTCGTCCCAGCGCCCGTAGTCCACCACGATGCCGCGCAGCTGCCGCAGGTTGTCGGCGTATTCCGGCACCTCGGTGGCCAGGCCGCCGAACCCCGATTCCCAGCGGGCCCAGACCGCCTCGTCGCGCTCGAATCCGCCGTCCGTCGCGGCTAGGGGGTAGTCGAAGAGCAGCGTATCTGCCGGATCGGGCGCGAAAGCCGCCCCGTAGGCCACCGTGAAGCGGTCCGGGGCCGAGCGCAGCTCGGCAAGGACTTCCCCCGGGTCCAGGCCGGACAGCCGCCCGCGGAAAGCGAGCATCCCCTCGACGGTGCGCTCCTCGGCGAACATCTGGGACTCGGCCAGGCCGTCGGGACCGAACAGCCCGGGGCTCAGGGCATACACCGCGCCGAACACGTCGGGGTGCCGCATCGCCAGGTTCCAGGCGCCGAAGCCGCCCATCGAGTGGCCGCAGATGCCCCACGACTGGGGCCGGCCCAGCGTGCGGTAGTGCGCCTCCACGTAGCCCACCACGTCGTCCACCAAGTACTGCTCCCACTCCCCAGTCACCGGGGAATCCACGTAGAAGCTGCCGCCCAGCACCCCCCGGCCGTCGACCACCACCAGGAGCAACTCGGCGATACGACCGGCTTCGACGAGAGCGTCGACGTCGTTTGGCAGGCGCACCCGGTACATGTCCCCGCTGCTGAACCCGGGCAGGTAGAGAACCACCGGATAGGCGCGGTCGCCCGACGCGTATGAGGGCGGGAGGTAGACCTGGATGATGCGGGTGGTGGGCTCGCCCACCAGGCTCCCCGCCAAGGACGGCGCCGGGATCTCCACCTCCTCGACCCGTTCCGGGGGTGGCGCAGTAGTGGCGAGCAGGGCCGTCGTGGTACTGGAGACGGCGGCCGTGGTCGAGGTAACGGGCAGCGCCGTCGTCGTGGGGAGCGTGCTGGTCGTTGCGGTAGTCGCCGCCGGCTCACCGCCGCACGCGCCGAACAGCAAGATCAGAACGATCCAGCCCGGCCACCGCCTCACAGCCGTGCCTCCGCGGGTGGGGGAGCGGACCGCTTCAGCCTAATGGGGGTCCGGCGGCGTAACGCGTCACCGCAGGCGCGGGTCGGCCGACTCGGGGTCGATGCCGTAGCGGGCGATGGCGTCGGTCACAACCGCCGGGTCCACGCGCCCCTCGGCAGCCAGGCCGCTCAGCACGGCCACCACCACATGCCCGGCGTCCACCTCGAAGAAGCGCCGTAGCGCTTCCCTGGTGTCGCTGCGCCCGTAGCCGTCGGTGCCCAGGGGGAGGAAGCGACGCGGCACCCAGCGGGCCACCTGGTCGGGGACCATCTTCATGTAGTCGGTGACCGCTACCACCGGGCCGGGCACCGCACCCAGTGCCCGGGTGACGAAGGGAAGGCGAGGAGCCTCCTCGGGGTGCAGCCGGTTCCAGCGTTCCACCTCGAGCGCCTCCTCGCGCAACGCCTTGTACGAGGTAGCGCTCCACAACTCGACTCCCAGCCCGTAGTCGCCCGCCAGGTCCGCCTGGGCCTGCCGCGCCGCTCGGTGCGCGGGGCCCGAGAACAGGATGGCGGCGGCCGGGGGGACCTCCTCGGGGGCCGGGGCCCAGCGGTAGAGCCCGCCGATGATCCCCGCGTCCACCCCCTCCGGCTTGGGAGGCATGGCGTAGTTCTCGTTGTAGAGGGTCAGGTAGTAGAAGACGTCCTCACCCTCGGGCCCGTACATGCGCTGCAAGCCGTGCTCCACGATGGCGGCCATCTCGTAAGCGAAGGCCGGGTCGTAGGCCCGGCACACCGGCACCGTGGAAGCGAGCAGCAGGCTATGCCCATCCTGGTGCTGCAGGCCTTCCCCCAGAAGCGTCGTCCTCCCCGCGGTGGCCCCGAGCAGAAAGCCGCGGGCGCGGGCATCGCCGGCCAGCCAGACCAGGTCCCCCACGCGTTGGAACCCGAACATGGAGTAGAAGGTGAAGAAGGGAGCTACCGGCACGCCCCGAGTGGCATGAGAGGTGGCGGCGGCGATCCAAGAAGCCATGGAGCCCGCTTCGGTGATGCCCTCCTCGAGGATCTGCCCGTCCCGTGCTTCCTTGTAGGAGAGCAGCAAGTGGTGATCCACCGGCTCGTAGAGCTGCCCCTCGGAGGCGTAGATACGCAGCTCCTTGAAGAGCGCATCCATGCCGAAGGTACGACCCTCGTCGGGGATGATGGGGACCACCCGCGGCCCGAACGTCTCATGGCGAGCCAGGTTGCGCAGCAGCCGGGTGAAGGCCATGGTCGTGGAGACCTCCTGGGCCCCCGACCCGGTGTCGAACTCGGCGAACGGCCCGTGGTCGGGCAGCATCAGGGGCCGGCGCAGTTCGACCGGACGGCTGGGAAGCGGCCCGCCCAGGGCCCGCCGCCGCGCCAACAGGTACTGCACCTCCGGGGAGTCCAACGACGGGCGGTAGAACGGGGGCTCCCGGCCCTCGGCCAGCGCCGCGTCGGGGATCTCCGCCTGCAGCTGCAGCCGGTCCCGCAACGCCCGCAACTGATCGTTGGACAGCTTCTTGATCTGATGGGTGGCGTTGCGCCCCTCGACGTCGGGGCCCAGGGTCCACCCCTTGACCGTCTTGGCCAGGATGACGACCGGGGCGCCGCGCAACTCCACCGCCGCTCGGTAAGCGGCGTACATCTTGCGGTAGTCGTGACCGCCCCGTCGCAGCGCCCAGATCTCGTCGTCGCTGAGGTGCGCCACCAGGCGGCGCAGCCGCGGATCCGGCCCGAAGAAGTTCTCCCGCACGTAAGCCCCGTCCTCGGCCTTGAAGCGCTGGTACTCGCCGTCGACCGTGGAGTTCATCTTCTCGACCAGCACCCCCTCGGCGTCGCGGGCCAGCAGCGGATCCCAGTTGGCCCCCCAGATGACTTTGATCACATGCCAGCCGGCGCCGCGGAAGAAGGCCTCGAGCTCCTGGATGATCTTGCCGTTGCCCCGCACCGGGCCGTCGAGGCGCTGCAGGTTGCAGTTGACCACCCAGACCAGGTTGTCCAGGCGCTCGCGCGCCGCCAGGGAGATCGACCCCAGCGTCTCGGGCTCGTCCACCTCGCCGTCTCCCAGGAAGCACCACACCCGGGAGGCCGAGGTGTCGTCGAGGCGGCGGTGATGCAGGTAGCGGTTGAAGCGAGCCTGGTAGATGGAGTTGATCGGGCCGAGGCCCATGGAAACCGTCGGGTACTCCCAGAAGTCCGGCATCAGCCGCGGGTGGGGATACGAAGACAGGCCGCCGCCGCCGATCTCGCGGCGGAAGCGGAGCAATTGGGCTTCCTCCAGGCGATGTTCCAGGAAGGCCCGGGCGTAGATGCCGGGGGCGGCATGGCCCTGGATGTAGACGTGGTCGCCGGGGTTGCCGTCGCCCTTACCGTGAAAGAAGTGATTGAAGCCGACTTCGTACAAAGCGGCCGAGGAGGCGAAGGTGGACAGGTGGCCGCCGATACCGTCGGCCGCCTTGTTGGCCCGCACCACCATCACCGCGGCGTTCCAGCGGATAAAGCGCCGGATGCGCCGTTCCAGGTCCTCGTCGCCGGGGAACCAGGCTTCCTGCTCGGGAGGGATGGTGTTGATGTACGGCGTGCTGACCGAGGCCGGCACCCCGATGTTGCGCGTGCGCGCCCGCTCGATCAGCCGGGCCATCAGGAAGCGGGCCCGACTCTCCCCGGCACCGTCGATGATCTGGTCGAGAGCCTCGACCCACTCCCGCGTCTCCTCGGGATCGGCGTCGGGGAGTTGGTGAACGAATCCGTCGATGATCATGGAAGGATCCCTGGCGGGGGCATCGCCGTAGGAGGTTACTCGGGCACTCCCCCTACTCGGCGGCCTTCGCCGCCAGGGCCCGCCTACTCGGAGGCGATGGCGGCGACCTGCGCTCCCAACAGGCCGATGAGGTCTTGCGGAGCCACCTCCACCTGGAGGCCCCGGCGCCCCCCGCTGACGAAGATGGTGGGGTGCGCCAACAGTGAAGCGTCGGCCACCACGGGCAGGCGGCGCTTCTGCCCGAACGGGCTGATCCCGCCCACCACATACCCGGTCAGCCGCTCCGCCCGGCCCGGATCGGCCATCTCGGCCCGCTTGGCTCCCCGGGCCCGGGCCAGCGCCTTCAGGGACAGGTGGCCGCTCACCGGGACCACGGCGACCGTGGGCTGATCCTCCACCACCGTCACCAGGGTTTTGAAGACCCGGCCCGGACCCACTCCCAGAACGGCGGCGATGGCCTCCCCGTAGGTGCCCTCGGCTTCGTCGACCGGGCCGTAGGTGTGCGGGGTGAAGGAGAGGCCCGCCCGGCGCAGCGCCTCGGTGGCCGGGGTGGTGGTCATGGCTCCTCCTCGGGGACGAGTCGTCGCTCCAATTCCAGCGCGTGGCGCAGCGGGATGCCCCCATGGCCGACGGCCGGAATCTCGGGCTTGAGCCGGCGGTCGCGAGTCACGGCGTCCCGATGCAGTGCGATCAGGTCCCAGCCCCGCCGCTGGTAGAAGCGCAGGGCGGGAGTGTTGTCGTTGGTGGCGAGCAGACGCAGGCGCTGCCATCCTCGCGTTCGCCCGAGCACCTCGAGCGCCGCCAGCAGCGCGCTGCCCGCCCCGCGGCCTGGTGGGTCGGCCGCCAGCAGGACCACTTCGGCCCCGCCGGGCTCGGGGGAGTACGCCAGGCACCCCCGCCGCATACCTTCCTCCCAGGCGATGAGACCGGGCAGCGACCCCGGCTCCAACAGACGCCCGCCCGCAGCCACCACGGCCGAGCCGAACGCACGGCGGCAACACTCCTCGACCCAGGACCGATCGGCGGGGCCGGCAGGACGTACCTCCATGATGCCCAGCCTATTCGCGGCTACGCCCCGGGCGATGCCCGGGCTAGCGTTCGGCAGGATGCGCCTGGAACTGACTCGCAAGACCGACCTGGCCTTGCGCGCCTTGCGCGCTCTCGCCGCCTCCCCGGGGCGCCTCGCCGGCCCCGTCCTGGCCGAGGCGGTGGGCACCACCGTTCCCTTCATTGCGCAGGTGATGAGCCCCATGGTGCGCGCCGGCCTGGTCACCTCCCGCCCCGGCCCCAACGGCGGCTACACCCTGGCCTCCGGAGCCGAGGAGGCCTCGGTGCTGCAAGTGATCGAAGCGGTGGAGGGCCCGATCGACCCCCACCGCTGCGTCCTGGCGGGTGGCCCCTGCGGGGAGGACGTGTGCGCCGTCCACGACGCCTGGCAGGTCGCCCGCGCCGCCCTGGAGGCCGCCCTGGCCAGCGCCCGCGCCCTCGACTGACGCGACGTCCCCTGCGGGCCCCGGCGAGCCCGGCCGCTCTGCGAGGTACCGGGTAGGGGAGAGGCCCCTCCACACCCGTCTCCGCCGGTCTGCCTCAGGTCCTGATCTGCGGCCGACTCCCAGCAGACCGCCTATCCGCCTACCGCAACCGGTGGGCCCTCCTCCGGTCCGTCCTCCCGCCCCATTGGCCTTCATTCCGAAGTCGCTCGCTTGGGGGAGAGGGTCACGACGGGGGAGGGGGCCGGAGCCGGAGCCCCCACTTCACGGCGGGAGGCCGCAGAGAGCCCCGTAGCGCTACTTGACATAACGTGGATTATGGGCGCAACGCTGGGGTGGCCCGGGCGCCCCGTCTCCAGGTCATCCGCGCCTCACGGCCGGTGGGCCGCGTCTCGGGACAGGACGGCCGAGGGCTCGACACAGGAATCCCGCAGCGGGGCAGCCGCGGCGTACAGGTGCTGGAACGCCCGGCGGTACTCCTCCGGTGCGGGCCGCCCGCGCAGGTCGGCTTCCACGTCGTCGAGCGCGCTCTCCAGTACGTACAGCCGGTCCCGCAGCCGGCACAAGGCGGCGGCATCCACCAGGGCCTCGCCAGAATCGAGCCCCATGCGAGCCGCCAGGCAGCGGGCTTCGAAGGCCCGTTGCCGGTGGCTGCGCCGGCAGTAGCGGGCTTTACGCCCCGAGCCGCCCGAGACGGCGAAGGCCCGCCCGCACCAGGCGCAGTGGGCTATCTCCATCTGTTGCGTCACAGTGACGTAATGGTACCGCACGACGCTCGGTGGAGCGAGGAGGCTCGGTTAGGGGGCGCGGGCAGCCTCGGCCCTTCGCTTGATCCCCCGGAGCATCTTGCGGTCCATGACGAACGAGATCGGCTCGAGGAGCCAGGGCCCGAAGAGCAGCGCCGCTCCCAAGCCGCCGGTCCAGGCGGTGCGCTGCCGGCTGAGCACCCGGACCGATCCGGGGCCCGCCGGTTCCACGAACACCCCCCAACTCGTCGAACCCGGCGCCGGGGCGCCGGTCCCGAGGTTCCCCCCGCCGGAGAGAACGAAGCCCCGGCCCGGCTCGACGACCGTCAGAGGCAGGGCCGGGGCTTTCGCCGCCAATCGAATCCCGTCGACCGCCGTGAGGTCCTGGTGTTCCGGCAGGATCTGGGAGGCGTTGCGGATACCGCAACCCACCAGGTTCTCCAGGCGCTCGTAGGAGTAGAAGCCCCCGCGGCCCTGGCCGATCTGGGCTACCCAGGGCCAGACCTCGGCCGCCGGCGCCTCGACCGTGATGGCATGCAGCGTCTGCCAGCGCGGGGCGGGCACCAGTCCATCACCGGGCCAAGAGCGCCCCCACTCCTCGCCGGAGGCGCCCCAGCGCACCCGCCGCCGGCGCAGGAACGGAGTCAGCAGAGCCCACAGGATCTGTAGGGCGCCGCCGATGTTCTCCACGATGCCGCGTCCGTCTCCGGCCACGACTCGACGCTCCTCGGCTCGCCACCGGACCTTCCTCGCGCCGGCCCGGCCCGACCTACTCCAGCAGGCTGCGCAGCATCCACGCCGTCTTCTCGTGGACCTGCATGCGCTGGGTGAGCAGATCGGCCGTGGCCTGGTCGTCGGCTTCCGCCGCGGCCGGGAAAGCGGCGCGCGCGGTGCGCACCACGGTCTCCTGGGCCTCGACGAGCCGCCGCACCATGGTGACGGCGTCGGGATGATCCTCGTCCTCGGGGATGGCGGTGAGGCTGAGGAACTCGCGGTAGCTGCCCGGGGAGAGAGTCCCCAGCGCCCGGATGCGCTCGGCGATCTCATCCACCGCCATAGCCAGCTCGGTGTACTGCTCCTCGAACATCACATGCAGCGTCTGGAACATCGGCCCGGTGACGTTCCAGTGGTACTTGTGGGTCTTCAGGTACAGCGTGTAGCTGTCGGCCAGGACCTTCTCCAGGCCGGCGGCGATTTTCTCGCGATGCGCCGGTGTGATCCCGGTATCGATCTTCATGGCGCCCATTGCGCTCCTTCCTTGCTGCCGCGGACTTACTCGCTACGGTAGCGCCCCGACTCGCTCCCCCGGGGGGCGGGAGACACGCCGGGAATATTGCGTCACTGTGACGATATTGTAGTGTCGACCGGCCCGTACCGGCACATCGAGCCTATCGAGAGGAAGCCACCCACCATGCCGACGATGGAACTCACCCGGGACAACTTCGAAGCCACGATTGCGGAGAACGAGACCGTGCTGGTCGACTTTTGGGCCGAGTGGTGTGGGCCCTGCCGGATGTTCGGCCCGATCTTCGAGAAGGCCTCCGAGGAGCATCCCGACATCGTGTTCGGCAAGGTGGACACCGAGGCCCAGCAGGAACTGGCCGCCGCCTTCGGGATCAGCTCCATCCCCACACTGATGGTCTTCCGCGATCAGATCGTCCTCTACTCCCGCCCCGGGGCGCTGCCCGCTCCCGCGCTCAAGGACCTCATCAGCCAGGCCAAGGCCCTCGACATGGATGAAGTACGGCGCACCATCGCCGATCACGAAGCCGAGCACCACCATGGTCACGGTCACGACCACGACCCCGCTCATACCCACTCCTGAGGCCGGCAGCCGGGGCGCGGCGTAGCATGCGCAAGTGCTGCGCTGCGCCCTGAACCTGCCCAACTTCGGCGACTTCGCCGACCCCCATCGCCTGGTTGACCTGGCGTGTCGCGCCGAGGCTTCGGGCTGGGACAGTTTCTTCCTCTGGGACCACATCCGGGCCGGCTCCTGGGCCGGCCCGGTCGCCGATCCGTGGGTGGCGCTCACCGCGGTGGCCACCGCCACCGAGCGCCTCATCCTGGGGACCATGGTGACTCCCCTCCCCCGCCGCCGGCCTACCACCCTGGCCCGCCAGACGGTAACCCTCGATCACCTGTCGAAGGGCCGCCTGGTTCTGGGGGTGGGGATCGGCTGGCCGCCCGACGTGGACTTCGCCGACCTGGGCGACTCGGGCGACGATCGGGTGCGGGCTGCTCAGTTGGACGAGGGCCTCGACGTGCTCACCGGCCTGTGGTCGGGCGAGCCCTTCTCCCATCAGGGGGAGCACTACCGCATCAACGACACTCAGTTCCTGCCACCGCCGCTCCAGCAGCCCCGTATCCCCATCTGGGTGGGGTGCATGTGGCCGCGGCGCCGTCCGCTACGTCGCGCCGCCCGCTGGGACGGCATCGTCCCCCTCAGCCACGATCCCGAGACGGACTTCCGTCCCCCTACCCCGGCGGAACTGGCCGAGATCCTGGCCTACGTACACCGGTATCGGGACCCCAGCGCTCCCTTCGAGGTGACGGTGGGCGGCAGCCTCTCCGACCCCGCGGAGCAGGACCGGCCGGCCGCCGAGGTCCTCGGCGCCTACGAGGAGGCCGGGGCCACCTGGTGGATGGAGTCCATCGGCTGGCCGCTGCGCCCCTACGAGTACTGGCCCGACTACGTGTCGGCCGGGCCCCCGCGCCAAGGCTGAGCCGTCAGCCCCGGGGCACCAGCGCCAACTGGCGGGACTGGGCCACCAGCCGGCCGGAGGAGTCCCAAACCTCGCCGTCCTCTTCGAGGAAGCCGCCGGTGATGAACCGCGTGGTGAAGGCGCATCGCAGCCAGCCGGGCTGCGGCCGCGCCCGGATGTGGGCGGTCAACTCCAGGGTCGGGGTCCAGGCTACGGGCAAACCGGCACGGAACACCGTGGGCGGGAAGGCGTCCACCGCCACCAGGAGACCCAGTGGATCCACGGGCTCTCCGCCGGGGAAGCGGAACCAGCCGCTGACCCGTGGAGGCCCGGCCGGGCCGGCGAAAGGCACCTCCTGGGGGTGCAGGCGCAGCTCGACCCGTCCCATGAAAGGCGGTGGCAAGGTCTCTGTGGGCTCGAGCAAGTAGCAGTCCTCGGGCGCCGGCAAACGGGGCGGGGCGGCGTCGACCCGCTCGGGACCCTCGTAGGCCCCCAGTTCGGCAAAGCTCCCCAGCAGGGCGAGCACCGGGCCTTCGTTCGAAGCCAGGGTGGCGGCAACGGTGGCGAACCGGCGCCCGCGGCGCACGACGTTCGCTTCCACCCGCACCGGTCCCGGCCGCCCCGGGGACAGGTAGTGGGCGGTGATGGTCACCGGGTCGGGCTTCCCGGCCGCCTCGGCCGCCGCCCGGGCGGCGATGGCCAGCGTGTACCCGCCGTCGGCGTTACCCCCGATGTCCCAGCCGAGCGCGATCTCCCCTGCCCAGGTGCGCTCGTCGATGCGCCGCACTGCACTGGCTGCGGTGAAAGCGCCGCTCAACCTGCCCCTCCGCCCAGGACCGTCCGCCGTTGCGTCTCGGCTTCTTCACGCACAACGCACCCGGCGGCGTGGTCGTTCACCAGGCCGACGGCCTGCATGAACGAGTAGACGATGGTCGGCCCCACGAAGGTGAAACCCCTCCTCTTCAGGTCGCGGCTGAGGGCACCAGATTCGGTCGTCTCCGCGACGAGCTCGGCGATGCTCCCCGGCCCGGCCACCCTCCACTGCGCGTGGGGCCGGAAGTAGGCCTGCAGCGACCCGAACCGGGCCATCACCTCCAGCGCCGCCCGGGCGTTGCCGATGGCGGCTTCGATCTTGCCCCGATGCCGCACGATGCCCGCATCCCCCAGAAGGCGGGCCACCGCGCCCTCCCCGAAGGCGGCTACCCGCTGGGGATCGAATCCGGCGAACGCCTCGCGGAAGGACTCCCGCTTGCGCAAGATGGTGGACCACGACAGCCCCGCCTGGAAGCCCTCGAGCGCCAGCATCTCGAAGAGGCGCCGATCGTCGGCGACGGGGCGGCCCCATTCCTCGTCGTGATAGTGCACGTAGGCCTCTCCGCCGCCCACCCCCCACCAGCAGCGCGGCCGCCCGTCGGGGCCGGGAGCGAGGATGTCGGTCACGGCCGACACGCTAGCCCGGGGCCGGCTCGCCCCGATCTCGCTCGAGGTCGAGCGCCGCCGAGTTCATGCAGTAGCGCAGGCCGGTCGGCTGCGGCCCGTCGGGGAACACATGCCCTAGATGCCCGCCGCATGCCGTGCAACGCACCTCTAGGCGCCGCATCCCGTGCGACAGGTCCTCGACGGTCTCTACCACTCCGGCGGCCACCGGCTCCCAGAACGAGGGCCACCCGGTACCCGAGTCGTACTTCGCCTCCGAGCGGAACAGGACAGTCCCACAGCCGGCGCAGTGGTAGGTGCCCGCGTCCTTCGTGGCCCAGTAGGCGCCCGTGAAGGGTGCCTCCGTGGCGCTGCATCGCAACACCTCGTACTGCTCGGCGCTCAGGCGTGCCCGCCACTCAAAGTCGTTCAAGGGAACAGCGCCCATTCCTTCCTCCGGCTTTCTGGGGAGCCGCCACGCTAGGCCGCCCGCATGCCTAACGGGATCCAGAAGCCAGCGCCGCGTCCCTTCACCCCGCGTCGAGGGTTTCCCCTCCAGCCTCTATGTTCCCTTGAGGCCGGCTCCCCAAGACCCTCGTGCGTAGATCGAGGCCTATCCGATGCGCCACACGCCCGCGCTGCGGCCGGGCATCATCACCCCGCAGGCGGCGCCGGCGAGCCATTCCCCCTGCCCCCACAGCCGCTCCCCGCCTCCCGAGCAGCCTGCCAGCCCCAACGTCTCGGCGCTCTCGCCGGCATTCACCACCACCACCAGCGTCTCCTCCCGCGACTCCCTGGCGAAGCCGTAGCACCACCCCTGGGCGGCAAGGTGGCGGTAGCCCCCGCGACGCAGCGCCGGGTGCTCCCGGCGCAGCCCGGAAAGGCCCCGGAAGGCCTGCAGCAGGCTCTCGTGCCAAGCGCCCGGCCGGTCCCAGGGGAAGGCGCCTCGCGCTCCCGGGTCGTGATGGCCGGTCATGCCGATCTCGTCGCCGTAGTAGATGCACGGCGCCCCGGCAAAGGTGAACAACAGCGTTGCGCAGAGGATCACCGCCCGGCGATCCTCCCCCACCATGCTCAGTACTCGCGGGGTGTCGTGCGAACCCAGGAGGTTCAGGTTCCCCCAACGAGCCGCGTCGGGGTACACCGCCAAGAGGTGGTCTATCGCCCCCCGGTAACCGGCAGCATCCAGAGGCGGCTGCAGCGTGAGGTTCACCGGCGCCACCACGGCCGGGTCGATGTACCCACCGGCGGCAAAGCGCAACACCGCCTCGGTGAGCACGTAGTTCATCACCCCGTCGAACCGGTCGCCGTGAGCGGTCCACTCCGGCGCCGCTCGCCAGATCTCCCCTACCAGATAGGCCTCGGGGTTCACCGCCCGCACCCGGGAACGGAACTCCTCCCAGAAACCGGGGGTCGTGATCTCCTCCGGCACATCGAGTCGCCAGCCATCGGCCCCCCGGCCGACCCAATACTCGGCAACCCCCATGAGGTACTCCCGCACCAAAGGGTTGGCGGTATTCAGCTTGGGCAGGGCGTGGAGGCGCCACCAGGCCTCGTAGTCCGGCGGCCGGCTCAAGTCGTACGCATTGATCGGTGTGCCGTAGATGGTGAACCAATCGAGGTACGGGGAGTCGGCCCCATTCTCGAGGACGTCGTGGAAGGGGAAGAAGCCGCGGCCGGTGTGGTTGAACACCCCGTCGAGCACCACACGCATGCCGCGCTCGTGCGCCGCCGCGATCAGCGTGTCGAACGCCTCGTTCCCTCCCAGCATTGGGTCCACCCGGTAGTAGTCGTAGGCGTGATAGCGGTGGTTCGACGCCGACTGGAAGATCGGGTTCAGGTAGAGGGCGTTCACCCCGAGGTTCACCAGCCAGTCCAGGTGCTCTACCACGCCGAGCAGGTCACCACCCTTGTAGCCGTGCCGGGTGGGCGGGGAGTCCCAGGGCTCGAGGCGGGGCAGCTTGGGAACCCGCGCCGACCGGGCAAAGCGGTCCGGGTAGATCTGGTAGAAGACGGCGTCGGCTACCCAATCGGGAGGTGGGCTACTCATGGCCGCCCGAGTCTGGCACAGCATCGTCCCCGTGGCGACCCCTCAAGGCCCCTCCACGGGCGGCGGCTCCACCCGGCCCCCGGTGCGCCAGTAAACCCCTTCCGCCCGGGTCAGCAGACCCTCATCGACCAGGTACCGCCGTAACGTGGTGTGATCGGGATAGAAGACCTGCAGTATCGAGTTGACCTCGCGCTCGTCGTAGCGGAGCCCCGGTTCGAACTCCTGGACCAGGCGCTCGAGCACCAGGCGGCGCTTGGCGTGCGTGGCGGGCAGCGACACCAGCCGAGAGCCCGAGAAGAACTGCGCCAACTGCCGCGCCTCTTCCGGAGTCCAGGGCCCGGAGAGCAAGGCCGGGTCGGCCGGGGCCGCCTGCGGGAGCTCCTGAGCGATGCGTCGCAGTGCGGCCTTGTCGAGGCGCAGATCCCTTCCCAGCAGCCCACCCTCCACCAGGCGCCCGGCCTCGCGCCGCACCCGGCGGGGATCCTCGCCCAGCTCCGCCGCCAGGGCCTCGGCGTCCACCGGCGCCACTGCCGCCCGGCCCAGTATGGCGAGACGCAGCGGGTCAACCGCTATGCGAAGAAACTCGGTGGGACCGATCAACACAACCCCAGGCTACCGCCTGGGCGCAGATCCCCGCTCGGGCGGCCCCTCCCGGTTGGCCACCCCTCCCGGTTAGGCTCAAGTGGGTGACCCGGCTCATTTTGATCCGCCATGCCCCCACGGCGGAGACCGGCAAACGCCTCAGCGGCCGCCTTCCCGGGGTTCCCCTGACCCCGGCGGGGAGGCAGGCCGCTGCGGCTCTCGCTCGGCGGCTGGCCGGCGCACCGCTGGCCGCGGTGTACACCTCTCCTCTGCTGCGATGCCGCCAGACCGCCGCTGCCGTAGCGGCGCCACACCGCCTCGTCCCCCTGGTGCGTCACCACCTCGCCGATACCGACTACGGGGACTGGTCGGGCCGCGCCTTGAGCGCGGTGCGGCGCACGGCGCTCTGGCGCTTGGTACGCGAATGCCCCTCGCAGGTCACCTTCCCGGCCGGAGAGAGCCTCCCTGCAGTCCAAGAGCGCGCCGTAGCCGCCTGCGAATCCGTGGGGGCCGCCCACCCCAGTGCCACCGTTGCCCTGGTCACCCACAGTGACGTCATCGCCACCGCGCTCGCCCACTATCTGGGTATGCCCCTGGACCTGTTCCCCCGCCTGGCACCGGCCGCCGCGTCGGCCACCATCCTGGATCTCGCCGGCGACGGCGACGTCCGGGTGCGCGCCCTCGGCGTGACCGCAGAGGACACCTGATGCGCTCCATCGGCAAGATCGACCGCCTGGTCATCGGCGCCATCGGGCCGCCGGGAAAACGCACCTTCTACCTCGAGGTGGCCGGTCCCGACGTTTACGAGTGGTTCGCCCTGGAGAAGGAGCAAGTGGCCGCCCTGGCCACTCACGGGCTCGAGCTTATCGGGGAGACCCGCGGCGCCCCGGTTGACCCGGGTCGGCCCGCCGCTCCCGCGGGCGACCCCACCTTCCGGGTCGGCGAGATCGGGCTCGGCGCCGAAGGCGGCGACTTACTGCTCCTGCTCAGCCCGACCGAGGAGGGAGAGCCGGTGGCCTTCACCGTGCCCGCCGACGTCTTCGCCGCGGCGGCGCGCCGAGCTCTCGGCGTGGTCGCTGCGGGCCGGCCCATCTGCCGCCTGTGCGGGCTGCCTGTGGGCCCCGAGGGGCACGCCTGCCCCGGCGGCAATGGGGATCTCCGCCACCGGTGAGCGAGACTGCCCCGGTTCGGGTGGAAGAGGTCATCGGGCGCTTCTCCGCCGCCTCCAACCTGACCCTGCTCGCCCGGGCGGGTGGCGAGCTCGTGGTGTACAAGCCCGCCGCCGGCACCCGTCCACTCTGGGATTTCGCCGCGCTCACCCTGGCCGACCGGGAGGTCCTCACCCATCGCGTCGACGAGGCAATGGGCCTGGGCATCGTGCCCCAGACCCGACGGGGCGACGGCCCTCTAGGCCCCGGAGCGGTGCAGCGCTACGTGGAGCCGGATCCCGAGTTCGACCCCCTACCCCTGATCGCCGAGGCGCACCCCGTGCTGTGGCCGGTGGCGGTGCTGGATCTGGTGACCAACAACGCCGACCGCAAGGCCGGTCATGTGCTCCGCGAGGCCGGCACGGGGCGGCTGTGGGCCATCGACCACGGCCTCACCTTCCATCCGGAACCCAAGCTGCGCACCGTGCTTTGGGGGTTTGCCGGCCGGGAACTCCCCGCCGCCGTAGTCGCCGGCCTGGCGAGCCTCGAGCAGGCCCTCGCCGCCGGCCTGCGGGAGGAGGTGGCCGCGGCCCTCGGACCCGCCGCCGGCGAGGCCCTGTACCGTCGCGTGCGAGCCCTGCGCCGTCGTCCCTGCCACCCCGCGCCGCCTCGCGACCGGCGCCCCCTCCCCTGGCCCCCGTACTAGGCGTCATCCCGGCCACGCGTCACTCGGCCGGCAGTGGCCCCGCCCGGACGCCCGGCTCGCCGGTCTTCGCTCCCATCCCCGTTTCCCTGCAGCCGGTCAACTCAGGAGTTGTTATAGCCGATGAAGTTGATAGTCTTTATCGTATTAACCCTCGAGCCCAGGAGCGCTCCTGAAGAAGCCCCCCTCCCTAGTCAGCCGCTTGGCTCTGGCAGCCGCCGCCCTCGTCCTCGCCGCCTGCGGCAGTGGAGACAGCGGTACCCAGGCCCTGCGACTCGGCTACTTCCCCAATGTAACCCACGCCCCCGCCATCGTCGCCGACAGCCGGGGGTTCTTCGCTGCCGCTCTCGGCGGGGACACCGACCTCCGAGTGCAGTACTTCAACGCCGGCCCGGAGGTGATCCAGACCCTGTTCGCCGAGGGCCTGGACTTGTCCTTCATCGGCCCAAACCCCGCCATCAACGGCTATGCCCAGTCCGACGGTGAGGCCATCCGCATCATCGCCGGCTGCACGTCGGGCGGGGCCTTCCTCGTGGTAAGGCCGGGGATCACCTCTCCTCAAGACCTCGTCGGGGCCACCATTGCCACGCCGCAGCTGGGCAACACCCAGGACGTGGCACTACGGGCTTGGCTGATCGACCAGGGGCTGTCCGCCGACACCGCCGGTGGGGGTGACGTCTCGATCCGCCCTCAGTCGAATGCCGACACCCTCAACGCCTTCCGCTCCGGCGACATCGACGGCGCCTGGGTGCCCGAGCCGTGGGCCACCCGGCTGCTCCTCGAGGGAGGGGGCGTCGTGCTGGTCGACGAGCGCGATCTGTGGCCCGACGGGCGCTACGTCACTACGCACCTGATCGTGCGAACGGAGTACCTCGAGGAACACCCCGACATCGTCGCCCGCTTCCTGGAGGGATACCTGCAGGCCCTCCGCTTCGTCGAGGAGAACCCGGAGCAATCTCAGATCATCACCAACGACGGCATCGAAGCCATCACCGGCGCCCGCCTGGCGGACGAGACCATCGTCGGAGCCTGGCAGAACCTGACCTTCACCTGGGACCCCATCGCCTCGTCACTGCGCAAGTCGGCCGACGATGCCGCCGCCGTGGGCCTGCTGGAACCGGTGGACCTCTCGGGGATCTACGCCCTCGACATCCTCAACAGCCTGCTGGCCGCGGCGGGCGAAGCACCGGTGGAGGGGTGGTGACGGTGCCGGCAGCCTCCGCCCCATTCACGGCCCTGGCTCCCCCCGAAGCGGCCCCGGTCCTGCGCGTTGCCGGCGTCTCGAAGGTCTTCGGGCACGGCACCGCCGCCGTGTCGGCACTCGATGGCCTGGAACTCGAGGTGAGTCGGGGCCAATTCGTGTGCCTGGTAGGGGCCTCGGGGTGCGGTAAGAGCACCCTGCTACACCTGCTGGCCGGTCTCGACACGCCCACGTCGGGCACTCTCCGGGTCGAGGGGCGCACCGCTCTGATGTTCCAGGAGGCCGCCCTTTTCCCATGGCTCACCGTGGCGGGCAACGTCGCCCTGGCCCTCCGCCTCCGCGGCGTGCCGCGCCGCGAGCGCCCCGGCCTGGTGCACTCCCTCTTGGAGATGGTGCACCTGCAGGGTTTCGCCACGCGGCGGCCGCACGAGTTGTCGGGCGGCATGCGCCAACGCGTCGCCCTGGCCCGCGCCCTGGCGCAGGACGCCGACGTCCTGCTCATGGATGAGCCCTTCGGGTCTCTGGACGCCATGACCCGCGACCTGCTCCACGCCGAACTGGAGCGACTGTGGAGCGACCGCCGCTTCACCGTGCTGTTCGTCACCCACAACGTCCGCGAGGCGGTGCGCCTGGCCGACCGGGTGCTGGTGCTCACCTCGCGCCCCGGCCGGGTAGCGGCCTGCATCGACGTCGAGATCCCCCGGCCCCGCCGCATAGAAACCCCCGCGGTCTCCGCACTCGCCGGGGAGATCACCGAGCAGCTCGCCCGGGAGGTACAGCGGCATGGCCACGCGTGAGACCCTCGCCCGGCAAGTCGCCGGCCTCGACGCCCTCGACATCCCGGCAACACCCGTGGTCGGCCGCCGCCTCCGCCTATGGCGAGCGGCCTGGCCCAAGCTGGCGGCCCTGACCATCGTCCTGGGGCTATGGCAAGCCGTGGTGTGGTCCGGATGGAAACCGGACTACCTGCTGCCCGGACCGGCGGCGGTCTTCTCGGAGCTCTGGGAGCGGCTGGCCGACGGCACCATGGTGACCGCGGTCGGTGTAACCCTGCGGCGAGCCGCTCTCGGCTTCTCCCTGGCCTTCCTGGTAGGGGCGGCCGTCGGCAGCCTGGTATCCCGCGTGGCCGTGCTGCGCACCGCGGTGGGCTCTCTGATCACGGGCCTGCAGACGATGCCCTCCATCGCCTGGTTCCCGCTGGCCATCATGCTGTTCAAGCCGACCGAAGCCGCCATTCTGTTCGTGATGGTGCTGGGAGCGGCCCCGGCCATTGCCAACGGCCTCATCGCCGGCACCGATCACATCCCTCCCCTCCTGCTGCGGGCCGGCAAGGTCCTAGGAGCCCGCCCTGTGGCGCTGTACCGGCATGTGATCCTGCCCGCGTCGTTGCCCTCCTTCGTGGCCGGCGTCAAGCAGGGGTGGGCTTTCTCGTGGCGAAGCCTGATGGCGGGGGAGCTACTGGTGATCATCGCCCACCGGCACTCCATCGGCGAGCAACTGGAGAACGCCCGCACCCTGGCGGCGGCGGAGTGGATCATGGCGACCATGATCGTGATCCTGGTCATCGGCATCCTGGTGGACGCCCTGGTCTTCGGGACCATCGACCGCGTCATCCGCCGACGCTGGGGCCTGCTAGATACCGCCGGCTGAGGCACGGGCGGCTGGGCCACCCCGCCCGGCGGACGCCGGGAGGCGGCGTCACTCCCCTACCCCCGGCCGGAGGCACACCTGTTCGGCCACCACCTCGAGACGGCTCCGCCTCCCTTCGGAGCCGCTCCAGAAGCGGCGTTGCACGGAGCCGGCCACCCACACCGCCTGGCCCGGCGCCGGCTCGGCCTCAACCAGGTCGGCCGGAGGGCCCCACATAGTGACGGGCACCACATCGACGCGGCGCGGCTCCTCGGAGCGCACCGTGATGAGGTAGCGGGCCAGTCGGCTGCCGGTGTCGAAATCGCGGATCTCGGCCGGGGCCGCCAGCCGCCCGCAGAGCACTACCAGGTTCAGGTCCACCGCGGCACCTTTCCGGGGAAGGGGGGATGCTGCTCAAGGTAGGCCTTGGGTCCGACAGTTTCGGCGACCCCGAAGCCCGCTGCAGCCCTCTCGCCGGGGCGCACCGACGCTGGTTCGTCCGGGTAGCCTGCCCTCATGCCCGAAGTGTCGGTCACCAACCTGGGCCACGACCTCTACCTGATCGACGCCCTAATGCACGACCGGCCCGAGCGCCTGGCCTGCTACCTGTTCGACACCCCCGAACGAGTCCTGGTGGAGTGCGGGCCCTCCCGGTCGATCTCCCATCTGTTCGAGGCGCTCGACTACCTCGGTATCGACGACGTGGCCACCCTGGCGGTCACCCACATCCACCTAGACCATGCCGGGGGCGCCGGGCACTTTGCCGCCCGTTTCCCCACAGCCCGGGTAGCGGTGCACACCCTCGGAGCCCCCCACCTGGCCGACCCGGCACGGCTGCTCGCCTCCGCAACCCGCATCTACGGGGAGGAGGGCATGGGGCAGTACTGGGGTCCCATGGAGCCCCTCGATCCCGCTCGGCTCCTCGTGCTCGACGAGGGCGACCGCCTCTCGCTGGGTGGGGGTCGCTCCCTCGAGGTCATGTACACCCCGGGGCACGCCAAGCACCATTTGGTCTACCTCGAAGGCGAGTCCGGCGCCTGCCTGGTGGGCGACGAGATCGGCGTCGCCTTCCCCCACGGCCATGCCATCCAACCCGATACCCCGCCTCCGGACTTCGATCCGGTGGCGATCACCGCGCAGTTGCGCCGCATCGCCGCTCGCCACCCCGCTTTCCTCGGGCTGGCTCACTTCGGCCCGCACTTCGACCCACCCCGGGCGCTGGCCGAAGCCGAGGAGCGGCTGTGGGAGGCCGTCGCCTGGGTCGAGGCCGCCGACCCGGCACAGGACCCGGCCCCCGCCTATCGCGACTGGGTCATAGCCGGCCATCGCTCGCGGGGCACGCCCGACGAGGAGATCGCCAAGTACGACGACCACACCTTCTGGGGGATGCAGCCCGCCGGGATCCGCCGCTGGCTCGACCGTCGGGAACCGCCCGCGACTGCCGCCTCAGCCTCGTAGCGCCGCTTCGAGCTCGTCGAGCCCGGGGAAGCCGGGGTCGGCTTCCAGGATCGCCTGGTACAGCCGCCGGCTGTTGGCGCGGTCGCCGAGGCGCGCTGCCGCCCGGGCCGCCACATACCACACCCGCAGCTCCCCGTCGCTCGGGTTGGCCTTCAAAGCCGCGGGCCGGGTGACCTCCCACGCCTGCGGGGCCCGATCGCGGTCCAGCAAGAAGGAGGCATAAACCACCCTCCCCTCATCGAGGGTGCCGCGGCTGCCCCCCAGACGCCGCAAGAGGGCATACGCCGCTTCCACCTCGTGGTCGCGCTCCAACGCCCGCAGCACATCCATTTCCACAGGCAGGTGGGTGGTATCACCGCTGAGACGCCGGTAGGTCCGCAGCTCGGCGAGCGCCTGTTCCCACCGGCCCATGCGGTACGCCGCCAGGCCCAAGACCTCGCGGATCAGGGGGAAACGCGGAGCGAGCCCCTTCGCCTCCTCTGCATGCCTGAGCGCCTTGGCGTACCGGCCTCCGACGAAGGCCACCGCCGCTTCCTCCAGTTCGTAGGCCGCCGGTCCGATGCGGCTGTGCGGAGTCACCCGGGCCAGCTCTTCCCGTACCCACCCCGGCAGCGAGCCGGCTCCCGCGGCGCGGGGTACGCCCGGAGATCCGGGAGCACGCCGGACCCGCTGCCCGCCTGCCCCACGCTCGCGCTGACCCCCGTCCCGCCCGCCCGCACGGCGGCCACCCGGGTCGTGTCCGGAGCGCTGGCCGTGGGCAGGGCGACGGGAACTCATCCCTGCATCGTACTGGGACGCCGGCGCCGCCCGGACGCGTCGAGGGGCCGCCCTACGGCGGCCCCTCGAGGAAAACCCGGCGGCGACCTACTCTCCCGGGGGTCTACACCCCAAGTACCATCGGCGCTGGCGGGCTTAACTTCCGTGTTCGGAATGGGAACGG
>JAFGCH010000089.1 GCA_016932695.1 Acidimicrobiia bacterium | reverse complement strand
CGGCCGCGTCGCGCCGCGACGCCGAAGTGTTAGCGTCGGGGCCAGGACCACGGTGGTGCGCCGCCCCTCCGGCGGCGTGCCGGAGCGGATAGGAGGCCCATGCCCACGTTCCTCATCAAGGCGTCGTACTCCGCCGAAGGCACTCGCGGCCTACTCAAGGACGGCGGTACCGGCCGCAAGGACGCCGTCGAGGCCCTGATCAGCAGCCGCGGCGGGACCCTCATCGGCTTCTACTACGCCTTCGCCGACGACGACCTGTACATCATCGCCGACTTGCCCACGAACTCCGACCTGGCCGCGGTTTGCCTGGCCATCAACTCCACCGCCGGAGCCCGGGTCAAGGCCAACACCCTCCTCGACGCCACCGAGATCGACGAGGCGGTGCACAAGGCGGTGAAGTACCGCCCGCCGGGCACCTGAAGCGCCCCACCTAGCAGTCGGAGCAGACCACCCGCGGCTCGAATCGGGCACTTGTTGAGAGGTAGCAGCAGGTGGGCGACCGCCTGGCTCGCTCTTCCCGCCTACCAGGCGAGCGGCACGTCGTATTCGAGAAGCAGCGCGTCCCAGTACGGGTTCGGGTTCACATCGGTGGAGTAGCCCACCCGGGCCACCAGGCCGTTCAGCGCCGCCGGGGCCCAGGCCCCGCCGCCCGGGGAGACCACGGCCCGGGCGTAGGCGAGCGAGGTGACGCTCATGTCGCCGGAGTACACCACCGTCTCGGTCGCCCCGTTGAAGATGCTGGCCTTGCCGTTGTTGGCCGCGGTGCCGGCGGAGTGGTAGGCGAGCAGGGCGCTCACCGCATTGATGCACGACTCCTCGGTGGTATCGGCAAAGGTGAATTCGAGGTACCGAGTCGCGACGGCGTTCCGCTGGAAGACGAAGTCGGCCGTCGTGTCGGCCGGGATGTCGTCCACCCGGGTCCACGAAGAAGCGTCGATGTTGCTGCCGCCGTTGTTGCGAAACCGGTTCGGCTGGCTGTGGCTGCCGGCCCCGTCGATCGCAAGGCCGAGCACCTTGCCGTTGCCGATGGGGTAGTCCGCCGCGTTGGGCGACACGATGATGTCGTCGAAGTGGGCGGTGTAGGTCACGTTGGTGACCCCGGTCCCGAAGTTGATGGCCACCACGCTCTGGGCCGGGTTGGCCGCCGACGCCGTGGGCTGTTCGACGGCGTCGATGCGCCACTCCAGCACGTGGGGGTCGGCCACGCTCACCCTCATCTCGACCAGATGCCAGGCGCCCGGCACCGGGGCCGAGTTGCCGGGAACCACCGTTCCGCTCATGCCCCAACGCACGGCGAACACTCCGGCAGCCGCGTCGTAGAGGAAGATGGCGGTGCTCACCGTGGCGCCGCCACCGGGGCTGACGGCGAACAGGTTGACCGTGGCACCGGGGAGGGAGGCCAGGCGCACGGCGAAACGCACCACCACCGTGTTGCCCGACCCGCCGAGATCGGCCGTGGCGAAGGCGGCGGCGTTGGCCGGGGCCACTCGCAGCGAGTGAGAACCGTGGCGGGCGACGGTCGCGTCGGCGTTCACCCCGGCGCCCGTAACGGAATCGAACACCCCCGGCAGGGAGGCGGAGGCCACTCCCTGCTCCAACCCGGTCAGGAATACCGCATCGACCGCCCCAGACCCGGCTTCCACCAGGGCACCGAGCCCCGTCTCGACGCGGGCATTCGCCGCCTGGTCGGTAGAGGTGAGGGAGTAGTCGTACGTGCCGGGGTCGGCGGTGGCCAGGAGAGGGCGGCTCAAGAAGCCGTAGCTCACCCCGTCCAGCGAGAAGGCACCCGCCGACAACGCCTCGGCACCCGCTCCCCCGCTCAGCGCACTCAGATTCGCCGATACGGCGGTCACCCCGCTGGCGGGGTTCCCGGAGTCGGTTACCTCGGCGTACGCCTGGTAGAAGCGGCACTGCCGTACCTGATACGAGGGCGGGTTGGAGGGGTCGGCCACCCGAGTACGCACCACCGTCGGAGCCACGAAGTCGGGCGCCGCAACGAAGGAGCTTCCCGCGGCACCCGCGGCACTGCGGAAGGCCGCCTCGGTCTGCCCGGCGACCTGAGAGCCCACTCCCAGGGCAAGCACGGCTAGGGCCACGGCGATGCGCCCGCCCCTCATGAGGCACCGCCCCCCGCCGGCAGGGGCGCCGGGCGGCGGCCGGGCCGCCCCACCCCGGGTCGCCAGATGTCGATCAACAACAACACGGCGAGCGCCAGCGCCGGCGCCACGAGCAGCAGGATCCGCGCCGCCACGCCCTGGATCGGGACCACCAGGTAACCGAGCAGCGGCAGGTGCCACACCGCCCGCCCCACGGTGCCGGAGCCGGAGACGGCCCACTTCTCCGCCCCGGTATTGGCGTCGCCCCGCGTCTCGACCATCACCCGGTCACCTTCGACCGACACCGACTGCACCCGGTGGGTGAGGAGCCGCCCGGGATCATCGGGATGACGGAAGGAGACCACCTCGCCCACGGCCATCTCGGCGGCGGGGATGCGCCGCACCAGGAGCAGCGAACCCGTGGGGATCGCCGGCTCCATGCTGCCCGACATGACCACGAGG
>JAFGCH010000088.1 GCA_016932695.1 Acidimicrobiia bacterium | reverse complement strand
TGATGGGGAGGGAGGCTCGGCCGACCTCGAAGAAGCCCTGCTGGCCTTCACCGCGTGCATGCGGGAGGAGGGTTTCGATCTGCCCGATCCGGAAGTCGACGCCGAGGGGAACCTCAGACTCGTTTCGTTCTTGGCGGACGCCGGCTTGGAAGCGGTGCGCCGCGACGCCGAGGGCCTGCGGGAAGCGGCGCAGGGGTGCCGCCATCATCTGGAGGGGGTGGCTTTGCGCTTCGCCTCCCTCGACCAGACCGCGATGCAGGATCGGCTGCTGGAGTACGCCGCCTGCATGCGGGAACACGGTTTCGACATGCCGGACCCGGATTTCTCCGGCGGCCCGCCGGGAAGTGGGCGTGGCCCCTTCCCGGGCCTGCGCCTCGACGTCCTGCAGGATCCCGGTTTCCGGGAGGCCAACGAGTCCTGCCAGGGGATCTTCGCCGGCTTGGTTCCGCAAGCAGACGGTGCTCCGGAGGGCGGCTGAGGCGGCGCTCAGGCATCCGGCCGAAGGCCCGGAAGAGCGAGGTGCCCCGGCTAGCCTCAAGCGGATGAGGGGCGGCAGGAGGGCTCTGGCTCTGGCGACACTGGTGCTGGTCGCGGTGGGTGCTCTGCCGCGTCCGGCCGCCGCGGTCCCGGCGTCGCCGGCGTCGCCGGCGTCGCCGCTCGAGCGGGTTGCCGCCGCTCTCGACCGGGAGGGCGACCGGCTGGAGCGCTTCCTCGCGGCCCCGCGGCTGGGTGGAGCCGACTGGGCGATCGACGTGCAGGGGCAACTGACCGTGGTGGAGACGCGAGTGTGGGCCCGGCGGGTCGAGGCGGGGGAAGCGCTGGCGGCGGAACTGGGGGCCACCGTCTCTGCCGAGGTACGGGCGGCGGCGGGCCCCTACAGCCCGATCCCGGCCCTGGGGCTGGTGGCGAGCGACGCCGCGGAGATGGCCGGGCTGCGGCCGGTCCTGCTCGACTGGGCGGGCTACCGGCGTTCCTTGTCCCGCGTTCTCGGCCTGCTCGAGAGGCTGCGGGCGGCCGCCGCCCCCGGCACCGCCGGCCTGCTGCCCGCCGGCCGGGTCTGCCCGGTGGCCGGCCGGCACTACTTCGAGCACACCTGGGGAGAGGCGAGGCCCTGGGGCAGGACCCACAAAGGAGAGGACGTCCACGCCGAACGAGGCGCTCCGCTGGTGGCCATCGAGAGCGGGACCATCGTGCAGGCGGGGTGGCACTGGTCGGGGGGCTTCGGGGTGTACTTGGAGGGCTTCTACAGCGGGGACGTGTACTACTACGCCCACATGGCCTGGACCGCCCCCGGCGTCAAGCCCGGCAAGGTGGTGCGGGTGGGCGACTTGCTGGGCTGGGTGGGGTCGAGCGGCAACGCCACTTCCCCCCACCTGCACCTCGGCTGGATCCCCGACAACGCCGGCCCTTGGGTCGACCTGGATGGCCTGGCCGATCCCTACCCGCTCCTGGTAGGCCTTTGCCGGGGCTTCTAGAGGCCCAGCGCAGCCCGGAGGCCCTCGGGCAGCACCCCGGTATGGATCGCCCGCAGCGGGGTGATGGCCACGCAGCCCTCGGCAGATGCTTGGACGTCGGTTCCCTCGGGCGGGGAGAAGTGGTTCAGGTAGCCGCGGTAGTCGTGGCGGTACTCCCCGTCGGCCACCCGGCTGAAGAGCCGGTCGTAGCCCACGTCGGCCACCCGAGTGAGGCGGCGGGGGGTGGCGGGGTCCGCCTCGTCGGGGAGATTGACGTTCAAGATGATCCCCTGGGGGGTGCCGGCCAGCAGCGGCGCGGCGATGTCGGCGGCCACGGCGGCGAGCCGCTCCCACATCGGAGTGGATTCGGGCCGCAGCGACCAGGCCCGCCATTCGGTCCAGGCCCGGGTGCGGCTCTGGGTGGAGAGAGCCAGGGCGTCGATTCCGGCGATGGCGGCCTCCAGCGCCGCGCCCACCGTGCCGCTCGATTGGATGTACGCCGAGCCGTGGTTGTAGCCGGCGTTGATGCCCGAGACCACCAGGCGCGGGGGCCGGTCGAAGAGGGCGTGGATCCCCAGTTGGACGCAGTCGGCCGGGTAGCCGCTCACCGCGTGCATCTCGATGCCGTCGCGTTCCACCACTTGCACCCGTACCGGCTGGTAGCGGGTGATGGCCTTGCCTACCCAGGAGCGTTCCCCGTCGGGAACCACCACCCGGATCGGGCCTAGGGCGGCGATGGCCCGGGCCAGGGCAGGCAGCGAGGGGACCTCTACCCCGTCGTCGTTGGTGACCAAGATCCAATCCACGGGGAGGACGATAGGAGGTTCTACTCCCTCTCCCGCCCGCTCCGGGCGGGAGAGGGTTGGGGTGCGGGCGAGGGCGCGGCGCAGGGCCAGCGCGCCGTCTCCCGGAAACCCCGCGGTAGGGGCCCGCCGTCATAGGGGGGACGAGTCCTCGGGAGGCATCATGCGTAGGGCCATCACCGCCATCGCCATCCTCGGCTTGGCCGTTGCCGCCTGTTCGGCACCGGCCGGGGAGGGGGCCACCACCACCTGGAGCCCGGCGGGCTCCGGTGTCACCTTCGTGAGCGGATCCGCCAGCGGGGTTACCGGCGTCGCCGGTACCTTCGACCCGGGCACGGTGCGCTTCGAAGCCGCACTGCAGCGCTTCGACTCCTGTGATGCCTTGCTCGACTACTTCCGCACCGAGGCCCTGGCCCGGGTGGGCCCTTACGGCTTGAGCGGAGGGCCGGTGTTCTACGCCGAAACCTGGGGGGTCGACTCCGTTGCCGCGGCCGAGGGCACCGCCCCGGCCACCACCATGGCCGGCGCTGTGCCGCAGGGCCAGGGGGACGACGGTGGCAACGGCTACTCCACCAGCAACGTCCAGGTTGCCGGGGTGGATGAACCCGATACCGTCAAGACCGACGGCGAGCGGATCCTGTTGGTCATGAACGCAACCCTCTACTACGCCGAGGTCGACGGCGGCACCGCGCGCTTGGCCGGGTCACTCGCCCTGGAGGCCGGCTGGGACCATCGCTTCTTCATGGCCGGCGACCGGGCGCTGGTCTTCTCCCAGGGCGACGCCTACGCCATGCCCCTCCTGGAGGGGGCGGCCGAGAGCATGCCCGCTTGGAGTGGCCCGGTGACCCTGGTACAGGAGGTGGACCTGTCCGACCCGGCCGACATGCGGGTCACTCGCACCCTGCGGATCGAAGGGCGCTTCCTGAGCGCCCGGGCCATCGACGGCACGGTGCGGGCGGTCATCTCGTCCTACCCGGCCGATCTCCCCTTCGTGTATCCCTCCGGCCCTGCCGCCGAGGCGATTGCCCTGGAGTCCAACCGCCGGGTGATCGAGCAGTCGACCCTGGAGGACTGGCTGCCTTCGTACACCCTCTTCGCCGGCTCTGAGGTGATGGAACAGGGCCTGTTGGTGGATTGCGCCCAAACCCACCGGCCCGCCGAGTTTGCCGGGTTCGACACGCTGTCGGTGCTCACCTTGGACCTCGAGGGGCGCCTCGACCCGCCGGCGGCCGCCGCGATCATCGCTCAGGGGGAGACGGTGTACGCCTCTTCGGAGCGGCTCTACGTGGCGACCAACGTCTGGGTCCCCCAGGAGCTCATCGGCGATGCCCGCCTGGGGACCTGGGAGGAGGACTACTCCACCGCCCTGCACGCCTTCGACATCGGCGGCGACGCCCCGGCCCGCTATCTGGCCTCGGGCAGCGTTGCGGGGCACCTGCTCAACCAGTTCTCCATGGACGAGTACCAGGGCTACCTGCGGGTGGCCACCACCGACGGCACTCCCTGGGGCAGCACGGACACCTCGGAGAGTGCGGTGAGCGTGCTGGGCTTCGACGGCGATCGTCTGATCGAAGTGGGCCGGGTGGGCGACCTGGGCCGGGGGGAGAGCATCTACTCCGTGCGTTTCGCGGGGCCGACCGGCTACGTGGTCACTTTCCGCCAGACCGACCCGCTCTACGTGGTCGACCTGCGCGACCCGGCTGGTCCTCGAGTGTCGGGCGAGCTGAAGATCACCGGCTACTCCGCCTACCTGCATCCCCTCGACGAAGGGCGCCTGCTGGGGGTGGGCCGGGAGGCCACGGAGGAGGGGCAGGTGACCGGGGCCAAGGTCACCCTCTTCGACGTCTCCGACCCCGGCAACCCGCGGGCGGTGGACAGCTGGGAGCTGGCCGACGGCTACACCGACGTGGAGTACGACCACCTGGCCTTCCTGTACTGGGCCCCCGAGCAGATCGTGGTGCTGCCCATGCAGGACTGGTCGGACAACTTCGTGGGCGCCGTCGTCCTCAAGACCGACGACGGGGTGCGCGAGGTCGGCCGCATCACCCACGAGCGGGCGGAAGGCACGAACCTCTCCGACTGCCGGCCGGTGGACACGGGGTACGGCAAGGAGATGGTGGTCCAGGTGTGCGGGCCCGACGATGCCGGCTTTGTCGGCGGCTACTACTGCGAGGTGACCGCCGGCGATGGGGTGGCCGACCTGCTGGCCGCCTACGGCCTGGAGCCGGTCGAGGTAGCCCCCGACGAGCGGATAGAGGTCTGCTGGCCCGACTACAACACCGGCCCGGCGCAGATCACCCGCTCGCTGGTCATCGGCGAGACGTTGTGGACCCTGTCCTGGATGGGCCTGCAGGGCAACGCCCTGGACGGCCTGGAGATCACCGGAGAGGTGCGCTTGGGGTGAGAGTCTGCACTGCCCTCTCCCGGCGCCCTCGCGCCGGGAGAGGCGCGAGAACCCGCCGAGGGTCGAGAGGAGAGGGGATCCGGTGAGTTTTCGTGGGGCCGGCGTGCTGCCGGGCCTACAAGCCGCTTCACTCACCTGGTGGAAGCCTCGCTCTGAGCCGTTCGCCCCTGGCGGCGAGATGCGGCGGAGGGTGGACTGAGGGCGTGACCGCTCCGTTCGATGTGATCGTGGTCGCCTCGCCGGTGCATCCTGCCGGGCAGGTTGCCGCGGTGGTGGCCCCCTACCTGGCCGCCCTGGCCGCCCGTGGTGGCCGGGTGGTCGAGGCCCGCGGGGAGGGCCCGTGCCCAACAGTCGTCCTCGTGGCTACCGGGGGGAGCGAACGGCGGCTTGTCGACTTGTGGGGGGAGAGTGTGCCGTTGCTCCTCCTCGCCCACCCCGGCCACAACTCCCTACCGGCCGCTCTCGAGGCGTTGGCTGCGGCCCGGGCCCGCGGAGGCCGGGGGCGGATCGTCTACCTGGCCGGCCCGGACGACGCTGCCGGATGGGCGGGGCTCGACCGGGCCCTTGCCGATGCTGCCGCCGCAGCCGCCCTGCGCCGGGCCCGGGTGGGCCTGGTGGGGGCGCCGTCGGACTGGCTGGTCGCCTCCCACCCGGATGCCGGGGTGGTGCGGCGCGTCTGGGGGCCTATGGTCGTCGAGGTGGCCATGGAGCGCTTCCTGGCCGCCTGCCGGGCTGCCGCCCTGGAGGGGGCCGCCGGGGGAGGGATTGAGGCGGCCCTGCGCTCCCTGATTCGCGAGGAGCACCTCGACGCCGTCACGGTGCGCTGCTTCGACCTGATCGATGCCCTGGACGCCACCGCCTGCCTGGCCCTCGCCGCCCTGAACGACGAGGGGGTGGTGGCCGGATGCGAGGGGGACGTGCCCTCGGCGGTGGCGATGCTCTGGGTGCGGGCCCTACTGGGCACCGCCTCCTGGATGGCCAATCCGGCCCGGGTCGATATCGCGGCCGGCACCGTGACCCTCGCCCACTGCACGGTGCCCCGCAGCCTGGTGGGGGCGGTGCGGGCGGATACCCACTTCGAATCGGGACGAGGTAGCGCTCTGGCGGGGGAGATGCCCGCCGGGCCGGTGACCCTGCTGCGCATCGGCAGAGCCGGCCTGGATCGGCTGTGGCTGGAGGAAGGTGAGGTGGTGGGATCGGGGAGCGAACCGGACCTGTGCCGCACTCAGGCCACGGTGCGGCTCGAACCCGGCGTCCCGGAGGGCCTCCTCGCCGCCCCCCTCGGGAACCATCTCGTCCTCATCCCCGGCTGCCACGCCGCCCGCCTCCGGGGGTGGTGGGAGACGTTCATCGGCTGAGCGGCGGGAAGAGCTGCCGGGTTGCGGCCGACACGGGCATAGGCTCCGGGGCTCAGGAGGTGGCTCATGGAGGCGGGCAGGCTCGCCGTGACCCGGGAGCAGATCCTCACCTTCCGGCGGCGGGTGGGGGAACTCGACGAACGGGTGCCCGGGGGTCGGCGCTCGCTCCGGCGGGCCGCCTGGGCCGGCCTGCAGGACAGTGTGCCCCGGGCCGCTCTCCTGTCGCTCCACGCCCGTGTCGCCGGTACCGGACCGGCGGCCTGGGAGGATCCCTCGCTGGTGCAGTTGTGGGGCCCGCGGTTCAGCGCCTACGTGGTCGCCGCCTCCGACCGGGCGGTCTTCACGCTCGGGAGGCTGCCCGAGGATGCCGCCGGGCGGCGCCGCGCCCAGAGTGCAGCCGATAGCCTGGAGGCCGTCCTGGGCGGCGAGGCGGTCCCGTACGGCCGGGCGGGACGCGCGCTGGGAGTGCCCCCGAACAGCCTGCGGTATGCGGGGCCTACGGGCCGGGTTCTCATGCGTTGGGACGGCGCCCGGCAGCCAATCGTGTGGACCGTCCCTGCGCCGGAGATGGACCCGGGTGAGGCTCGCGTGGAACTGGCCCGTCGGTACCTTCACGTCTTCGGTCCCGGCACCCCCGAGGGTTTCACTCGCTGGGCGGGGATCCCCCGGCGGGGCGGCGTCGCCGCCTTCAGCGCTCTGCTGCCGTCGCTCACACCGGTGGCGACGCCGATCGGCGAGGCTTGGATTCTGTCGGAAGATGCAGCGGCGCTCCGCGCTGCCCCGGGGCCGGTGGCGCCGGCGCGGCTCCTCCCCAGCGGTGACGCCTACTTCCTGCTGCAGGGCGACGATCGGCAAGTCCTCGTTCCCGACGCTGGGCAGCGCGCCCTCCTTTGGACTCCTCGGGTGTGGCCCGGTGCCCTCCTCCTCGGTGGGGAGATCGTCGGGACCTGGCGCCGCTCGCAAGAGACGGTCACGATCGATGCCTGGCAGCGCCTCTCCCGCGCACAGCGCGCCGCCGTCGAAGCCGAGGCAGCCTCATTGCCACTGCCCGGCATCCAGGGAGAGATCACCGTCCGCTGGGGAGACTGACGAGCGGACGGCCGGAGAGGTCAGGGTCCGGAGGGACTCGATCTCATCCGATCCCCCCGGCGATAGGGGGTTGCTGTCGGACCCTATGGGGAGTGCCTTACTTGAACACAGAAGTAAGGGAGATTCACTCCCCATGGATGTCGCCGCCAGAGTGACGTCGAAGGGCCAAGTCACGATTCCCAAGGCCGTGCGGGACGCCCTCGGGATAGCCGAAGGCGACCAGGTTGTGTTCCGGATCGAACGGCACCGCGCCGTGCTGGCCCGGACGTCGGACCTGCTCGATCTCGCCGGCGCCGTCGGCGTGCCCGCAGCCCGCCGAGGCGCCGCTTGGGATGAGGTCCGCGCTGCCACTCGCCGGTCCCGGGTGGCCCGGTGACGGCGTTCGTCGACACCAACATCATCATCCGGCACCCGACGGGTGATCCCCGCGACTGGGCGGCAAGGGCTACCGCCTTCCTGGCGGCTATGGGTGAGCTCCTGCTCGCGGATCTGATCGTTGCCGAGACCGTGTACGTGCTCGAGTCGTTCTACGAGGTCGATCGCACCACCGTCGCAGGATTGATTCGCCACGTCATCGCCTTCCCGCCGATACGGACGCTCGATCCCGCTTTGCTGCTCCGATCGGTTGAGATCTACGAGACGTACGGAGTCGATTTCGCCGAGGCTTACCTGGCGGCATCTGGGGAAGTGGCGGGTGTGGACCAGGTCGCCTCCTTCGATCGGGCTCTCGACCGGGTGCCCTCGATCAGGCGCGTCGAGCCCTGATCGGCCACTTCGTTCCGGCTGGGAGCCCGGGAAGGCCGAGGGGGACCCCGAGGGGTCTCGCTGCTCACCGCTCGGCAGGTATTGGCCCCGCCGGCCCCCCGACCGGGCGACCTCCAGCATGGGGCGGGCAGTCCTCCTGAGGATGCCGGCTGCCGGCTGCCGCCGACGGTCCCGGGTGGCGTGGTGGTGTCTCTCCTGCGCCGTTCGCAAGGTCGCTTTGCCGCTTTCCGCCCCCGTGGACGGTTGGCCCCAGAGGCTTCCTATCCTGGCGGCAGGGGCACGGGCGGGATTCCGGCTGTGCGGGTCGGCCGCAGGAAGGGAACGAAGCTGATGATCGCGGGCACACGTCTTGGGATCGCGCTCCTGGTAATCGTCCTCGGCCTGGCGGCCTGCGGCGGTGAGGGTGAGGAGGCGGCGCCGACCGGCAGCCAGGCCACCACCAGTACGGCCGAGGCGGCAGGGACGACCACCACTCAGGAGGCCCCGGCTGAAACGACTCACGCCACCTTCCCGAGCGGAGCCTCGGTCGACTACCCGGCGGACTGGATCTCCTTCGGGGTGGGAGCATCGTCCGGGAGCCTCGAGTTGGCCATCCCGGAGACGGCCAACGTCTCGCTGCGCGACGCCGCCGCGTCGGAGTACCTCTACGGCCCGCTTTTCGCCGACGCCGATTCGCTACCGGGGGCCATGGACATGCTGGCTGCGTTGCTGGGCGCGAACGACGTCGTTGCGGAGGCCTTCACCTCCGACGGCGGACGGGAGATCCTGTACGCGATCGCCGCGGTCAACGGGGCTGAGTCGCTGTTCGCCGTCACCCGATCGGAACTCGCTTATGCCAGTGTCTTCGCTCCCTCGCTGGCCGGGCCGCTCTCGCCCGACACGGCGACGACCATCCTGAGGGTCTTCGCCTCGATCACTCCCTGAACCGGACCGGGCGCCGGCCCGCCGCGGACGCCGCGTCGGGGGTGGGGGACCGGGGCGCCCGCCGGGTTCAGGTGGAGGATGCGGCGAACCTCTCGGTTGCCTCCACCAGGGCGCTGGTGTGCTCGGCCTCGAATGCCGAGTGCCCGGAGACCGGGTTGATGATCAGTTCAGCCTCCGGCCAGGCCCGGTGCAGGTCCCAGGCGTTTTGGAGGGGGCAGACCACGTCGTAGCGGCCGTGCACGATCACTCCCGGGATGT
>JAFGCH010000014.1 GCA_016932695.1 Acidimicrobiia bacterium | reverse complement strand
GGGCAGCGCGGCCGGCATGGCCTCGACCACCGGGGCTTCAGGGGTCTCGGGCAGCGCGGCCGGCATGGCCTCGACCACCGGGGCTTCGGCGGCTTCAGCGGCCGCGACGGTCGCCGCCTCGATGGCGGGCGGCCCGCCCACGGCCTCCGCGGCGGCGGCCTCGGCAGCGCGCCGCTCCTCGGCCGCCTGGGCCTCGAGGCTCAGGGTCTCGGTGGCCTCACGGCGAGCTTCCTCGAACTCGCTGCGAGCCGCGCCGGCATCCACCCGGCGCCCGCCCCCGGCCTCGATGAGGCGCTTGCCCTCAGGACGGCGTTTCCCCCCACCGGCCTCGACCAGCCGCTTGCCCCCGCCCGCCTCGATGAGGCCGGAGCGGCGCTCGCCGGCGGCGGCTTCCGCACGGGCCTTGGCGGGCGCCCGCCGCCCGGCGGGGCCGCCGGTGGCCAGGGCCGCCTCGGCGGCGATCTTCTCGCGAGTCGCCGACAGCGAGGGCAGCACGTCGCCGCGGTAGACCCAGACCTTCACTCCGATGGCGCCCACGGTGGTGCGGGCGGTGGCGGTGCCGAAGTCAACGTCGGCCCGCAGGGTGTGCAGCGGCACCCGGCCTTCCCGGTACCACTCGCGACGTCCCATGTCGGATCCGCCGAGGCGCCCGGAGCACTGCACGCGCACTCCCTGTGCTCCCGCCTTCATGGCGGTCTGCACGGCCCGCTTCAGGGCACGGCGGAAGGACACTCGCCCCTGCAGTTGGTCGGCGATGCCCTGCGCCAGGAGTTGGGCGTCGGTCTCGGGGCCCTTCACCTCGATGACATTCAGCTTGATCTCACGGTTGGTGAGCGTCTCGAGCAGGTTCCGCAGGCGGTCGACCTCGGCACCGCTGCGGCCGATGACCACGCCCGGCCGGGCGGTGTGGATGTCGACCTGGACCTTCTTGTCTCCGATGCGCTCGATCTCGATGCGCGCCACCGCGCCCCGGGTCAACTCGGAGGCGAGTAGGTCGCGAATGCGGGCGTCCTCGAGCACCTGGGCGGCGTAGCCCCGGTCGCTGTACCAGCGCGACTTCCAGTCGGTGACCACACCGAGGCGGAGCCCGTAGGGGTGGACCTTCTGACCCATCAGACTTCCTCGCCTTCCTCGCGCCGGTCCCCGACGACGATCGTCACATGGCTCGTGCGCCTCAGGATGCGGCTGGCACGGCCCCGGGCGCGGGGGCGCATGCGCTTCAGGGTGGGGCCCTCATCGGCGAAAGCCGACACCACGAACAGCTCCTCGGGGTCGAGGGCGTGGTTGTGGCGGGCGTTGGCCACGGCCGATTCGAGCACTTTGCTGACCGGCTCGGTGGCGCGCCGATTGGCGAAGCTGAGCACGTGACGCGCCTCGGCCACGGGGAGCCCGCGCACCAGGTCGAGCACCCGCCGCACCTTGTAGGGCGACTGCCGGATGTACTGAGCCCGTGCCTGCACCCTCATTTCTTCTTCCTCGCGGACTTGTCGCCGCCGTGGCCGCGGAAGGTGCGGGTTGGGGCGAACTCGCCCAGCTTGTGCCCCACCATGGACTCGGTGACGTACACGGGGACGTGCTTGCGCCCGTCGTGGACCGCGAGGGTGTGACCGACCATCTCCGGGATGATCGTGGACCGCCGGCTCCAGGTCCTGATGACTCGCTTGTCCCCGGAACGATTGGCACGCTCGATCTTCACCAGGAGGTGGTCGTCCACGAACGGCCCCTTGCTCAGGCTGCGCGCCATGGCTACCTCCTGCCCTTACGGCTGCGGCGCCGCACGATGAGGGCGTCGCTGGCCTTGTGTTGCTTGCGGGTGCGTCCCTCCGGCTTGCCCCAGGGGCTGACCGGGTGACGACCGCCGGAACTCTTGCCCTCGCCACCGCCCAGGGGGTGGTCGATGGGGTTCATGGCCACGCCGCGGGTCTGGGGGCGGATGCCCCGCCAGCGGTTGCGGCCCGCCTTGCCGCCCTTGATCAGCTCGGCCTCGGGGTTGCCCACCTGGCCGACGGTGGCGCGGCAGTCGAGCGGGACGTTGCGCATCTCCCCCGAAGGGAGGCGCAACAGGGCCATCCCGCCTTCCTTGGCGATGAGCTGGATCGCCGAGCCGGCGGCGCGGCCCAGCTTGGCCCCGCCCCCCGGCCGCAGCTCCACGGCATGCACCACCGTGCCCGCCGGGATGTTGCGCAACGGCAGGGCGTTGCCGGGACGGATCTCGGCCCCGGGGCCGGACGCCAGCACGTCGCCCACCGCCAGGCGCAGGGGCGCCAGGATGTAGCGCTTCTCCCCGTCGTGGTAGTGCAGCAGGGCAATGCGGGCGTTGCGGTTGGGGTCGTACTCGATGGCGGCCACGGTGGCGGGGACCCCGTCCTTGGTGCGGCGGAAGTCCACGATGCGGTAGCGGCGCTTGTTCCCGGCGCCGCGATGGCGCGAGGTGACGCGGCCGTGGACGTTGCGGCCGCCGGTGGCGCGTCGCACCCCGAGCAGGCTCTTCTCCGGCTCGGTCTTGGTGACCTCGGCGAAATCGGAGACGGTGCGGAAGCGGCGGCCCGCAGAGGTAGGTTGGTACTTCTTGACGGCCATGCTCACACCCCGAAGATGTCGATGGAGTCGTCGGCGGCCAGGGTCACCAGGGCCCGCTTGACATCGGAGCGCCGGCCGAACGTCCAGCCGGTGCGCTTCCGCTTGCCCTTGCGGTTCATGATGTTGACGCCCACCACCTTGACCTTGAAGATGGCCTGTACCGCCTGCTTGACCTCGGTCTTCGACACCCGGGGATGCACCTCGAAGGTGTACGTGTGGGCGGCTTCGATGAGGTCGTAAGCCTTCTCGGAGACCACGGGGGCCAGGATCACGTCGCGAGGGTTCTTCATGCCGGCTCCCCTTCCTCGCGCACGAAGTCGTCGCCGGCCACCTCGTAGCGGGTGCCGCCCCCGGCCTGGCCGACGGTCTCCCGGCTGAAGACCAGCGTGTCGGCCCAGAGCACGTCGTAGGTGGCCAGCCGGCCGGGCGCGGTGAGCATCACCTGGGGAAGGTTGGAGAAGGAGCGGGCGGCCACCCGGTCGCCCGGTCCCAGCACCACCAGCACCTTGCCGGGGGCTTCCATGGCTTGGAGGAGGGCGACGGCCTGCTTGGTCTTGGGCTCACCCCAGTCGAACGCCTCAACTACCTTGATCTGCCCCTCGGCGGCTCGCGCCGACAGGGCGCTTCGCAGGGCGAGGCGCTTCATCTTCTTGGGGGTGCGCTGGCGGTAGTCGCGAGGGTGCGGGCCGAAGACGGCGCCGCCGCCGCGAAACTGCGGGGAACGGGTCGAGCCCTGGCGGGCCCGTCCCAGGCCCTTCTGGCGCCAGGGCTTCTTCCCCCCGCCGCGTACCTCGCCGCGCGTCTTGGTGTCGGCGGTGCCGGCGCGGGCGGCGGCCAACTGGGCCGTTACCACCTGGTGCATGACCGCCACATTCGGCTCGATGCCGAACACCGCCGGGTCCAGCGTGATCTCCCCGGAGCGGGCCCCGGCCGAGGTGTAGACGACCGCGGTCACCTTGTCAGCCACGGGCCTTCACCGCCTCTCTCACCAGAACGACCGAGCCGCGGGCGCCGGGCACCGCCCCGCGCAAGAGCAGGAGGCCCCGCTCGGCGTCCACATCGACTACTTCCAGGTTCAGCACCGTGCGCTTCTCCGCTCCCATGTGGCCCGGCAGCCGTACGCCCTTGAACACCCGAGACGGCGTAGCACAGGCCCCGATGGAGCCGGGGGCCCGGTGGATGCGGTGGGCACCGTGGCTGGCACCCTGGCCGGCGAAGTTGTGCCGCTTGATGACACCGGCGAAGCCCTT
>JAFGCH010000087.1 GCA_016932695.1 Acidimicrobiia bacterium | reverse complement strand
CCGTCGCCGTCGGCGGTTTCGGCGGCGTGGTGGCTGCTATGCCGGACGGCCGCGTGAAGCAGTGGTATTCGACCTCGTCCGGGCCCCAGGTCGGCGAAGTGAACCTGGGCGTGGCCTTGAAGAACGTCGTCTCGCTCTGGGGCACAGGGGATTTCGTCGCCGTCGGCGTGGACGAAGAGGGGGCACCGCACATGTTCGTCGGCAATGCCATTGATGGCCGGGAGCACGTCATTGCTCATCCGGGCACAGTCGGTGTGACCCTCTACGGTTTGACCCTCTACGGAGTGACGTCGAACGGCTACGCCGCATCCCAGGCGGTCGGCGCCCCCAACACGTATGCCGACGTAGCCGACGTGGACGTGGCGGCGACGGGGGTGGCGGCCTCGCCCAAGTGTCCCCGCGTCGGAGGGCCGACGATCATCCCCTGCTTCGGCTGGACGACGTCGAGCGACATGGGCGAGGTCCGGCCCGAGTTCTGGGACGCCGAGTTCATTTGGGCGTTGGGCCAGGCTTTCCTCGACCCAGCTTCGGTCCCGGGGTTCGGGCAGCCGAGCTACCCGTCGCGCCCGCCGGGCCCCGACAACGGTCCGAGGAGGTTCCTGGGTCTCGGCGATCCGGAATTCCCGTTCGATCCGGTGCACAACCCTCTGGTCTTCCGTTCCTTCTGCACCTAAGGCGACGGTCCGCCGCGCCCGGCGCGGCCTGGGAGACGGCCCCCGGCCCGGACCTGTCCCCGCAAAGCGCAGCCCCCTCGGGGGAGGGGGCTGCTGCTGTTCCGGGGGCCGCTTGCAGGAGGAGTCGGAGGAAGGGGGGTGCCTCCTGTCCGGTGGGATGGACTGAGCGGGCCCCGGACCCTCCTTGTATCGGCACAGAGCCCACAACCTTGAGTGGTCGTTCGGCCTACCAAGAGTGTTAGAGATCGGTTAGAGGCCATCCCGGGCCATAGGCGGCGCGCCTGTGGTTGGGACCGGTCGGCGGTGGGCCCGACCGCACTGCGCCAGGAGGGACCTCAGCCGCTCAAGAACCGTTCGATCTTGTGCTGCGCCGCCTCCATGACCTGGAGCGCCAGGCTGCTCAGCGCCCGGGCGGTGGCCAGTTCCTCGCCCACCACGGGCATGGGCCGGTCGTGGGGGTTGCGCCGGGCCCGGCCGGTGGCTTCGAAGTGATCGCCGCTGAGGTTCAGTGCGGCGTGAACGAGGGTGTCGCTCTCATCCTCGTCGATACGGACGTCGATGGTGATGGTTTGCTGCATGCGATCCTCCCGGGGGGAATCGTCGCGCCGCGGCCGCTCGGGGGCAAGGGTGGAACCGGGGGGGCCTGCCCTGCGGCGGGGGTTACCCTGGCCGCCCCTACGCAGGAGCAGGCATGGAGCAACTTGCCTACGGCTTCGGGGTGAGGACCTCGTTGACCCCGGAGGCGGCCGAGGCGGCGGTGCGCGCCGCCCTGGCGGAGGAGGGCTTCGGGGTGCTCACCGAGATCGACGTGGCCGCCACCCTGCGGACCAAGCTGGGGGTGGAGCGCCCGCCGTACAAGATCCTCGGCGCCTGCAACCCACCTTTGGCCCACCGCGCCCTGGGCCTCGACGAGGAGTTGGGCTTGCTGCTGCCCTGCAACGTGGTGGTCTACGACCAGGGCGAGGCCACCATGGTGGCGGCCATGGACCCCTCCCTCATGTCGCAACTCAGCCCCGGCCCGGGTATGGGCGAGGTTGCTGCCGACGCCGCGGCGCGCCTGCGGCGGGCCCTGAGCCGTCGGGAAGCGGTCGACTGAAGTGACCGCTCTCCCCGAGCCCCTCCTCGCCGTCGACGACCTGGCGGTGGAACTGCGCTTCCGCGACGGCCGGAAGGTGCGCGGCGTCGACGGGGTCTCCTTCCGGGTGGGTAAGGGCGAGGCGCTGGCCCTGGTCGGCGAAAGCGGGTCGGGCAAGAGCCTCATCGCCATGGGGGCGGTGGACCTGCTTCCCCCCGGGGCGGAAGTGGTGGCGGGCCGCACCACCTTCGAGGGTCGGGTCCTGCAGGATCTGGGGGCCGCCGACTGGCGGCGGCTGGTCGGCATGGGCATCGGCGTCCTCTTCCAGGACGCCATCGGGGCGTGGGACCCGGTGGAGATGATCGGCCCCCAGTCGGGGGAGGTGCTGGAGACCCACGAGGCTCTGGGCCCGGAGGAGGTCCGCCGCCGCGTCCTCGACGCTCTCGGGCGGGTACGGCTGCCGCGGCGGCTCAAGTATGCCTCCTTCCCCCATGAGATGTCCCGCGGCCAGGCGCAGCGAGCCATGCTGGCCGCCGCCCTGCTCAGCATGCCCCGGTTGGTCATTGCCGACGAGCCCCTCAGCGGCCTCGACGTCACCGTGGCTCGGGCGGTCCTGACCCTCATCGACGACCTGCGCCGGGAGCGAGGCATGGGCCTGCTGCTGGTCACCCACGACCTGGGGGTGGTGGCGGCAGTGGCCGACCGGGTGGCGGTGGTCTACGGGGGCCTGGTGGTGGAGGAGGCCCCGGCCGCGTCGCTGTACCACTCCCCCCGCCATCCTTACACCGACGGCCTGCTGGGTTCGCTGCCCGGCCTGTCCCGGAGGCGCCTGCGGCCCATACCCGGTGATCCTCCGGAGCTGTGGGAGCTGCCTCTGGGGTGCCCCTTCCATCCTCGCTGCCCCTACGTGGTGCCCGCCTGTAGAAGCGCCCGGCCCCAAACCCAGCAGTTAGGGGAATCACGCGTCGCCTGCCTGCGGGCCGCGGATTTGGCGCTTCCCGGCCTGCAGTCGTAGCCTCACCTCTCGCGTGACCGCAGCCCGGCGCTCCGGGGGCGGCCTCCGGTGATGGGCGACATGACCGGTTTCCGACGGAGGGTCCCTGCCGATGCGCTGGGTGACCTACTTGGGGCTGGTGCTGCGCCGGTTGTGGGCCCGGCGCTGGATGCTGCTGGGCTCCTTCCTGGGAGCGACGCTGGTCATCGCCCTGCTGGCGGTCCTCCCGCTGTACGAGGCCTCGGTCTCGGCCATCGACCTCCTCTACACCTTCCGCAACGCCCCCGACTCCACGGTGGACCTGAGCGCCGCCCTGACCCTGACCGAGTACTCGGGGGAACAGGCCGACGCCGGGCGGCGGGCCGTCGCCGACGCGTCGACGGCAGTGCAGACCTGGTATCCCACGGTGGAGGAGCGCACCGTCAGCCGGGAGTTCGTGATGATCCCCCTCGGCTACCCCGACTGGCTGGAGACGGCCCGGCTCTGGCGCGAGTCGGGCGCTCTGGGAGAGGCGCCGTGGCCGACGATCCCTCGCGAGCCCACTCAGACCCGGATCTTCACCGCTCTCGACATCGGTGCGGGCCTGGAGTTGGTCGCGGGGGAGCTGCCGGCTTTCGAAGACCCGGCACGGGCCGCGGAGCCCATCCTGCGGGTGGTGCTCGGGGAGCAGCTGGCCAAGCTGACGCAGCTCGGGGTGGGCGACCGGGTGGTGCTGAAGGCCTTCACCTCCCAGCCCAGCTGGTTCGAGATTGTGGAGGTGGCCGGGATCGCCCGGCCGGCCGACCCGGACGCCATCATGTGGGACGGGGTCGATCCCACCGTGCTGGCCTTCGTCGGGCCGGAGACCTTCGACGCCTGGGCGGGGACCTTCACCGCCGATCCCGACGCCGACCCCTGGCTGCGGCAGGAGCGGGGCTTTCGGTATCTCACCGCCACCCGCACCTTCACCCTCCACCTCGACCGGGAAGCGGTGACGCTGGAGGAAGTGAACGACCTGCAGCAGGGGGTGCTCTACTTCACCCGGGCCGTGGCCCGGGCCGAGGGCATCCGCACCATCTCCAAACTGCCTGCCCTCATCGAGGAGTTCGGGGTGCGCAGCGTGGTTTTTGGCGCGCCCATCCTGGCCATGCTGGCCCTGGTGGTGGCCGGGGCTCTGTACTTCCTCATCTACATGGCGGCCCTGGCCCTAGAGAGGGAGTCGTCGGAACTGGCGCTGCTGCGCATGCGGGGCGCCTCCACCTGGCAGACCATCGGCATCCATACCACTCAGTCGGCGGTGATCGCCTTAGCCGCCGCTCTGGCGGCGCCATTCGTGGCGCGCGGCATGGTGGCCCTCAGCGGGCGCATCCCTCCCATGTCGACCCTCACCGGGGGCGAGGCGCTGTCGGTCTCCCAGGCCCGTTCTGTGGTTCCCTTCGTGCTCGGCGGTGGTTTGCTGACCTTCATCGCCATGGGCCTGGCCATCGTGCCCCTCGCCCGGCGGGGGGTGCTGGAACTGCGCGCCATGGCCTCCCGCCCCGCCCGGCAGTCGGTGTGGCAGCGCTACTACCTCGACCTGTTCCTGGTGGTGCTGGCCGGGGTGGTGCTCTACGAGTTGCGCCGGCAGGGCCTGGTGGCGACCTCAGGGGAGGACGTGGGGCTCGACCCGTTCTCGGTGGCGGCTCCCGCTCTCTTCCTGGTCTCGGGGGCGCTGCTCCTGCTGCGGGTGCTGCCGCTCTTGCTGCGCGCCATCGGCTGGGTGATGACCCGCTTCCGCGGCATGGCCGCGGCTCTCCCCGGCTGGCACCTGGGGCGTAACCCCATTCCCTACGGGCGCCTGGCGCTGCTGGTCTGGCTCACCACAGGGTTCGGCGCCTTTGCCCTGACCTACGCCGACACCCTCGACACCTCGTACTTCGACCGGGCGGCTTACCAGTCGGGGAGTGATGTGCGGCTCGTGGCTGAAGGCGCCGGGTTCCTCGGGGTGCCGGAAGGCGCGGTGGGCACCCCGGTCTACCGGACCCTGGGCGCCGCCCGGCTGACGTCGCGCACCGGGCAGCTGCTGGCGGTGCGCCCCACCGACTTCCCTCAGGTGATCTACTGGCGGGGCGACTTCGGGGACCTCTCCCTGCTGGGCTCGGAAGGGCTGGGCGACCCCGCCGACTGGGGGGTGGAGCTTCCGGAGGGCACCACGGCTCTGGAGGTCGCCGCCTTACAAGAGCCGCGCACCTGGTATGCCGTGGTGTCGGGAGATACCGTGCAGGTGGCCCGTCTGCTGCTGCGGGTGGTGGACGAGCAGGGCCGCCTGCGCATATACGTGGCCGACGAGGCTCTGGACGATCAGGCCTGGCGCACGGTCACCTTCGATTTGAGCGGGACGGCGGCGCGCAACGGGCCTTTCCCCGACGACGGCGGCGACCTGGTGTTGCAGGCGCTCTGGGTGGAGCGGGATCCCACCGGGACCGGACCGGCGGCGCCGGAGACCGCGGTGTACATCGAAGACATCCGGGCGGTCGGGGCGGCGGGGGCCACCTCGGTGCTCGACGGGGTGCAGAGCGAGTTCGAGGGGCGCGAGGGGCTGACCACCGCCACGGCGCAGGGTGATGCCGCGGTCAACCGGTACTTCTCGGAGCTTCCCCCGGGGACGCCCGCTCCCTCGGCCGAAGAGATGCAGGCCCATCCCCTTTGGAGGGGAACCGACCTGCTGCAGCTGTCGGTGCCGGGACGCACCCGGGCCGAGGCGGTGCCCCATCTGGCCCGGCCGCCCGAGCCCCTGCCCTTCGTGCTCGATGCCGAGGCGGCCGGGGTCTCGGGCCTGGGGGTGGGCGATCGCACCCTGTTCGGCGTGGACGGTGAGCAGGTAGACGGCTGGGTGGCCGGGCTGGTGAACCTGGTGCCCACCGCCACCGACCCGCGCCTGGAGGGAGCGCTCCTCACCCGCCTCGACGGCTTGATGCAATGGATCGAGGGGACGCCGAAGTGGAGCATCAGCGGCACCCTGGCCCGGGTGACCCAGCCCCAGGAGCTGTGGCTGCGGACCGACGATCCCAACGGCGCCGCCCGCCGCCTGGTGGCCGCTCTGGAGGCGGAACCCGACGACCTGCTCACCATCGCCGGGGTGTCCGCCGACTTCTCCAGCCGCCCCATCCAGGTGGGCTTGGTGTCGATCCTCTTCATCGGCACCGGCGCCGGGGTGGTGCTCACCCTCGCCGGGGTGACCGCCTACGTGCTGATGGCGGTGCGGCGGCGGTTCCGTGAGATGGGGGTGCTGCGGGCGTTGGGGCTGCGGCGGCGGAGCGTGGCGGCCACCTTCGCCGTGGAGCAGATGGTGGTGCTGGGGGTGGGGGCGGTGATCGGCATCGGAGCCGGCCTGGCTCTCATGCGGCTCATGCTGCCCTTCCTGCAACTGGGGGAAGGCGGAGCCGATCTGCTTCCCCCGGCGCTGATGCAGTTGGACTGGGTGCGGCTGGCGATCTACCTGGGGGTGGTGGCGCTGGTGCTGGTGGCGGCGGTGCTGTGGAGCACCCGTAACGTGTCGGCCCGCCAGCTGAGCGAGGTCCTGCGGGAGGTAGAGCGCTGATGGAGACCCCGCTGGTTCGCTGCGACAACGTGATCAAGATCCACAAGCAGGGCGCGCTGGAAGCGGTGGCCCTGCAGGGCATCGACCTCGAGGTGCGGCGCGGGGAGTTCGTGGTCATCGTGGGGCGTTCGGGTTCGGGCAAGTCGAGCCTGCTGCACGTCCTCGGCGGCATGGAGAAGCCCTCGGCGGGGCGGGTGGTGGTGGCCGGGACCGACCTCACCTCGCCGCTGGGGACCGACATCCGGTACCACTTCCGGCGCAACGTGGGCTTCGTGTGGCAGGAGTTCACCCGCAACCTGGTGCCGTACTTGAAGGCGGTGCAGAATATCGAACTGCCCATGCTGCTGGCCGGGGTGGGCCGGGAGCGCCGGCGGCGCCGGGCGTTGGCTCTGCTCGAAGTCACCGGCCTGCGCAACCGGGCCTACTCCCGGGTCAACGTGCTCTCCGGCGGGGAGCAGCAGCGCCTGGCGCTGTGCGTGGCGCTGTCCCTGGGCCCCCGGCTGCTGCTGGCCGATGAGCCCACCGGCGAACTGGACACCGAGCGTTCCCTGCAGGTGTATGAGCTCTTGCGCCGCCTGTGCACCGAAGGCGGGCTCACCGTGGTGGCCGTCACCCACGATGTGGCGCTGGCCCGGCGGGCCGACCGGGTGTTCCACCTGCAGGACGGCAAGTTCCGCCTGGACCGCCGGGTGCGGGCGAAGCGGGTGGTGGAGATCGGCCCCGACGGCGGGGTGACGCTCCCCCCGGAGTTGCTGGCCGAGGCGATGATGACCGATCGGGCCAATGCCCAGGTCGTCGAGGAGGGGATCTTGCTGTTCCGGGATGCCGGCGGTGCCTGACGAACCGATCGTCTCCGGCGAACTCCCGGCGGAGGCCGCGGGCCGGCCGGGCGCGCCCCTGGCCGAGCTGCGCCACGTGAGCAAGCGCTTCGGCCAGGGGGCGGTGGGTGCCGTCGACGTGACCCTGGGCTTCCCCGCCGGGCGCATGGTGGCCCTGTTCGGCCCCTCCGGCTCGGGGAAGACCACGGTGCTGCACATGCTGGGGTTGCTGCTCCCTCCCGATGAGGGCGAGATCTGGCTGGACGGCCGGCGGGTCGACGGGCTGGCGGAAGGAGCCTCGGCGGCGGTGCGGCGCCGGTCGCTGGGTTTCGTGTTCCAGTCCTTCGGCCTGGTGCCGCTGCTCACCGCCGAGGAGAACGTCACGGTGGCCTTGCGGCTGCTCAACATCGGCGGGGACAGGGCGCGGGAGAAGGCCAGGGCGGCCCTGGAGGTCGTCGACCTGGGTCGGCGGGCGGGGCATCGCCCGGCCGAGATGTCGGGCGGCGAGCAGCAGCGGGTGGCGCTGGCCCGGGCCCTGGTGCATTCCCCGAAGCTGCTCCTGGCCGACGAGCCCACCGGCGAGTTGGATACCGCCACCGGGGCCTACGTGCTCGATCTGCTGCGGCGCACCGCCCGTAACGGGGCGGCGGTGGTCCTGGCCACCCACGACCCGGCGGCGCTCGAAGTGGTGGACACCGCCTACTTCATGCGCGACGGCACGGTGCACGAGCCCGACCGCGCCGAGCTCGAGTTGTGGCTCACCGAAGGCGAAGGCGGTCTGGCGGGCGGCTAGGACGAGGGCGCTTCCCCAGGCGGAGCCGGGGGAGAGGCACCAAGGGAGCGGGCGAAGGGAATCGAACCCTCACTTCAGGCTTGGGAAGCCCGTGTTCTGCCATTGAACTACGCCCGCCTGCGGCCGACGATGGTACCCGTCCCCCTGGGGACCCTCAACCGCCCAGCATGAGGGAGGCGGCGACCCGGTCGGCCAGGGCGGCCAGGGTGTCGTCGACCGGCCCCCAGGCGGCTACTACCAGGGTGGGATCGCCGGGTTCGCCATCCCCCAATTGGAGCGTGTAGGCGCGGAAGCCCCATTCGCCGCGGGCGGACTCGTAGCGCACGGCGTGGCGCCCGGCCACGGTGGCATCCTCCATGAGGACGGAATTGGCCTCGAGGAAGCCGAGCACCTCCAGGAAGTCGGCGACTTCGTACACCTCCACGGTCACGGCCGCCTGGTCGAAAGCCTCATCGGCGGTGAGCCCCTCCATGGAGGAGGGATCGAAGAAGTTGCAGGCCAGGTCGGGTGTCGCCGGGTCCCAGACGTACCAGCCGGCCGGGTAGGACACCTCAAAGCCCCAAGCATCGTTGCTGCAGGAGGCCCAGTCGGCCTCGCCGGCGGGCACCTCGGCCTCCACTGAGGCGAAGTCGGAGTTGCCGCCGAAGTCGAACACGTACAACTCGGCATACAGGTCCGTGCCCACCGGCAGCTTCTCGAAGTCGTAGAGCAGGTTGGGCAGGTCGGCCCAGAGGCCCACGTCGCTGGTCTGCACCCACTCGATGGTGCCGTCGGGGTACCAGGTGAGCATCCAGGGGACCAGCAACCCTTCGGGGTCGGCGGTGAACTCGCTCACCGTGCCGAACTCGTCGGCGGCGTAGAAGCCCTCGGTGAACTCCCCCGAATCGGCGTTGTAGGTGAGCTTCAGCGTCAGGTCGAGGTAGTCGCTGCCTCCGGGGGCCACTCCCGGCGGGTAGTAGGCCAGGGGCACGTCGAGGGTGAAGAGGGTGAGGTCCTCGCTGAAGGAGATGTCCTGGTAGGCGTAGGCCTGATCCTGCCCGTCGTCGAGGATCAGCCGGGTGAGGTCGTTGGCGGCCACCGCCTGGGTTCCCTCGTACAGGCCCTGGTCCTCACCGATGAAGGTCACCGTGCCGTCCTCGCCGACCACTCCGGTGTAGAGCACGGCCTCGACGATGTTCTCCACCGCCCCGGCGGCGAAGACGGCCTCCACACTCAGGCCGAAATCGTCGAAGTAGAAGCTGGCCAGGTTGTCGATGGGGGCGAAGGAGGGGCGCTTGTCGGCGGGGATCTGGGTGCCGGCGGTGTAGTAGGCATCGAGGAACTCGGGCCACACCGGTACCTCGGTGGAGCGGTACCAGGCCTCGTAGTAGTACTCCGGGTAGGGCGGGAAGTGAACGGTCAGCCCGGTGGCGCCGCTGCTGGCCTCGCCCGCCTCGCTGGCGACGACTACCCGGTCGAAGGCGTCCAGGGCGGCGGCGGCGGCGTCGGCGAGAGGGGGATCCTGGCGGCTCCAGCGGCCCAGCAGATCGCCGAGGTCCACCATGTAGAAGTCCTCCTCCGGCACGGCGGCGCCACCGAAGGACGGCGAGTTGCTCCGGCCCCGGCCGATCACCGGGGCGAGGGTGGCCATCTCGGGAGCCACGGCGCCGTTGAGGTCGCCGAGCGCGGTCACCAGGTCGCCCACCGCCGACAGGTCGAGCAGGGACATGGTGACACCGGGGCTGCGGGGAGCGGTTGTGGCGACGTAGCGTTCCACGATCACCTCTCCCAGGCGGCGAGCCGTGATCGTGTCGGGTTCGGCTGCCAGGACGTCGAAGGCCGAGTAGTCCCATCCGGTGTTCGGCTCGACCTCTTCGGAGGCGATCATGTAGTCGGCTAGGCCGGGCATGGCGGCGGCCACCTCGAAGGCGGCCATGAGGCAGGCGTCGAAGCCCAGCAGATCGAGGCGGTCGAGGCCGACGGTGTCGAGAGCGCCCCGCACCGCGGCGGCGATCTCGGGCACGGTCAAGCCGTCTCCGCTGGACTCATCGGACCCGACGCCGGCGATGGAGCCGTGGTCCCACAGGATGAGGGCAAAGTGGTCGGCGGGGTGGCCTTGGATCCCCTGCACCACGAAGTCGGCCAGGACCTCAGGGTCGCCCAGGTCCAGCTCCCCCAGGTCGTCCTCTTCTGCGAAGGATCCTGGGGTGATGGCGATGAGCTTGGCGGTGCTCCAGTTGCCCACGCCGGGCAGCTCCCGGTCGGTGTAGTCGGGGGTGCGGTCGACGAGGGCGACGAACTCCAGGGCGGCGGCCGGCACGGCGGCCATCTCCTCGAGGTCGGTGAGGAGGTCGGCCTCCAGGTTGTTGTCGCCCAGGCCGTACACCAGCACCGTCCAGCTGCCGCCGGCGTCGTCGCCGGAGGGGATGGTGGTGCTGCTGGTGGTGGTGCTGGTCCCGGCGGTGGTGGAGGTGGTAGTCGTCGAGGAGGTCGCGGCCTGTTGGGTGGTGGTGCTTGCCGACTTGGTGCCTCCCCCGGCGACCAGCACTACGGCCAGGGTGGCGACGGCAACGACGGCAACCCCGGCGGCGATGGGCAGCCACAGGGGGATCTGCGGTCGAGCGCGGCCGGGCGGCGGAGGGGGCGGGGAAAGAGGGGACGAACCGCTCGGGTAGCTCACCTGGGCCTCCTGTGGGCGGGGCGGCCCCGCCTCGCTGTGTCCCACCATGGGGGTGGCGCGAGGTTACACCTCGCCGGCGACCAGGCCGCTCCGGCAGGGGCGCTAGGTTGCGGGGGTGCGCCGCTGCCAGGTGCTCAGCGTCTTCACCCGCGAGGGAGCCGGGGGCAACCCACTGGGGGTGGTCACCGACCCGACCGGGTTGGACGCCGCGGCCATGCAGGCCATCGCCGCCGACCTGGGGTTCTCCGAGACCGTGTTCCTGGACCGGCAGGCGGAGGGGGCGCCGCGGGCGCGCATCTTCACCCCGGCGGCGGAGATCCCCTTTGCCGGCCATCCCCTGGTGGGCGCCGGCTGGTGGCTCGGGGTCGGGGAAGGAGCGGGTGTTCGGCGCTTGGTCTGCGGCATCGGAGAGATCCCCTTCCGGGTTGAAGAGCGACGTGTCTTCATCGAGGTGTCCTTGACCCGGGAGGTGTCCGCGGTGGCTGCGGCCTCTGGTGTGGGCGGTTTGCCCGACGGGCGGCGGGCCTGGGAGGTGCGGCTGCCCCTGCGTTACCGGCTGTACGAAGTGGAGCGGCCGGACGCCGTGGCCGGGGCGGCTCCCGATCTCGGCGCGCTGGCGGGCGCTCCTTGGGAGGGGACCCTGCTCTTCTGCCGTCGCCGGGCCGCCGTCAGAGCGCGCTTCTTCGCCCCGGCCCTCGGGGTCCCCGAAGACCCCGCCACCGGTAGCGCCGCCGTCGCCCTGGCGGCGGCCCTGTCGTTCTCCGGAGAGCGAGATGGCGCCGTGACAGTGGATCAGGGCGACGAGGTCGGGGCGCCGTCGCGCTTGGAGGTGGTGTGGGGTGGGGGCATGGTGGCGGTAGGAGGCACGGTGCGGCACGACGGCGTGAAGGTGCTGGCGATCTGAAGTGTCGGGCCCCGGCCGACGGGCCGGTCGTAGACTCCGCGGCGATGTCGGCCTCCGAGTCGCGCTTCGTGGTGATCATGGCCCTGGTGGCCAACGTGGGCATCGCCGCCATCAAGTTCGTGGCCGCCGCGATCAGCGGGAGCGCCGCCATGTTGGCGGAGGGCTTCCATTCGGTGGCCGATTCCGGCAACCAGGTGTTCCTGCTGCGGGGCACCCGCGCCAGCCGCTTCCGCCCCTCGGTGCGCTATCCCTTCGGGCGGGGCAAGGAGATCTACTTCTGGTCCTTCTTGGTGGCGGTGGTCCTCTTCGTGGGCGGTGGGGTGGTGGCCTTCATGGAGGGGCTGAACCGGCTGCGCCATCCCCATCCTCACGAAGGGGGCATCGCCTTCAACCTGGTGGTGCTGGGTGTGGCGGCCTTCTTCGAGATCGTGGTGGCGTTTCGGGTGGCACTTCGGGAGTTCAACCGCCGCCGCGGCACGCGGGGCCTGGTGCGCGCCGTGCGGGAGGAGAAGGACCCCACCCTGCTGGTGGTGCTGTTCGAGGACTCAGTGGCGGTGCTCGGCCTCGTAGTGGCGGCGGTAGGCCTGCTGCTGGCGCACTGGACCGGTGACCTGTACTGGGACGCCGTGGCCTCCATGGTCATCGGGGTGCTGCTGGCGGTGACGGCGTGGATCCTGGCGGTGGAGACCAAAGGCCTGCTCGTGGGGGAGTCGGCCGGCCGCGAGGTGCGGGCGGCCCTGCGGGCCGCCGCTCTCGCCGTGCCGGAGGTGGAGACGGTGGATCGCCTGTTGACCATGCACCTGGGGCCGGACGAGATCCTGGTGAACATGGACCTGGTGGTGGACTCCGGGTTGAGCGAGGCGGAAGGCGAGGCGGTGGTGCGCCGGGTTGAAGAGCAGATCGCTCGCCGCGTCCCCACCGCGACCCGGGTCTTCATCGAACTGGGCTCGGGAGGCTGAGCGGCGCCGTCGCGCCTAGGCCGGGCCCTCGTCGGCGGCCTCGGCAGCTCGAGCGGCGGCGGGGTCGATCATGCCGCACAGGCGTCCCGAGGAGTCGACGACCGGCACCGCGGCCCCGGCAAACAGCGGAGCCAGGCCTACGGCGACGTCGAGGGGGTCCTCGGCCAGGGCGAAGGCGGGAGCCTCCATGAGCGCTCCCAGCGGGGTGGCCGGGGCGGCGGCCGCCAGGACGGGGCGCCGCACCAGACCTACCAGCCGGCCCTCTTCGGCCACGGGCACGACGGCGGCCTCGGCCAGGCGAAGGGCCTCCCCGGCGGGCATGTGCACCCCCATGGCCGTGGGCTCTGCCATCTGGTGGAAGCAGCGGCGGGGGGCGCGGCGCACCACCACCGCCCCCGCCGGGGCTCCCAGGCGAAGCTGGCGTCCCGGGCCGGTGAACTGCCGCTGCCACCAGGTGCCTCCGGGGGCGCCGAGCACCAGCAGGGAGCCGGGCGGCAGGGCGCGCCCCGCCGCTCCGGGCGTGGCCGCACGGAGCAGGCGCTTCTCGGGTATGGGGACCAGGGAGGCGGCGCGCTCCAGCGCCTCCTCTGCCGTCGGGTCGGTGTTGGGGTCGGGGGAGGCGGCCACCAGCGCCGCGGGGACGTCGAGGGCGGCGGCGAGGCGGCGGGCTACGCGGGCGGCGAGCACCGAGTGGGGCCCACCGGCGATCGCGGCAACCACGGTCTGCACCCGGGCGGGGTCGAAGCCGTAGGGCACGGCCATGCTGACGAGGTCGAAGGAAGCCAGCTTGCGGCCGACGAGGAGATCGGCGCGAGCTTCTATGCAGGAAACGAGCAAGTCGGGGCCGGCGCGCTGGGCCTCGCCTCCGGCGAGGAGGTGGGCCAAGTCGGGGCAGCCCTCGCCGCGAGTCCAGACGACGGACCAGGCGTCGCCGCGGGGGAGCCGGGGACGCTCAATCATGGGAGGATCGGCCCGGGCCCAGGCGGGTCGAGTGAGGCACCCCGCCATGATCGCGGCTGCCGGGGGCTACTGCAGGGCCGAACGCCCCTGCCGGGCGGGAGGCCTCGGGCGCAACGCTCGGCCGGGGGTACCGTGACTGCGATGCCCCAATAGGAGGTGGATGATGTCTTCCGGCGAGTCGGTCGGCGCGGGCGGGGGACGCCCCGGGGAGAAGGTCCTGGAGGGCATGCTCGGTCGGGCCGGTGACTCTCTCACGGTGAAGCGGGTCTTCGGGGAGGCGTACAGCTCGGAGGGCTGCCTCGTGGTACCGGTGGCGGCGATCCGCGGCGGGGGCGGTGGCGGCATCGGTGGCGATGCGGCGGGCGCGGGCGGCACCGGCGGGGGCTTCGGGCTCTCGGCGCGCCCGGTGGGGGTCTACCGCATCAAGGGCGAGGAGGTCTCCTGGCTTCCCGCCGTCGACGCCACCCGGGTGGCCGTGCTCGGTGAGGTGGTAGCCATCGTGGCGCTCCTGGTCCTGCGCTCCATATTCGGCAGGCGGCGCCGCCGCTAGCCGTAGCGCCGGCGGATCTCGAACAAAAGCACGGCCGCCGTCGTGGCCAGATTGAGGCTCGACACGCCCGGCTGCATGGGGACGGCGACCCGGAGGGCCGCCGCGGCGAGCCGCGACCGATCGAGGCCGTGCCGCTCGCTGCCGAAGGCGAGCAACGGCCGCGGCGGGATCGCCGTCTCCCACAGGGGATCCCCATCGGGGTCGACGGCGACCAGCGGCCGATCGGTTGCCGGCAGGGGGCCGACTCGGGCCACGGGGAGGGCGAAGTGGAGGCCGGCACTGCCGCGTAGCGCCGCCGGGTTCCAGGGATCCTGGTCGCCTGTGGCGAGCACTCCGGCCGCGCCCGCCGCGGCGGCCGCCCGAACCACCGCCCCCACGTTGCCCAGATGGTGGGGCCGGTCCAGCAGCACCACGGGGCCCGGCCCGGGATCGGCCAGCAGCGCTGCGGCGTCGACAACGGGCCGGTGGGCGAGGGCCACGATCGGGGTCGGCGGCGGCGCCGGCACCAGGGTGGCGAACTCCGCGGGAGTGACCAACCGGAGCAAAGGGGGCAGCCGTGAGGCTAGGTCGGGGGCCAGGGAGGCGGCGAGGGCCAGGATCGCCGGTGGATCGGGGGTGACGGCCTCGGCGATCTCGGCGCCGAAGCGGAGGGCGTGCTTGAGGGCATGGAAGCCCTCGAGGACGGCCAGGGAGGGATCGCGCCGGGCGTTCCGATAGCGGGCAGTCCTGGGGGTCACGGCCCCAGTCTGGCGCGCCATCACCCTTCGCCGCCGATCCACAGCACGGAGGGGGCGGCCCTTGCTACATGACGGAGCGCAGCGCCCTAGCGTGAGGGCGGCGCGCGATGCCGCCGGTCGGAGGAAGCCATGAGCGTGCTGTGGCGCATCCTGAGCGTGGTGTCCCTGGTGGTCTCCGCCGGAATCCTGGTGCTCGCGATCCGCTCGGTGCGGAAGGAGCAGCAGGTGCGGCCCGGCCTGGACCTGGCGCGCTTCGGGGTCCTCCTCGGGACCACCTGGCTGATGGGGGCCCTTCTCGGGGTGAGCACTTCGGAAGTGCTGCGGGGGATCGGTCTGCTGGTGGGCTTGGCGTTCGGCCTGTACGAGGGCTTGCATCTGCGGGTGCGCTTCCTGGGAGGGCGGGTCTTCGCTCGGCGCAGCGTGCTCGGCATCCTGGCCTGGGGGCTGGGGGTGGTGGTGGTGCAGGCGGCCGGGGCCATCGATCGCATCGGGCTGGCGGACCTGGGCCTGGCCCTGTCGCTGGTGGGTATCGGCCAGGTGGTCGGGTTGTTCGCCGGCCGCTGGCAGGTCGTGGTGAGCGCGCGTGGTTCGGCCGGCCGGCTCGCCGGGGCGGCGCTGCTCCTGGCGGCCGTCCTGGCCGGGGCCGCCTGGCCCGGCCCGGGGTGGAGCGCCGAGGCGGCCGACGCGGTGGACGTGCGCTCCGTGCTGGCGGGGGGCGTCCCGGGCTTGTCGGTAGAGGTGCGGGGCAACGGCCGGTTCTACGGCCCTGCCCTGGATCTGGCCTTCAGCAACGGGACCGGGTCGGAGGTGACGGTCGTGGTTCCCCTGGGGCTCCAGTTCCTGCCGGAGAACGAAGCGGTGCAGACGATGATCGCCGCCGGCGCCGAGACCATGGTTGTCCCTCCCCCCGATCGGGCGGGGGAATACACGACGCAAATCCAGGCCTTCTGCGGGCAGTACCACGACGACATCCCCACCGCCGAGGACCGCTTCTCCGCCGGAGAGGTGGCCACCGGGGCGGTGGCTGCAGTTGTGGCCGTCATACACGAGAGCGGGGTCTTCGGCCGCGATCAGCAGGAAGCCCTTTGGCAGGTGACCGACGGCTACGACATCTCGGCGAACCCGGCGGCCGCAGCGCTGGTGCAGCAGGCCGGTTCCTACGGGGATAGTGATCTCACCGCGGGCGAGGGGGCCCGCACTGCGGTGACCGGCGTGGGCGGGGCGGCCGCCCTGCTGGCGACGGCCCTGGCCGGATCCGGCAGCTCGCTGGGATCGCTGGCGGCAGCCTGGCGGGGTGGCGGCTGGCGAGGGGTGTACCGGGCCGCCGGGAACCTGCCGGGGGGTGCGGACCCGGTGCCGGCCGGGCTGGACGCGGCCGGTGGCCTCGGGGGGCCCCGAACGCAGGCCGCGCTGGATGGGTTCCCCCCCGCTTTGCGGTCCCGGGTGGAGGAGGTGATGGCGGCGCGCCTGGAGAACGAGCGGGTGGAGTTCCTCATGGGAAGCGTGCCTGGGGCTGATGGGGTCTTGAGCGCGGCTGCCGACCCGGGTGAGGCCCTCCGCGCCTCTCCTCGGGCGAGCGCATTGCTGGAGAGGCTGCCCGAGGATGTGCGCCGCCGCCTGGAGGAGAGAGCCGTGGCGGGCTTGCAGGAACGGCGGTTGGGGGCGCTGGCCGACGAGGCGGCGCAAGCGCTACGCCGCGACCGAGCAGTGGACTTAGTGCGGGAGGCGATCGGCCGCGGCGACGGGCCGGGGGTGCAGCGGGTGCTGGCCGCGCTGGGCGAGGAGGATCGCGCCGGGGTGTGGGCGCGATCGGTGACCGGCGTGGAGCAGCAGGCGGGCGCACTGCAGTTCGGACCACCCGGGCCGGGGGCCGGGGCGGTACCGCTGCCGGACCTAGACGGCTTCGCCGATGCCGATGTCGACCTCGGCGGGGCGGTGCCCGCCGGAGGCGAGGCCGAGGCCCTGCTCTCCGGTCTCCCGTCCGAAACCCGGCACGGGGTCGAGGCCCGGCTCGTCCAGAAGCTGGAGGCGGGGCGGCTGGCGCGCTGGGTGGAGAAGCTGCGGGGTGCCGCCACGGCGGCCGGCGGAGGCTCGGGAGGCTCGGTGCTGGAACTCGGGGAGGTCTCGCATCTGGCCGAGGCGTTGCCGGCGGACATCCGGGACGGGGTCGTCCTCGCTGCCGGGGGGGTGGTCGACGGGGAGACGGTGGCCGGCTTGGCGGGGACGGCGCACCGCCTGGTGGAGGAGGCACAGGCGGCCGAACTGCTGCACGTCGCGGTCGGCCTGGGGGACGGGGACCAGGTGGACGCCATCTTGGATGCGGTGGATGCCGCCCTCGGGGCGGCCGACGAAGGAGGCTTGGAGAGCCTGCTGCGTCGGGTGGGCTTGCAGGGAGAGGCCGCCGGCTCCCGGCTCAGGCGGAGAGGCGGGCCTCGCCGGGCCGTCGATCTCACCGAGCACCTGGCCGGGGAGCCGGACTTAGTGGCCGCGGTGCTGCCGGTGGAGGGGGTCGAGGACACCCTGCGGCGGGCGGGAAGCTTGCGGCCGCGAGTGGAGGCGGAGCTGCAGCGGCTGCTGGAGACCGGCCGGGTCGAGCGGGCCGTCCGCCGCGGGCTGGAGGCCGCGGCCTCGGCCGAAGCGGGCTCCTCGGGGGCCGCGCTGCAGCAGTTGCCCGGGGTGCGGGAGGCGCTCGAAGGGCTGCCTCCACAGTCGCGGGCGGCGGCTCGGCAACTGCTCCAGCAGCGGCTCGAGGCTCGCCGGGCCGATGCCGCCGTGGCCGCGGTGGAAGCGGCTCGGCGCCTCGACCGTGCCGAGGAGGCGCTGCGGCGGGCGGCAGTCGCGGGCGACCCGGACGCCGCCGACCGGGCGCTCGCCGGCCTGACCCCGGAGGAGGTTCGAGAAGTGACCGCCGGGGCCGGCCCGGGCTGAGGCCTCTCAGGCGGTGCTGCCGCCGTCGATGAGGAGCGTCTGCCCGTTGACGTAGGACGCGGCCTCGGAGAGCAGGAAGACCACGGCTCCGGCCACTTCGTCGGGCTGGGCCGGCCGGGGGATGGGGGCATCGGCCAGCAGACGCTTCCGGATGTTCTCGTCCTCGAGCAGCGCGGCGGAGAAGCGGGTCTCGACCAGGCCCGGGGCTACCGCGTTGACCCGGATGCCGAGGGAGGCCAGTTCCACCGCCAGGGTGCGGGTGAGGGAGATCACGGCGGCCTTGCTCATCCCGTAGGGGCCCATGAGCGGCGCCGCCCTCAGGCCGGCGTAGGAGGCGACGTTGACTATGGCGCCGCCCTTGGCGCGGGCGGCGTATTCCCGCGCGGTGTAGAGGTAACCCTTGACGTTCACCTCGAAGATCTTGTCGAAGGCGGCATCGGTCACGCCCAAGGTGGGGCCGAAGTAAGGGTTGGTGGCTGCGTTGTTCACCAGGCCGTCCACCTTCCCGAACTCGGCGAGGGCGCGTTCGAAGAGGCCGCTCACCTCGTCGGCGTGCCCGGTATGGCAGGCCGCGGCCAGAGCCCGTCCGCCCGCGTCCCTGATGCCTTCTGCCACGGCCTCGAGAGGCTCGGCCTTGCGGGCGGCGAGCACCACCGCGGCCCCCGACTGGGCGGCGGACTCGGCAATGGCCCGGCCGATGCCCCGGCTGGCGCCGGTGATGATGACGACGCGGTCTTGCAGTGTGATGGCAGCGGTCATGGCGGCGAGGGTACCAGGGAGGGGTCAGGAGGCTCCCGGGTTGCGGAGCCGGGCCGGACCCGCGAACCTATGGGCCTCACCGTAAGACCAAGGACCTATGGGCTCTCTGATCAAGAAGCGGCGGAAGAAGATGAGCAAGCACAAGTACCGCAAGCGCTTGCGTGCCGACCGCCATAAGCGGAAGTAACGCCACAGCCGCGGTGCCGGCTCGTCTCGTCCCGCCGGAGCCCTTTCCCCTGGTGCTCTTCCCGGCGTGCTGGCGGTCGCCCCTCGGGCCTCCGCCTGTTCTCCCCCTCTGGTCTGCTACCCGGGTTCCTCCCGGGTCCTCCCGACGGGGTCGTCCCGACGCGGTCGTCCCGACGGGGTCCTCCCGACGGAGTCGCCCCGACGGGGTCTTCCTGATCGGGTCATCCCGGTGCGCCCGGCCCTGCCGGCCCGTTCCTGCCCGGCCGCCCGGCTGCCGGCTCAGCGGGGGCCGAGTGCCCCGGGGCTCTCCTCCCGGTCGGTCCGGCGTGGGGCCGTACCCGGGATCGTGCAGAGGGAGACGAACTCCAGGCCCTGCGCGCGTAGGCCCTCGATGATCGACGGCAGGGCCCCGATGGTGCTCCAGCCGGCGAGGTCGTGCAATAGGACGATGTCGCCGCCGGCCGTGCGCGAAAGCACGCGCGAGGCCACGGCGGCGGCTCCCGGCTTCGTCCAGTCCGAAGGGTTGACGTCCCACATGATCGTGGCCAGGCCCAGGTCGTCGGCGACGGCCCGCACCCGGTCGTTGACCGCTCCGTAGGGCGGCCGCATGCAGAGCGGGGCCACGCCCACGACGTCCTCGATCAGTTCGCTGGTGATGGTCAGTTGCTCGCGAACCACGGCGTCGGAGTAGCTGGTTAGCCGGTAGTGGTCGTAGGTGTGGTTCTGCACGGAGTGGCCTTCGGCGGCGAGGCGGCGCACCAGATCCAGCTGTCCCCGGGTGTGGCGGCCGACGATGAAGAAGGTGGCCGGGACGTCGTAGCGGGCCAGGATGTCCAGTATCCGGCTGGTGTAGGAGTAGGACGGGCCGTCGTCGAAGGTGAGGGCGACCTGGTGGGGTCCGGGCTGTAGCAGGGGCTCGGGGACCTGGCCCTGTTCGGTGGAGCGCACCCGTTCGCAAGTTGAGGCCGAGTCACGACCCGGGCCGCCGTCGCAGGAGTCGGTCCCGGCGCCCCCTTGCAGCACGTCGTCGTCCTCACCGCCGGCGAGGATGTCGGGGTCCTCACCGCCGTCGAGAGCGTCCCGGCCCGGGCCGCCCTGGAGCAGGTCGTTGTCGCGTCCGCCGACGAGATGGTCGTTGCCCGCGCCGGCGAAGAGGCGGTCCGCACCATCGCCGCCGTCGAGGTTGTCTGCCCCCGGTCCACCGCTGAGAGTGTCGGCTCCGGGGCCGCCCCTCAGGATGTCCCCGAGGCCCCCTCCGCCGAGGTGATCGTCGCCGGCGCCGCCGAGTAGCAGGTCGCGCCCCGGGCCCCCGAGCAGACGGTCGTGGCCGCTGCCCCCATCCAGTTGGTCGTCGCCCCCTCCCCCGAGGAGGGTGTCGTCGCCCCCTTCGCCGGCGACGACGTCGTTGCCCGGCCCGGCGCACACCAGGTCGTCTCCGGGGCCCGCCATGATGTGGTCGTCTCCGCCTCCTGCCCAGATGATGTCGGCGCGGAGGGTGCCGATGAGGTAGTCGGCATCTGCGGTGCCCGTGATGGTGGCCGGTTGGTCGGCACACAGGGGCGGTCGGGCCGCCGCCAGAGGAGCGGCGGCCAGAGTGAGCACCACCAGCAGCAGGGGGAGGAGGCGGCGGGTGAGGAGTCGCGAGGGGCGAGGAGTGGCTGTCACCGGCCCAGACTACGCGGCGCCGAGGCCCGCCCGGCGGGCGAGGAGGCGTAGGCTCGCCGGGAGGCGACCAGGGGAGGGACATGGCTGTCCGCTACGAGCGCTTCGGGTCGGTGACGGTGGTCACCATCGACCGTCCGGAGCGGCGCAACGCCATCGACCGGGCCACGGCCCAAGGGTTGTACCGGGCCTGGAGAGACTTCGACGCCGACTCCGCTGCCCGGGTGGGGATCCTCACCGGCGCCGGCGGGGTGTTCTGCGCCGGCGCCGACCTGGTGGCCTTCGATCTGGAGGAGACGGTGGAGGGCTGGCTGGGCATCTGCCGCTTGGCCGTCTCCAAGCCCACCATCGCCGCCGTGGCCGGGCCTTGCGTGGCGGGCGGCCTGGAGTTGGCGCTGTGGTGCGATTTGCGGGTGGCCGCCACCGATGCCGTGTTCGGCTGCTTCGAGAGGCGCTTCGGAGTGCCTCTGGCCGACGGGGGGACGCAGCGCCTGCCGCACATCGTGGGCCTGAGCCGGGCTCTGGACATGATCCTCACCGGGCGACCGGTCCCGGCCGAGGAGGCCTTCCGCATCGGACTGGCCGACCGCCTGGTCCCCCCGGGTGAGGAACTGGCCGAGGCGCGTCGCCTGGCGGAGGCCATCGCTTCGTTCCCCCAGGACACGATGCGCTCCGACCGCAAGGCGCTCTTCGCCGGCCTGGGCCGGCCCCTTCGGGAGGGTCTCGCGGTCGAGGCCGAACTGGGGCGCCAAGTGGTGGCTACGGCCATCGCCGGGGCGGCGCGCTTCGCCTCCGGGGAGGGGAGGTCGGGCGCCGAGATCCTGCCGGCCTAGCGGTTGCGGCCTCGGAGGAAGTCCTCGATCTCGGAGATCAGACGGTCGCCGCCGCGCGGGTCGAGGGTGGGCCGGGCCAGCGGCCGGGCTTCGGCTTCGAGGCGGCGGACGTAGGCCTGGAAGGTCTCGTTCTCGGCCATGGCCCCGTCGACCCGCTCCTGGAACTCGTCGGCGATCTTGGCCAACTCGGCGGTGTCGAAGCGCAGCCGAAGCATGTCGCCGGCCTTCTCCAGGAGCGCCAGCATGGCTCGGGGATTGGGGTTGGCCGCCAGGTAGTGCGGGACCGCCGCCCACAGGCTCAGCGCCGGCACCCCCACCTCGCGACAGGCCTCGAGGAACACCCCGACGATGCCGGTGGGCCCCTCGTAGCCGGAAGGGACCAGGCGGTGGGCGGTGAGGAGGCTCGGGTCGGTGGTCACCCCGAACAAGGGGACGGGCACGGTGTGGGCCACCTCGCCGATGAAGGCTCCCAGCACGAAGACGGATTCCACGTCGGCGTCGGAGAGCACCTGAGCGACGAGGCGGGTGTAGGTCTTCCAGCGCAGGTTTGGCTCGTCGCCGGTGACGAGCACGAGATCGCACTCCTGGTCGGGGAACTCCAGTGCATAGAAGCGGGTGGCGGGCCAGGTGAGACGCCGGGTGCCGCCCTCCTCGATCTTGACCCGGGGCCGGTGCATCTGGAAGTCGTAGAAGTCTTCGGGCTCGATGACCACGAAGGGCTCTAGTTCGTGCTGGCCGAGCAGGTAGGCGAGCCCGCCGGAGGCGGCATCGCTGGCGTCGTTCCAGCCCTCCCAGGCGAGCAGGGCCCGGGGGCGGCGCAGGGCGGGACGGCCGAGGCGGCGGATCGGGTCCATGCGGCCAGGGTAGTGGGTGGGGCCGGGCAACGGCACGGTAGGGAGGGCCGCCGCGGGGTAGGCTCGGTGCCGGCGTGGCGTGAACCTGAGAGGAGGGCTCCATGGCTTACACCTTGGCCGAGGGGGAGCGGGAGCTGGGCAGCTGGACCCTGAACTACCTACCGCCCGGCGGAGGCAGGTACACCGGCAAGCTGGTGGTCACCGATCGTCGCTTGCTGTTCGACGCGCGGTTCGACACCTCGGTCGGCGGGGTGTTGCGGCAGCTCATCATCTACGAAGGCGATCAGGGGTACCTGGAGATCCCGAAGACCTCGATTCGGGCGACGGAGGTGCGCAGCGGGCTGTTGAGCAAGCGGGTCGTGGTGACCCTGGAAGACGGCAGCCAGCATGCTTTCGACTACGGCATGCTGTCGGTGAAGAAGGTGGCGGAGGCGATCGAGGCGGGCTAGGGGTTGCCCCCGGTTTGCGCCTGCCGCCTGGCGAGCTGCCGCTTGGCGATGGGGTATTGGGGGCCCGTGGGCCGGCGGCGGATTCCCCCGGCAAAGGCACCGGCGGGATCCGCGACCGTCGAGGCCGCCGTGCCGGCCAGGGCACCGGCGGCTGCGGCAGTCCTGTCCCTGCTGCTACTCCCTCTTTGGGTAGGGTTGGTGGTGGTGGGTGTCGTGGTGGTGTTTGCGGCATAGGAGCTGCAGGTTTGACAGGTCGGTTCTGCCTCCTTGGGCCCAGTGTTGG
>JAFGCH010000086.1 GCA_016932695.1 Acidimicrobiia bacterium | reverse complement strand
CGGTACTCGATGCAGTCGGCCACCTCGAGGGCGGCGGCGCGCGCCGGCGGGTAGCCCGTCAGGTAGTAGGTGAGCAGCAGGCCTTCGGGGCCGGAGGCGGTGTCGGGGTGAGTGCCGCCGTAGTTGCGATGGGGGTTCTCGAAGCCCGTCTCGTCGTGATACGAGTGGCCGAAGGCGATCCCGTCCGACCAGTGGCGCGGCGAGTGGAGGGTGTGGAGCACGTCGGCGTCGGCGAAGTGCCGGTTGCCCGCCTCCGCCAGTTCGTACCAGCGGGGATCCCCGGTTCGCATCCACTGCACCCAGGCGCCCCAGTTGGCGTCGTACTTGAGGTTCAGCGGGGCGACGCCGTAGCCCTCGTAGTCGATGGGCCAGTCGCCGAAGTCGCCGATGCCGTAGAAGTCGGTGGCTTCCAGGGCCTCGGGGAGGTCGGGGTACCAGCCCATCCAGCCTTCGTAGCCGGGCGCCCGGTCCAATTGCGCGGCCAGGTATTCCTCGTAGTCCGGCCAATCCCCGTCGGCCAACGCGATGTGCCCGACGGCCCCGCTGCCCACATACCAGCCGGCGGGCGCCGCGGCCATCAGAGCCTCGCCCCCTTCGGGCGGTTCATCCCCGCCAGACCAGCGCAGCCACACCTCATGGGTCTTGTGCTCGCCGGCCCGCAGGGTGTAGGCAAAGCCGGGGGGGCCGTACTCCCCCGGGAAGAGCCCGACCTCGAGGGATCCTCCCGGTGCGGCGCGCAGCGACTTGGGGAACTGCTCCCAGAAGTCGGCCACTTCCACCGCCGACCACCCGCCGGCCCCGCCGGCCGCCAGCAGCCCGGGGGCGTGGTCGCCTTCCTCCAGCAGCCGCCCGTCGAGGGTGGCCCGGTAGCCGCGCTCGGTGGCGTAGGCCTGGAGCCGGGGCCGGGCGTTGAGGGCGGTGCCGTCCCAGTCGGCCAGAGTGGCGTAGTGGTTCCAGTGCCGGGTGCCGCTCGACCCCTGGTGCAGCAGCAGCGGGCCGATCAGGTCTCCCCAAAGGCTCCCCGTCTCCCCGCCGAGCAGGTAGCGCGGGCCGACGGCCGCGGGCACCACCAGCGAGAGGTCGTCCAACCGGCGGCTGCCCGCCGACCCGAGAGCGTGGCAGGAGATCTGCGCATCGGCTCCCAGCGGGCAGGCGTTGCGGTTCTCGACGGTGAGGAAGAGGCGGACCTCGGCGCGTCCGGCGTAGAACCAGTAGCGGGCGGTGTAGCCCAGCACGCCCCGTCCGGTGCCGTCCCGGAGCCAGCCCGACACTTCGACCTCGGCCCGCAGCGGGCCGGTGGAGGCGACGCTGACGGTTGCCGGCCCAGCGCTCTCGGCGACGGTGCCGTCGGGGGCCAGGAGGCGAAGGTAGGTAGGCTCGACGAGGCCGGGACCGTTCAGCCGCCCGTCGTCGCGGGACACCACGTAGCGGGCGGCGCCGGTCTCCACCGCCACCTCGGTCCCGTCGTCGGTCACCGTCAGGGGCGGCGCTTCCGCAGTCGCTCCCCCCGAGCCTACGAGGAGAAAGGCCGCCCGGCCCCCTGCAGGCACGTCGGCCGGGAAGTCCAGGAGGAGCCAGCGAACCGGCGCCGACGCATCGTCGGGGGCCCCTCCCCATCGCGCCACAGGGGTCAACTGGGCCGCCACCGGCCGGCCGGAGGCATCCAGCAGGCGCAGGTCGCTCGTGGTGACCAGCCCGACTTCCCGGGGAATCGGGATGCCCGAGGTCACCGGCGACCCAACCCGCTTCACTCCCGAGGTCTCCGCAACCACCAGGGGCACGGCGAGCACTCCGGGGGCGGGACCCTCCCCGCACCCCACGCCGGAGGGGCAGGCCGGGGCCACGCTCACCCCGCAGCCGATCCGCCTCTCGGCCAGGCAGGAGTCCAGGCCCGGGCCGCCGTCGGCCCGATCGCGGTCGGCGCCGCCGAAGAGGACGTCGGCTCCCCCTCCACCACTCAGGCGATCGGAGCCCGGCCCCCCGCGAAGCTCGTCGGCGTCGCGCCCGCCGGAGAGCCGGTCGTCCCCCGATCCGCCCAGGAGCAGGTCGATCCCGGGCCCGCCTGTGAGCCGGTCGGCGCCCTCCCCACCCACCAGCACATCCCTCCCCGGGCCGCCGCGCAGCAGGTCGTCGCCATCGCCGCCGCAGAGCACGTCCCGGCCTCCGCCACCGGTGAGCACGTCGTCGCCACCCAACCCGACGATCACATCCGGGCCGGCGGTGCCCACCAGCACGTCGTCCCCCTCGGACCCCACGATGGTGGCCGGCCGCCCCCGGCAGGTGGGTGGGGCCTCCGCGGCCTGCGCCGCGGGGAGCGCGGCCAGCACACACAAGGCCGCCGCGGCGAGGCCCCACACCCGGTGCCCGTCAGGGCTCAACCGAGATGGTCCCCCCCAGGGTGTTGTTGCCTTCATTCGGCTCCTCGATCACCTTCAGGGTGTCCACCCAGGCATCCCAGCGATAGACCCCCGGGTCGGTCCAGCCGGGAAACGAGCAGGAGACGGTGCCCAGAGCCTCCACCGTCTCCCAGGAGCAGACCAGGCCCAGGGCGTCGGGCTGCAGCATCAGATCGATGGTGATGGGCACCGGGAAGGGCTCGTCGCCGGCCAGGTCCACCCACTGCACGGTGGCGATCACCTCGTCCCCCACTCGCGGCGCCTCCGGGTCGAAAGTCACCGCGGCCACGGTGAGGTCCGAGCCCCGCCCGATGGGCACCACCGCAGTAGTCGCCGGAGACGAGCCACTGCAGGCGGCGAGAAGCAGAGCCAGGACCGGCAGCGTGGTGAGGCGGCGCATCGGCGCCAGCGTAGGCGGTCCGCCCGCTTCGGCCCGGCGAGCTTGAAAGCCTCACAGCCGGGCGGCTTGGACAGGAGCCGCTCCTCGTTACCTTGAGATCATCATGAACCCGCGTGTGACGAACCGACGGACAGACCCCACCCCACCTATCGCCTGGCCCCGCACCGACGACTCCGGTGATTCCCCGCTGAGCGGCGAGGACCTGATCGGCGACCTCGACCCCGGCTGGCTGGACTGGCGGGACCACCAATCGGGCCGCTGATCGGCGGCCCCTCTCAGGCCTCGGGCACCAGGTCCGCCTCGGCCCACTCGCGGGCCCCGTCGTCCACCTTGTGGAGGATCACCCGGCCGGCGATCAGCAAGGCCAGCAGCACTCCCAGGGCCACCTCCCGGGGAAGGCCCAGCACCGTGACCACCAGGCCCCACAGCAGCGGGCCGAGAATGGTGGCAAACCGGCCCACGGTGGCGTACAGGCCGTAGAACTCGCCCAGGAAACGCGGCGGGGAGATGCGCTGCATGTAGACCCGGTCGGCCGCCCAGGTAGACCCCAGCGCCAGGCCGCCGAGCGCCCCCAGGGGCCAGGCCAGCGCCTGGGAACCGGCGGCGCCCGCAGCGATACCGATGCCGAAGGCCACTACCCAGGTGTGCAGCGTCCAGTGGAGCAGGCGGCGCGGGCCGACCACATCCACCAGGCGGCCCCCGAGGAGGCCGCCGAGGATCGAACCGGCGATGGCCACGATCAGCAGGTCCCGCACCTGGGCATCGCTGAAGCCCACCTCTTCGATGGCATAGATGGTGAGGAACCCGGCGATCAGGGTGTTCACCGCATCGGTGTAGAAGAAGCGCCCCACCAGGAAGCGGGTGACCCCCGGGTAGAGCCGGGTCCGCCGCCACGCCGCTACCAGGTGGCGCAGGCTCCCGGCCAGGTGCGGCGGCGGCCCCGCCGCCGCGGGCCGGGGACGCTCCCGCACCAAGAAGAAAGACGGCAGAGCGAAGAGCAGGAAGGCCACGGCGATGGAGCGGAAGACCACCGGGTAGCCGTGGGAGTCGAGCAGGGCTTCGCCGATGCCCCAGGCGGCCAGGGATCCCAGGTAGCCCACCGCGATCCCGATGCCGGAGACACGGCCGATGTTCTCCGGCGTGCTGACGTCGGGCAGCATGGCGTCGTAGACCACCGCCCCCAGGTTGAAGCCGACCAAGGCCAGGCCGTAGAGCAGCAGCGAGCCGAAAGGCGAAGCGGTGGCCAAGAAGGAGGTGGGCACCACCGCCATCACGGTGGCCGGGATCAGATAGCGGGCCCGGGGGCCGCGGTGGTCGCTGCGGGCACCGATCCAGGGGCCCAGGACGATTACCACCACCATGGCCGCGTCCACCACCACCGCCAGCGCCAGGTCGGCGTCTCCGTTCCCCCGCAGGAGAGACGGCAGTCCCTCCACATTGTCGGTGATCCAGGAAGCGAAGTAGAGGGACCCCACCCCCAGGGCGAAGATCGTGTTGGCCAGGTCGTACAAGGCCCAAGAAACGAGGCTGAGAGGGGTGGGCCGCCAGGTCACCGCCGGAATGTATCACGGCCCTCCTATCATCCGGCGGGTGTGAGTGGTGGGGTGGTCGGGCCGCAAGAAGTCACTGCCGAGCAGGGCCGCAGGAGAGTCGCGTGTACCGCATCGTCGAGAAACAAGAACTCGCCCCGGCCATCAAGATGATGGTGGTCGAGGCCCCGAACGTCGCCCACAAGGCTCAGCCCGGGCAGTTCGTGATCGTGCGTATTGATGAACCGGGGGAGCGCATCCCGCTCACCATCGCCGACCACGACGCCGCCGCCGGCACCATCACCCTGGTGGTCCAAGAGGTGGGCAAGACCACCGCCCAAATGGGTGCCCTCGAGGTGGGTGACGCCCTGGCCACTGTGGCCGGGCCCCTGGGCCACCCCACCGAGATCGCCCCCTACGGCACTGTGGCGTGCGTCGGGGGCGGCGTGGGCATCGCCCCCATCTTCCCCATCGCCCGCGCTCTTCGGGCGGCCGGCAACCGGGTGGTGTCGATCATCGGCGCCCGCTCCCACAACCTGCTGTTCTGGGAGGAGCGCATGCGCTCGGTCTCCGACGAACTGATCGTCTGCACCGACGACGGCTCCTACGGACGGCCCGGATTGGTCACCGAGCCGCTGCGGGAACTGCTGGAACAGCGGCCCGGCGAGATCGCCCACATCTGGGCCATCGGCCCCGCGGTCATGATGAAGTTCGTCTCCCGCACCACCGAGCCCTTCGGCGTGCCCACCACCGTCAGCCTCAACACGGTGATGATCGATGGCACCGGCATGTGCGGCGGCTGTCGGGTGGTGGTTCACGGCGGGGCGAAGTTCGTCTGCGTGGACGGCCCCGAGTTCGACGGCTGGCAGGTCGACTGGGACCTGCTGCTGTCCCGGCTGCAGTACTACCGGCCCCAGGAGCAGGAGGCCATGGAGCGCTGGCAGGAGCACTGCCGCGCCGAGGAGGTGACGGCCTGATGCCCCGCATCAACCCCACCCGCACCCCCATGGCCGAGCAGCCCGCGGCCGAGCGCATCCGCAATTTCGACGAGGTCCCCCTCGGCTACACCGCCGAGGAGGCCATGGCCGAGGCCTCGCGCTGCCTGCTCTGCAAGCGCCCCAGCTGCATGGACGGCTGCCCGGTGAAGATCAACATCGTGGGTTTCCTGGAACTGGTGGCCCAGGGCGACTTCCGCGGGGCGATCAACCTGATCAAGGAGTCCAACGCCCTGCCCGCCATCACGGGGAGAGTCTGCCCCCAGGAGACCCAGTGCGAGCAGGTCTGCGTCCTGGCGCGCAAGTACGAGCCGGTGGCCATCGGCCGGGTGGAGCGCTTCCTGGCCGACTGGGAAGCCGCCCAGGGCGAGCTGCCCATACCAGAGCCGGCCCCGCCCACCGGGAAGAAGGTGGCCGTGGTCGGGGCGGGCCCGGCCGGCCTCACCGTGGCCGCCGACCTGGCGCGCCTGGGCCACCAGGTGACCGTCCTAGAAGCGCTGCACGAGGCCGGCGGGGTGCTGGTGTACGGCATCCCCGAGTTCCGCCTCCCCAAGGCCATCGTGCAACGCGAGGTGAACTACGTCTGCGCTCTCGGAGTGAGTCTGGTGAAGGACTTCGTCGTCGGCCAGACCGCCACCCTCGATGAACTGCTCGAGGAACACGACGCCGTCTTCCTGGGGTCGGGGGCCGGGCTGCCCTGGTTCCTGGACATCCCCGGGGAGAACCTGAGCGGCGTGTACTCGGCCAACGAGTACCTAACCCGATCCAACTTGATGAAGGCCTACCGCTTCCCGGAGTACGACACTCCCATTGCCCGGGGACGCCGGGTTATCACCATCGGCGGGGGCAACGTGGCCATGGACGCCTGCCGCACCGCCCTGCGCCTGGGCGCCGAGGAGTCCATCGTGGTGTACCGGCGTTCCCGCGACGAGATGCCCGCCCGGCTCGAGGAGATCCACCACGCCGAACAGGAAGGCATCCGGTTCATGTACCTCACCACCCCGGTCGCCATCCACGGCGACGACCAGGGTCGGGTGAAGGAACTGGAGTGCCTGCGCAACGAACTGGGCGAGCCCGATGCTTCCGGCCGCCGCCGCCCGGTGGCCATCGAGGGGTCGAACTTCCGCATCCCGGCCGACATCGTGATCATGGCCATCGGGCAGAGCCCCAGCCCGCTCATCCCGCGCACCACCGCCGATCTGGCCACCAAGCGAGACGGGGTAGTGGTCATCGACGAGGCCACGGGCAAGACCTCCAAGCGGGGGGTCTTTGCCGGCGGCGACGTCGCCACCGGCGGAGCCACGGTGATACTGGCCATGGGCCAGGGGCGGACGGCGGCCGCCGCTATCGACGAGTACTTGAGAACCGGCGTCTGGTAGCGAGCCCCTACCGCTCGGCCCGGTGCCCGGCCGTCCCGGCCGCCAACCTCACGCCCCGGACCCGGCCGCCGGAATGCCGCCTGCCTCTCAGGCGGCGGCGCGCCGGCCGCCGGCGCAGATGGGGCAGGTGGGATCGGGGCAGCGCTCCACGGTCTCGGCGCGCAGGCCGGCGGCGGCGAGCAACGCCACCACCGAATCGGCCGTCGGGACCCGGAGAGGCCGCTTGGTTCCGATGCGCTTGATGCTCCGCATGATCACAACGTACCTCGGGGGTGTGACAAGAAAGTGACCGTCGGGTGTCGGCTGAGGGAAACCCTCAGCCCCGTCGGCCCGAGCCGCGGGTACCCTCCCGGCGGTGCGCTTCCTGGTAGCAGGTTCCATCAACGTTGAGACGAGCGTCCCCGTCGAAGGGTTCCCGCTCGCCTACACGCCGGTGCGCTACACACCCGGGATCGGGTCGGCGGTGTCGGGCGTGGGCTGGAACGTCGCTCGCGCCCTGCACACCCTGGGAAGCGAGGTGGTGTTCCTGGGCCTGGTGGGGCGCGACCCGGCGGGTGCGGCAGTGCGGGAGGAGGTGGCCCGTTCCGGCATCACCGCCGTTTTGGAGGACACCGCGGCCACGCCGCAATCGGTGATCCTCTACGACCCGGCCGGCCGCCGCCGGGCAGAGACCGACCTGAAGGGGCTCCAGGAGGCGACTTTCCCCGCGACAGGCTTCGACGCCGCCCTGGCGCGCTGCGATCGGGCCGTGCTGGCCAACGTCAACTGGACCCGCCCGCTGCTGGCCCGGGCCGCCGCCGCCGGGGTCCCCGTTGCCACCGACCTGCACGATGTGCGCTCGCTCGACAACCCCTACGACGCCGACTACCTCGACCACGCCGCCGTCCTCTTCCTCAGCGGCGAGCACCTCCCCGAAGACCCTGCCGCCTTCGCCCGGCGCCTGCGCCGGCGCACCGACCCCGAGGTCATCGGTATCGGCCTGGGGGCCCGCGGCGCTCTGGTGGCACCGCGAGGTGCCGACCCCGTCCTGGTGCCGGCGCCGGCGCTCCGCGCCGTCGTCAGCACCATCGGCGCGGGCGACGCGCTCTTCGCCGGCTTCCTCCACTTCTACGACCGCCGGAGAAACCCCCTCGAAGCGATGCGCCGGGCGGTGGCCTTCGCCGCCTGGAAGGTGGGCGAGGCGGCCGGCTCGGCCGGGTTCTTGAGCGAGGACCAGGTCGAGGCGCTGCTCGGCTAACAGAGAAACGCCTCCAGGAGGGAAGCCGCCCCGGCGTCGTCCATCTCGGGGAAGTCCTCGTACGCCTCGGCCACACTACGGAAGCGCAGCGGCTGTTGCAGGCAGACCACTTCGTCGGCCTCGGCGGCGACGAGGTCGATGGTGGCCGGAGGGCCCACCGGCACGGCGCAGCCCAGGAACGCGGCTCCGGCCCGTCGCGCCCGGGCCAACGCCGCTCGCAAGGTCGCCCCCCCGGCGACGCCCTCGTCGACCACCAGCACCACCCGGTCCCGCACCTCGAGGGCCGCTCCCCGCCGCAGAGGCGCTTCCCGCCGGCGCGCCTCCTCCGCCAGGCGGCGCGTCTCCCCCGCCAGGTCGCCGGGGGTGAGCCCCAGGCGGGCCAGCAGGTCCTCCTCGATCACCGGGATCCCATCGGGGCCCACCGCCCCCACCGACAGCCCGGGACTCTCCGGCAAGCCCAGCGGCAGAGCGACCACGGCGTACAGGGACCCCTCCAGCGCCTCCGCCACCTCGGCGGCGACCACCACTCCGCCCGGGACGAGGCCCAGCACCACCGGGCGGCGGCCGTGATGATGGGCGAGTTGGGCGGCGAGCTCCCGCCCGGCATCCCTCCGGTTCCGGTAGACGGCCACCACCCCAGGGTACCGGCGCCCGACTAATCGGGCTCCAGCAGGAGCGGCGAGACCTCGAGGTCCTCCGCCAGGCCGGCGGCCTCTCGGGGATCGAGCACCCCTCGCTCGGTGACCACCGCGGTGATCAGGCCCAGGTCGGTGGCTTCGTAGCGCCCTCCCCGGCGCCCGGCGCGCACGGCCCGCTCGAACAGCGGCCCGGGCAGCACCTTGTCCACCGACGCCAGCACGTAGAAGGCGATGCCCAGGGCCCGGGTCTCGGCGGCCAGCGCGGCGGTCCCGGCGGTGCTCATCAACCGGCGGGGGCCCAGGGCATCGGCCCCCACGATCACCAGGTCGACATCGGGCAGGATCTCGAATACCTGATCGTCCGGGGCCACCTCCACCGCCAGGCCGGCGGCGGCGAGGTCGGCGGCCAGCTCCACCCCTTCCCCCTCGGGCAAGGTAGCCAGGCAGGACACGAAGAAACGGCGAGTCTCGGCGGCGTGGGCGAGTAGGGCCTGCACCGATCCCGAGCCGCCGTGGGTGAGCACAATGCAGCCCTCTTCGATCAGCTCCGCACCGACCCGGGCCAGGATCCCGGCCGAAGAAGCCATGCGTCGCTCCACGCGCCGCAGCTCGGCGGCCAGAGCTGCCGGGCCGGCTTCGAGCAGGAAGTACACCGTGTTGACCAGCGAGATCAGCGGAGCCACCGCGGCACATCGCTCCAGCAGTTCCTCGGTGATGCTCCGCACCGCAGTCGGATAGGCCTCAGGGGCGTACTCGGCCAGCCCTTCCACCAACTCCGCCAGGCTCGCCGCGGCCAGGGCGCCGGTCGCCGCCGCCGAGCGCGCCACCGGGGCCCGGGCAATGGCCACCAAGCGGCGCCAAGAGGGCCACTGCACCCACTCGGTCACGAGGAGACGCCCTCGCCGGCAGCCGGCCCGCTCCTCTGCAACACCGCCTCGGCCTCCAGGGCCTCCACCGTCACTCCGGTGACCGAGGCGGCCAGGGCCGCACGCTCCCACACCGCCCGCCGCAACGGCGCTCCCAGCCGGCGCTGCAGTTCCTCGGCCAGCAGGTTGGCCGCCCGGGCCCGGCGCTCCGGTTCGATCACCCGCCTCCCGGATCGATCCACCACCGGGGGGAACGCGGCTTCCATACCCGCCCCCGCCGCCCGCAGTTCCTCCTCCAGCCGCGCCGTGGAGAACGTGCTGCGCAGGCGCGGGGCGAACGGGCCGCCGCCCTCGGCGGCGAGACGGCCCACCAGGTCCTCCAGGGTGCAGATGGCCTCTTCCATGACTCCCGGCGTCGGGCCGGAAACGGCCAGGGCGGTCGACACTCGCTCTACCGCCTCGGCCCAGCGCTCCTCGAAGTGCAGGGTGCCTCCCTGCCGGAGGCCCGCCGCGTCGGCCAGGGCCCGCGCCGCCCGGCGGGTGCCGGCCAGCAGCCGCCCCAGGTAGAGCCGCTTGGCGTCGAGACGGTGGTGCAGGTGGGCGGCGAGAGCCTCCACCCCCAACGGCGCCCGGCCCGGCGGGGCGGCGGCCACAGGGAACACCACCGGACGGTCGATGCCCTCACCCTGCAGCGTCGCCGTCAGATCGCCGCACACCGCTTCCACCTCATCGGGCGCCAGGCGATCGATCTGGTTCAGGACGAAGAGAAACTGATCCGAGGAGTCGGCGAGCGGCGCGATGAACTCCTCGTGCAGCACCGGGTCGTGGTACTTCTCGGGGTCGAGCACCCAGACGATCCCGTCGACGTCGGGGAGCAGGCGTTCCACGGTGGTGCGATGCCCCGCGGCCACGCTGTCCACGTCGGTGAGGTCGAGCAGGGCGATGCCGGGGAAGCGTTCGTGGGTCACCCGCGCTTCGATCCCCAGCCGGTCCAGCAGCCGGCCCAGGGCCGGCTCGGCCCCGGCCGGCACCCAGGCCAGGGGACGGGCGGTATGCGGGCGCACCGCGCTCACTGCGGCTACCGCCTCCCCGGCCAGCGCATTGAGCAGGCTCGACTTCCCCGAGCCGGTGCCGCCGAGCAGGGCCAGCACCAGCGTCCCGCCCAGATGGCCGCGCCGCTCCCGAGCCAGACGGGCGTCGCGCCGGGCCCGGTCGAGGTCCTCCGGATGCACCTGGCCGTCGGCCAGGGCCACCACCAGGTCGAGGCCGTCGATTACCGAGACGACCTCGCTCATCGCCCCTCCCCGTCTAGACGTAGCCGGGCCAGGAGGGCCCCGGACGGAACGGCGCCGACCAGTTCCCGGAACCGGGTGGAATCGCCCTCCAGGACGGCCTCGAAGGTCTCGGCCAGTCGGCGGCGTGCCTCCTTGGCGGCCCGCAGCAGCACCGTGGCGTGGCGTACCGTCCTGGGCTCAGGGCGGTAGAGGGGGTCGAGGGTCATGCGATAGAGGGCTTCGGCTTGACGGCGGGCCCGGCGGCGACGCCACCACGCCCGGCCGCAGGCCTCCGCCGCCAGCGGCCCGAGACCGGCGGCCCACTCGGCCAGGTCGCGGGAGGCACTCTCCCCGGTGTCGGCGCCGTGAGCCCACAACTCGGGACGGCCCCGCAGCAGGCGCTTCCCCGCGGGTTGGGCTTCCCAGGCCGCGGCTACGCGGCGCGCCGCCAGGCTGGCACGCCGCACCACCACCGCCGCCAAAGCGGCCGGGGGCTCGCCCGCCAGCCCCGCCAGGCGCCCCGCGTGCAGAGCCGCCGTCAGCTCCGATCCGACGCGCCGATAGCCGGCGTCTATCGCGTCGCAAAGGGCCAGGGCCGCCACCGCCTCGTCCACGAGCCAAGCGCGTACTACCTCCAGGCCCTGCCTCACCCGGCGCTGGGCCGCCCCGGCTACCCCCGCAACGGCGCGCCGCCGGGCCAGGGGATCCGCCATCGCCTCCAGCTCCTTGCGCAGCCCGCTCACCCACTCGGGGGGCAGGCCGCCGCTCTCCGGGAGGATGGGGCCTTCAGCCACGCCGACCACTCCCCCGGCGCCCGGCTCGGCCAGGACCCCCCGGGCCACCAGACGCCGGGTGAAGTCCTCCTGGAGGAGGTTCTGGATGTCGGGGGCTGCCGGCAGCCGGTTCAGCACGAAGAGAGTCGGCAGCCGCCGCCCTGCCGCCAGTTCGATCAGCTCCCAGCCGGCGGCATCGGCGTAACGGATACCGCTGGCCACAAAGACGCAGGCGTCGGCCGCCTCGAGCACGGCCACCGCCGCCGGGCGCCCGTCGTCGCCCAACACCGACGGCGGCGGGGTGTCCACCAGGATCAAGCCCTCCGGGGGAGCGGGGTCGGAGACGACGCCCCGGCCGGCCACCAGCAAGGCGAAGCCGCCCAGCGTCGGCGGCAGGCCTTCCCCGCTCCACACCACAGGGTGGGTGGTGGTAGGCCGCAGCGGGCCCGCCGGGCTTATCCGGCGACGGGCCACCGCGTTGAGCAGGGTGGACTTGCCGCTCCCGGACCCCCCGACCACGGCCACCACCAGGGCGCCGTCGGGGTCGAGGAGGCGAGGGACCAGGTACTCCCGGATCTGGGCGCGGAGCGCTCGCCTGGCGGCATCGCCGCCGCTGTGCTCCAAGCGGAAGGAGCCCAGGGACTCGCCCACCCGGCGGAGGGCGGGCAGGCCGTCGTCGCGATCCTCCGGGAGGGGCACCATGGGGACAGATTGTGGCACAGAGCAGGTCCCCCGTCCCCACGGACCCTGGACTCGACAGGGGGGAGATCCCCGGCGGCGGCTTAGTGAGGCCTTAACCTCAGCCGAACGAACGCATAGGCCGCGAGGCGCGATGCTTTCCTCCCCGCCGCTCGCCCTGGGGTGGCGGCGGGGAGAGGCGATCTCGGTCGCGGCTGGTACCCGGGGACCGGGCTCGTCGCCACCCGGCGGCAGCGAGGGGATAGGACCAGATGAGGAGAGAACGGGCGGTCGCCGAGGCGGTCACCCGCAAGTTCGCCGAGATCATCCGCCTGCGGGATGAGTCGCTGGCCGACCACCTGCACCGCACGGCCGAGGTGGCCTGCGCCATCGGCGCCCAACTCGGCGCCGACATGGACACCCTGGATCTCCTCTACACGGCCGGCTTCCTCCACGACGTAGGCAAGCTGGCCATCTCCGAGGCCATCCTCTGGAAGCCCTCGGGCCTCACCCGTGCCGAGTGGCGGGTGGTGCGGGCTCACCCGGAGGAAGGGCACCGCCTGGTGGCCGACGTGCTGGAGCGGGAGGTGGCCTCGGCGGTCCTGAACCACCACGAGCGCATGGACGGGGAGGGATACCCGAGGGGCCTCGACGGCCGCACCCTGCCGATGGTGGCCCGAATCGTGCAGGTAGCCGATGCCTTCGACGCCATGACCAACCACCGTCCCTACCGCCCGGCCCTGGTCACCCCCGTCGCCGTCGAGGAGGTGCAGCGCTGCTCCGGCAGCCAGTTCGACCCCGAAGTGGCCGCCGCCCTCGCCGAGATCTTCGACGGTCACCCCGGCCGCCGCCCTCCGGAAGAGCGGCGCCACTACCCGGCCTTCTTGCAGTCGACTCTCAACGGCGAGGTGGTGCCCTCGCTGGTCAGGCTTCGGGATCGATCAGCCTGACCCCCACCCCCCGCACGGTGTGCAGGTAGCGGGGAGTAGACGCCGACTCCCCCAGCTTCCGCCGCAGCCAGGAGAGATGCACGTCGAGGGTCTTGTCGGGCCCGCCCAGGGGCTGCCCCCACACCTCGGCGAGCAACTCCCGGCGGAGGGCGACCCGGCCCCGGCGGCGGGCCAGGGCATGGAGCAGGTCGAATTCCTTGCGTGACAGGTCGAGGCGGCGCCGCCCCAGGCGGGCTTCACGCCGCGCCGGGTCTACCAGCAGGCTCCCTACCCGGACGGGAGGCTCCTCGTCTCGGGAACGGCTCCGCCGCCGCACCGCCCGCAGCCGGGCCGCCACCTCGCGGGGGGAAGGCCGCCCCACCACCGCGTCGTCCGCCCCGGCATCGAGCACGACGGTCACTTCACCGGGGCCGGCGCCGAGTACCACGATGGGCAGGTCGCCCACGGCGCGCACCATGCCGAGGAACTGGCGGGTGGTCACGTCGGGTAGCGGCAGCGCCACCACCACGGCATCGCAGGGTTCCTGCAGGGCCTGCTCCACCCCGGCGAGGCCGCTGGCGCTCCCCGCCGCCCCCAGCCCCTCGGCGACGAGGCCCTGAACCAGGCGCCGCCGGCCGGCATGATCCGCATCCACCACCACCACGCTGCAGGGGTAGGTCGGTCCCAGCATGGCTTTCGTATCGGCG
>JAFGCH010000085.1 GCA_016932695.1 Acidimicrobiia bacterium | reverse complement strand
CGGGGCAGATAGCCACTGTGGTCGATGTGGGCGTGGGTGAGCAGCACCTCGTCGGGCAGGCCGGCGCGGAAGGCCGGGTCTTCCCAGTTGAGCTGGCGCATCGCCGAGGGGCCCTGAAACAGCCCGCAATCCACCAGGAGCCGGGCCCCGTTGGAGGCGAGCAAGAACTTCGACCCGGTGACCGTGTCGGTGCCGCCGAGGAACGTGAGGGAAGCCATGAGGAGAACCTAGCGCGACGGGGCCGGAAAGCGGCTCACCCCGGGAGCAGCCCGGGAAGGGCGCGGGTGAGGCCGGAGCCGGGCGGGCGGCCGCGGAAGAGATCGAGGAAGGCGCCGAAGCCCTCGCGCAGTTCGGCCAGCGCCCACACCAGGCCCACGGCCAGCGCCCCCAAGACGAGCAGGGTGACCGCCCAGCGCAGGGCGTAGCGGCGCTGCTCTGCCGGGTCGTTGAGGTAGGAGCCCGTTGCCTCCGGTTCGCCCGATCCGACCCCAGCGGAGCCGAGCGGCGGCCGCAACGCCCGGAGCAGCCCGCCGACGCGGGCCAGCAGGGAGGAGAGGCGGCCTCGCAGCGACCCCTCAGCCGGCGGCGCCTCGGACGGGGGCGGCGCAGGAGAGACCGAGAAAGGGGCCACCGAAGGCGCCCCCCATCCCACCCAGGCCCCGGCATCCAGGTCGAGCGCTTCGGCGAGGCGCTCCCACTCCTCCGGGGTGGGCACGGCCTCCTCGCGTTCCCAGCGGCCGACCAGCACCGCCCGCGTCCCCACTGCCCGGGCCAGGTCGGCCGGGGAGAGGCCCAGGGCGCGCCGCCGGGCGCGCACCTCACCGCCCGTCACCGCCCGGCTCATTGCTCCATCTCCCGGCCATCCAGCGTACCCTCGCCCCGCACCGTGGCAACATGAAGGCGTGGCCGACCCCCGCGCCTCCCGCAACCGCCGCCGTCTCACCGCCACCGTCACCGACCTGGCGGTGCGGCGTCAGCGCGCCCTGCTCGTATCGCTGGCCAGCGATGGCCGCTCCGTGGAGGAGACCGAGGCCTCGCTCGCCGAGTTGGGCCGTCTGGCAGACACCGCCGGCTCCGACACCGTCGCCCGGGAGACCCAGACCCGGCCCCGGCCCGACCCCGCCACCTTCATCGGCAAAGGCAAGGCGGCGGAACTCGCCGCCTTGGGCCGTCAACTCGACGTGGACGTCGTCGTGGTCGACGGGGAGTTGACCCCGGTGCAGCAGCGCAACCTGCAGGACATCTTCGGCTGCGACGTCGTCGACCGAGTCGCCCTGATCCTCGACATCTTCGCCCAGCACGCCCACAGCAAGGAGGGCATGGCCCAGGTGGAGTTGGCCCTGCTGCGCCATCGCCTCCCCCGGCTGCGGGGGCGTGGCCTGCAGTTGAGCCAGCAGGCGGGCCGCATCGGCACCCGGGGCCCCGGGGAGACCCAGTTGGAGAGCGACCGCCGCCGGGTGCAGCGGCGCATCAGCATCCTCGAGGACCAGATCGAGGCGCTGCGCACCACCCGGACCACCCAGCGCAAAGCCCGCCGCCGCTCCGGCCTGCCCACTGCCACCCTGGTGGGCTACACCAATGCCGGGAAGTCGAGCCTGCTGAACCGCCTCACCGGCGCCGGCGTCCTGGTCGAGGACCGCCTCTTCTCCACCCTCGACGCCACGGTGCGCCGCCTCACCCTGCCTTCCGGACGGCTGCTGCTGTTGTCGGACACGGTCGGCTTCGTGCGCCGCCTGCCCCACGAGCTCGTCGAGGCCTTCCGCTCCACCCTCGAGGAGGCGGTGGAGACGGACCTGCTGCTGCACGTGGTCGACGCCGCCGCCCCCGACCCCGATGGCCAGATCCAGGCGGTGCACACCACCCTGGGAGAGGTGGGCGGCACCGGCCACGAGGAGATCCTGGTGGTCAACAAGGTCGACGTCGCCCCGGCCCCGATCGTCAACCGACTGCTCGCCCTGCACCCCGAGGCGGTGGCGGTGTCGGCGGCCACCGGGGAGGGCCTGGACGCCCTGCTGGCCGCCCTCGACGAGCGCATCGCCCGAGGCACCCTCAGCCTGGACCTGCTCATCCCCCACCACCGGGGGGACCTGGTGGCCGCCCTGCACCGGGTGGCCGAGGTGCTGGCCCAGGATCACGAGGAGGGCGGGGTGCGCATCGCGGTGCGCCTGCCCTCCGCCGAGGTGGCGCCCTTCCTGGCGTACACGGTGTAGGGGTCGCGTGACCCTTCTTGGTAGGGCCCTACCTTGTGCGTACATTTAGACGTATGCCAAGAATGCAGGTGTACCTTCCCGAAGATCTCTACCGGGTGGTGAAAGAACTCGGGCTACCGGCCTCCGAACTGCTCCAGGAGGCGGTGCGGGTCGAAGCACGGCGCCGGCAGATCCTCGCCGCCACCGACGAGTACCTCACCGAGTTGATCGCTGAGGTCGGAGAGCCATCCGCGGAGGATGAGGCGTGGGCCAAGGACCTGGTCGACCGCATCGTCCGCCGGGCCGGTGCGGCCACGGATTGAGCATGCTCCTGCTGGATTCCGGAGCAATCACCGGCCTATCCGGGGCGTCACCACGAACCGCGGCGCTGATCGCGGAGATGCGCGCTAGGCGCCGGTGGCCCCCGCTGGTGCTATCCCCTGTGCTCGTGGAGTGCCTGCGAGGAGATCCCGGACGCGATGCTCCCGTGAACCGGTTCCTGAAGGCATGTGACCTCGTCGAGGGCACACCCGAAGCTCTGGCCCGCCGGGCGGCCTTCCGCAGGGCCAAGGCGCACACCGGATCAGCAGCCGACGCCCTGGTGGTCGCCGCCGCCGAACCGGGCGGCACCGTGCTGACCTCGGATGTGGGCGACATAGGTGCCCTTGCCGCCTACGCCGACGGGGTGACCGTCGAGGGCCTCTAGACCCCCACGGGCGTATTCTGCCCGCATGCGGCGCCGTGCCCTGGGGAGCTTCCTGGCGATTGCCCTGGTCCTGGCCGCCTGCCAGAGCGGGGAGGGCGCGCCGTCTGCCTCCACCACTTCCCCCGTGACGACGACCACCACTCAGGCGCCGACCACGACGAGAACCACGGGCGCGACGACCACCACCACCACGACGCGTCCGCCGGGGCCCAACGAGGTGGTGATCGGGGACGACCAGGAGCCCCCCACCCTGAATCCGTACGCCCCTGGGGGCGACAACTGGGTCGTCTCCCGAGTGGGACAGGCCATCTTCGCCGGGCTCACCGAGGTCAACGGGGACACGGGGGCGATCATCCCCGACCTGGCCGTGGCTCTCCCCACCGTGGTCAACCGTGGGGTGGTAGTCGATAGCGATGGCACCACCCGGGTGACCTTCCAGATCCACGAGGAGGCGGTCTGGGAGGACGGCACCCCCATCACCGGTGACGACGTCGCCTTCACCTACGAGGCCCTCATGGCAGCCGATGCCGGGACGCTGAGCCTGGACCGCACACCTTACGAGGCGATCACCGGCGTGGAGGCCGACGGCAAGACCGTGACCTTGACCTTCGCCGCTCCCACCCTGGCTTTCGAGACGATGTTCCCGGTCATCCTCCCCCGGCACCAGATGG
>JAFGCH010000002.1 GCA_016932695.1 Acidimicrobiia bacterium | reverse complement strand
CGCTGCCCGCGGCGGCGCGGACGCTGGCGCCTCCGCCGGTGCGCCTCCCCGTGGTGTGGGAGCGCCCGGGGTGGTCGCCGTTGCCTCGCTGCCCGGCCCCGCCGCCCTTCCGTTGGGGGGCGGCCTGGGCACCGGGCGGCCCGCTGTCCCGGCCCATCGTCCCGAGGAGCCTCCGTGGATCAACATGAGCAGCACGAGGAGTTCGAGCAGATCCCTTGGTCCGAGTTGACCACGCGGCCCCCGGAGGGGCGGCGCCGGGTTCTCTACCTCGCAGCCGGGGGGGTGGGGGCGCTGGTGATCACGGTGCTGGTGGTGCGGGCGTTCCTGTCCCCTTCGGGTGTCGCGCCGGTGGCCCCGGCGCCCGCCGTGTCTGTTGAGGAGGTGGCGGCGACCACGGCGGCGGTCACGGCGACCAGCGCAGCCGTCGCCGCTTCGCCGGCTCCGGCGCTGCTGTACCGCGAGGCCGATCTCATGGCTTTCCCGGCGGCCCCGGCAGAGCGGGCGGCGGTGGCCCGGGCGGAATGGTTCGTCACCGACTACTTCACCGCCGACCTGGAGCCCACCGGCTCGGCCGACCTCCGGGCGGCTCTGCCCGGGGGCGCCGCCATCCCCGACATGCCCCAGGATGCTGCGGGCAGCCTGTCGTATGTGGAGTGGGCCCGGGCCTTCCGGGTAGAGGAGGTGGGCGAGGGCCGTTTCCGGGTGGGGGTGGCTTTCCGTGCCCTGGGGGCGCCGCCCGACCGGGGCTTCTACCGGCTGCCGGTGCGGGCAGTGGAGGTGACCGTGGCGGTCGGCGACGATGGGGGCACCACGGTGGTGGACCTGCCCGCCCCGACTCCGTTGCCCGCCGGGCCGGAGCCGGAGGCCTGGCCCCAGGAGGAGGGGGAGGCGCCGCAGTGGGTGATCGACGCGGCGGTGGCCGATGCCGGATCCTGGGGGACCGAGACGCGCTTGCTGGCCGCCTATGAGGCGGAGGCCGGCTGGAGGGTGGTGCTGACCCTGGCCGACGACGTCGGCAACCGCTGGCCGGTGGTGGTGTGGGTGGAGAGCGGCGCGGACGCCACCGGGGGGTGACGGCGGGCGGGTGGCCACTTGCCGCGGCTCCAACCCCCGACTAGAAGGTGAAGGTGTCGTCTGCGGTCTCGAATGCCGTCTACCCGCTCACCCGCCGCCCGTAGAGGTCGATGCCGTGGTACAGCGGGTAGCCGTCGTTCCGCCAGTCCTGCCACACCACGAGATAGCGGTTGTCGTCCTGGCTGCACGCCAGGGCGGGGGTGCTCTCGTCGGAGGTCGCCGCTGTGCCGCTGACCTGCAGTTCGCCCCCCGTCGCCTTGCCGTCTGCTCCTATGCGGCGGCCGATGATGTCGAAACCGCGGAGGAGTTGGTCGCGGCCGTCGTCCCAAACCACCAGGCAAGACCCCGTGGCTTGGTGGCAGGCCACCGCAGGCCGGTACTCATTGGCCACGGCGGCCGGGCTGCTGATGTGCTTGTCGCCGCCGACCGGGCGGCCGTTCGTGCCCACGACCCTCCCGTAGATGTCGTCGCCCGTCGTGCCGTCGTTGCGCTCATCCCGCCAAACGACCACATGGCGACCGGCGGAGCCGTTCCAGGCCACGTCGGGTTCGTGCTCGTCCGAGGTGGCCTTCGGGCCGCTGATGCGATGGTCTCCACCGATGGGCTGCAAGTTTGAGTTCAGCAGCCGCCCGTAGATGTCTTGACCTCGGGCGACAGGGCCCCGCTCGTCTTCCCAAACCACCAGGTACCGGTTGCCCGTCTGATCCCAGGCCACCGCCGGGCGCCCCTCGTTCGAGGTGGCTCTGGGGCCGCTGATCCGACGATCCCGCCCGGAGGGTTTGCCGTCGGTTTTCACCAGTCGCCCATAGACGTCCCACCCGCGTGAACCCAGGTTGCGGCCGTCCATCCATACGACCAAGAACCTGCCGGACGTCTGGTTCCAGACGATGTCGGGTTGGTACTCGTTCTGGGTCGCCTTGGGGCTGCTGATTCGCTTGTCGCCCCCCACCGGCGTGCCGTCGGCAGCCAGGACCCTCCCGAAGATCTCGTCCCCCTTGCCGAGCAGGTCGCGTCCGTCACGCCAGACGACCAGGTAGCGATTGGCCATTCGGCTCCACGCCACCGCCGGTTCGTACTCGTCCTTCAGCGCCTGGGGCCCGCTGATGCGGAAGTCCGCACCTATGGGGCTGCCCAAAGCGTCCAGCCGTCTGCCGTAGATGTCGTGACCGCGCGTGCCGAGATTCCGCGTGTCCTGCCACACCACCAGGTACTCGTTGTCGGTGGCGTTCCAGGCTATGGCCGGCCACTGCTGGTCGCCGGGGGCACCGCTGATCTCAGTGTCGAAGACGACAAGGGGCGGCAACCGCCCCCCTGCTTCGGCCTGGGCACCGGCCGATGCGGCCAGCAGGGAGACCCCGAACGCAGCAGCCACGAACAAGCGCACCATCCGGCGCATCGCACGCCCCCTCAGTCGGCGATTCGGGAAGGGTAGACCCTGGAGTCGGATCGCGCCCGAGCGTTCGGCGCGCCGGCGGCCGCTTGCCCGGTCCCGTGGCCGCCTGATTGGATTGGGTTGTCGGAGTCCGGCGCACCGCCGGCGACTCGGTGCACAGGCGCCTCATGCGGGAGCCCGGCCGGGTCACCCTGACCTGCCGTTCCGAGGCCTACGGCGGATGCGGCGGCACTACCTCACCGAGGCGCCGGCCGAGGAATGGGTTGAGCTGCCCATCGACTCCTTCACCCTCACCCAGGGGTGGCCGTCATTCGCCCGGAGAGGCCTAGCGGCCACGATTGGATTCAGCGCCTCGGTCCGGCGGCCTGGTGACCTTGGGGGAGAGGCGATGAGGCCGATCGACGAGAGCAAGCGCGCCTACGGCCCGCCGCTCTCGGCCTCCACAGTGCTTCCTGCGTTGAGAGATCAGCACAGCCGCAAAGCCAGCAGGGGCTTTGTGTAGGACTCCGCCCACCAACGTTGGGGACCCGGGTCAGTTCGCTGCTCGGCTTCGGCCCGGGGGAGGTGCCGCTGGACGGTTCCCTGATCCCCGTGGAAGACGTCTTCATCCTCGACGCAAACCGCCACGAGAACGGGGAGGACACCCGCCGGGAGATGCACTTGGGCCTGGTGGACGGCACCCTGCATTGGTTCGCCGACTGCGGTGATCCTCTGGGGGAGTGAGGCGTCTACTCGTTGGGCCCAAAGAGCCCGGTGAGAGCGGCCTCTGCCAGCAGGCTGCCGTCGGCGCGCGCCGCCTCAATTGCCGCCACGACATCGGCGCCGGCACTGCCTCCCGGTAGGTCGATGTCGCCGGCCAAGGCGTAGAGGGTGAACACGTAGTGGTGGACCGTGCCCGGGCAGGGCCCGTCGTAGCCGATGGTCTTGAAGGGGACGCCTCCCGGTCCGGGCTCACCCGGTTCGACAAAGGCAGCGAAGTCGTTCAGGGCCTGGCGGGCGCCCCCGGGCAGGTCGGGATCTCCGGGGAGATCGGCAGGCAGGCCGGTCGCCTCGGGTGGGATGCTCCAGATCACCCAATGGACGAAGTCCTCGGCATCGGGGTCCACCACGGTCAGCGCCAGCGCTGCAGTGCCCGCCGGGACCCCGGTCCAAGTGATCTCGGGCGAGGCGTTGTCGAGCACGCAGGTGTGGGCCACGGGGATGCCGCTGCCGTCCTCGAAGGCGGGGGCGGCAATGGTCAGAATCGAGGGCGGCGCCGTCGTGGTCGCGGCGGCGGTGACGGTGGTCGGGGCAGCTGTGGAACTGGTGGTAGGCGCTGCGGAAGTGGTGGTGGCTTCCGTGTCGCCGCCACAACCGGCGAGGGCGGCTCCTACCAGGATGAGCACCGTCAGCGTGATGGGCAGGCGGCGGATCGGCATGAGTCCTCCCCTCGGCGGTCCGAGCCGCCGATGATGGCAGGTCCCGACGGCTGGTGCCCGAGCGCCCTCAGCTCCCGAAGTGCTCCTCGAGGATGCGGCGGGCCGCCGGGGTGATCTCGTCCCAGAAAGACCCCGGGTTCTTGGAGACGGTGACGAAGTCGGCCGACATGAACACGCTCGTTACCCCGGGCAGGGCGAGCAGAGCCTCGGCCGCCGGGTGGCCGGCGGGCTGCCCGGCGACGAAACTGGTGGGTGTGGCGAAGTGGCCGCCGACCACGAACTTGAGGGCGTTGGGGTTGGGCGTGGGCTGGATGACGACCGCCATGTTCCTCCCGAGGGTCGCGGCGGCATGGTAGCCCTCGCCCCCGGGACCGCCGGGGTGGATGTCGGCGGCACCTTCACCGACGTGGTGGCCTGGGACGGCGCCCACTTGCGCACCGCCAAAGTGGCCAGCACCCCCGAGCAGAGCCGGGCAGTGCTGGAGGGTCTGTCGGCCGCGGGCGGAGGCGAGGGCCTGCTGCACGGCACTACCGCGGCCACCAACGCCCTGCTGGAGCGGTCGGGGGCTCGGACCGTGCTGGTCGCCGACGCCGGCTTCGAGGACCTCATCGAGATCGGCCGCCAGGACCGGCCCTCGCTGTACGACCTCGCCGCGACCCGCCCGGTTCCGCTGGTGGAGCGCGCCGCCCGGGTGGGGTTGCCCGGGCGCCTCGACCGGGACGGCCGGTACCTGGGGGCGGCGGGAGGACGGGAGGCCGGAGAGCGCGCGGCGGTGGCACGCGTAGCCGCCCTGCAGCCTGAGGCGGTGGCGGTCTGCCTGCTGTATTCCTTCGCGGATGCCTCACGCGAAGTCGCCGTGGGGCGGGCGCTGTCGGCGGCGCTGCCCGGGGCGGCGGTGGCTCTCTCCTCGCAGGTGGCACCCGAGTTTCGGGAATACGAACGTGCTTCCACCACCGTGGTCAACGCCTACCTGATCCCGGTGGTGGCCGGCTACCTGGAACGCCTGCGGCGGGGGGCAGAGCAAGCCGGGGTGGCTCGGGTGGCGGTCATGCGCAGTTCGGGCGGCTTGATGGCGGTGGACGAGGCGGCGCGCCTGCCCGCGGCGATTCTCCTGTCGGGCCCGGCCGGTGGAGTGGTGGCCGCGACCGCTTTGGGGCGGGTCCTGGGGAACGAGCACCTGGTGTCCTTCGACATGGGGGGCACCTCGACCGACGTCTGCCGCATCGACTTCGGCCGTCCCGAGGTCGCCTACGAGCGGGCCGTCGACGGCTACCCCTGCCGGATGCCGGCGCTGGCGGTGCACACCGTCGGGGCCGGGGGCGGCAGCTTGGGCTGGGTCGACGCCGGCGGTGCCCTGCGGGTGGGCCCGCGTAGTGCCGGGGCCCATCCCGGGCCGGCTTGCTACGGGCGGGGCGGCGGGGCGGCGGCGGTCACCGATGCTCATGTGGTGCTGGGCCGCATCGGTCCGCAGACCCGGCTGGCAGGCAGCCTGGTCCTCGACGCGGCCGCTGCTGAGGAGGCGGTGGGGCGCCTGGGAGATGCGGCCCTCCTCGGCCGGGGGGCGGCTGCCCGGGGCATGGCGGAGGTCGTGGAAGCGCACATGCAGCGAGCCCTCCGCCGGGTCTCGGTTGAGGAAGGCGCCGACCCGCGCCGGGCGGTGCTGGTGGCCTTCGGCGGCGCCGGCGGCCTGCACGCCACCGCCCTCGCCCGAAGCCTGGACATGGCGGGTGTGGTGATCCCGGCGCACGCCGGGGTGTTCTCGGCTTTGGGCCTGCTGCTGGCGCCACCGCGGGTCGATCTGGCTCGTAGCGTCATGGCCACCGATGGGCGGGCGCTGGATGCGGCGTTGGGCGGGTTGCTGGCGGCGGCGAAGACGGCACTGCGGGCGGCTTCGGGGGTCGACCCGGTGGAGGTGACGGGATTCGCCGACGCGCGCTACCGGGGCCAGTCGCACGAGACCACCGTGCCCTATCGGCCGGGGGAAGGCTGGGCCCGCCTGGTGGCCCGCTTCCACCGGGCCCACCGGCGGCGCAACGGCTTCGCCCGCCCGGGCGATCCGGTGGAGGTAGTCACGGTGCGGGCGGAGGCCACGGGGCGTCCGGCCGTGCGCTTCGAGGATCTTCCTGCGGCAACTCCGGTGGGGGCCGCTGCCCGGGGGCACCGCGAGGTCTTGACGGCTGCCGGGCTCATCCGGGCGGCCGTGTGGTGGCGGCCGGGGCTGCGCCCGGGACAGGAGGTTGTAGGGCCCGCCGTCATCGAAGAGCCCGATGCCACCACCTGGCTGGCCGCCGGGGAGAGAGCGGCGGTGCATCCCAGCGGGGCGCTGGAGGTGAGTTGGTGACGGTCGATGCGGTGACCCTCGAAGTCGCCCGCAATCGCTTCGCCGCGGTCGCTGAGGAAATGGGAGCGGTGCTGCGCCGCACCGCCTACTCCCCCAACATCAAGGAGCGGGCCGATTGCTCGGCCGCGGTGTTCGTACCGTGGGGGGAGATGCTGGCCCAGGCCGAGCACATCCCGGTGCACCTGGGTTCGATGCCGGCATCGGTGGCAGCGGTCATCGAGCGCTTCGGGGATGGGGTCGAACCGGGGATGCAGTACGCGGTGAACGACCCTTTCCACGGAGGCACGCACCTGAACGACATCACCCTGGTACGGCCGGTGTTCCGCCGCCGCCGGCTGGTGGGATGGGCGGCCAACCGAGCGCACCACGCCGACGTCGGCGGGGCTGCGCCGGGATCGATGCCGGCCGCAGCGACCCGCCTGGCCGATGAGGGGCACGTCATCTCTCCGCAAGCGGCGGCCGCCGGAGGGAGGTGGCTGGCGGAGTTCCTGGAGCCGCTGTTGGAGGCCACCCGCACTCCCGACGAGCGGCGCGGCGACCTGTCGGCGCAGTTGGGGGCCAACGAGGCCGGCGCCCGCCGTCTGGTCGAGGCGTTGGAGGCGGGGGGAGCGGGGCGCGCTGAGACGGTCACCAGGGCCCTGCTCGACTACGGCGAGGCGCGCATGCGAAGCGCCCTGCAAGCGCTGCCCGAGGGCGCCTACCGCTTCGAGGATGTACTGGAGTGGGGTGACCGGGATCTGCCCATCCGGGGGGCGGTGACCGTGGCGGGCGGGGGACTGACCGCCGACTTCGCCGGCACCGCCGGCCAGATCGAGGGGAATCTGAACGCAGTAGAAGCGGTGACCCGGTCGTGCCTGTACTACGCCGTGCGCGTGGCCACCGACCCTTCCATCCCGGCAAACGGCGGCTGCTACCGGCCCTTGTCCTTGGTGGCGCCCCCCGGGACGCTGGTGACGGCCGGGCCGCCCGCCGCCGTTGCTGCCGGCAACGTGGAGACCAGCCAACGGATCGCCGACGTGCTGCTCGGAGCGCTGGCGCAGGCCGCGCCCGACCGGGTGCCGGCGGCCTCGCAAGGGACTATGAACAATCTGCTGGTGGGGTCCGCCGGGTCGGTCTTCTACGAGACCATCGGCGGCGGCGAAGGTGGGTCACCCCGGCGCGCCGGCCAGTCGGGCATCCATACCGGCATGACCAACACCCGCAACACACCCATCGAGTCGCTGGAGGCCCACTACCCGTTCCGGGTCGTGGCCACCGGCCTACGCACCGGCAGCGGAGGCGGCGGCAGGTTCCCGGGAGGAGAGGGCATGGTGCGGGAGGTCGAGTTCCTGGCGCCGGCGACGGTCTCGCTTATCGGGGAGCGACGCCGGCACCAGCCGTGGGGGCTGGCGGGGGGCGGTCCGGGGGCGTGCGGAGAGGATTGGCTGTTGCGGTGCGGCAGGGCTCCGGAGCGGTTGCCGGGCAAGGTCACCCTCGAGGTGCGAGTCGGTGATCGTCTGCGCATTCTCACGCCGGGCGGGGGAGGCTGGGGCCGGTGAAAGCCCCGGGCCCCGTCTCGGAGGAGACGAGGCCCGGATGGCGGAGTAGGGGCCCAGCCGTGGCGGGGCACCCAGTGCCCGGCTCGGCCCGTCGCGCCTAGCCGGGCGGCATATCGCCGACGCCTCTGGTCGTCGGCGAATCCTGGTAGGGCGTCAGTGGCCCGGGCGGAGAATGGCGAGGGCGGGCGCGACGTTCAGGGTCGCGAACGCTGCTGCACCTAGCACGATGAAGCTGATCCGCCTCAGCACAGGTCCTCCTCGACAAGTCGCGTGCAAGTGGTGCCGAAACTCAGCATCAGCTATCTCGTGGATGTCTCAGAAACCCGGGCTACCTTGCGCTCACCGGTTTCGCGCCTCCCGGTGCCCCCGGGTCGGGGTGGGTAGGCCGGACTGACGCAGGCTGGCCAGATCGCGGCGGACGGTGGCGATGCTCGCTTCAAGAGCTGCAGCCAGATCATTCAGAGTGGGGGCCCCACCCTGCGCAGTTGCCTCCTCGAGCAGTCGCAGAAGCCGGGTTCGTCGGCGCTCCTGCGGGTTCGCGATGGCATTGTCGTCCGGGATGCGGATGGTCCAGATGACCGGCACCTTCTCATGGTCTGCCAGGGGTCTTCCTGTGGGCGTCCCCACCCGAGCCAGTAGCCGTGTGACTTGCTCCGGACGGCGCTTGTCCCAGGTCTCAATGACCTCTCGATGGGCGGGAACCGCGGCAAGAGCAGCGTCGCGTTCGGACTGGATCAGGTCGCCAAGCGACCTGATCAGCTGGTCATAGGCGATCTCGAGGTGGCGGTCGGCCTCTTCTGTTCGGCCGCTGGCTAACAGGGCGATCCCGTAGGCGAATGGAACCAGATGGGCCAGTTCTATGCCGGGGCGTAACCCCTGCATGGCCTCGGCCGCGACCGAGAGGGCTCCTGGGGTGTCGCCTGAGGCCAGGAGGATTCTGCTTCGCAGTGCTCGGATCGAAGCAGCGAGGTCGCCTATGCCCATGTCGGCGCACACTCGGAGTGCCGCGTCGGTGTGGGCTAGAGCGGACTCCAACAGGCCGGCGTCCATTTCGCAACGCGCGTATTCCTTGAGAACCTGGGACGCGATCCAGAAGTCCTCTGCTCCCCGTGCAAGGTCCAGGGACTTGCCCAGAAGCGCCAGCCCTTCATCCACTCTGCCGTGGCGGCAGCGGATGCTCCCGAGAGTGCCAAGGCACTGGGACTGACCTCTGGTGTCCCCGATTTCTTCATAGGTGGCAAGGGCCTCGTGCACAGCTTCTTCTGCCGGCTCGTCGTCTCCCAGAACGGCGTGCTTCATCCATGCTGAGTTTGAGAGAACGAGAGCGTGTCCTCTGCGATTGCCCATTTCAGCGTAGGTCTTGGCGGCGGCTTCGAAGCACTGGAATGCGGCGTGCGGCTTGTTGACTAGGGCCAACAGAATCCCCAGGTTCATCTGGTAGACCGCCTCGCCGTGGCGGTAGCCGATGGAGCGGCTCATCCGGATGGCCCGGTTGAAGTCGTTCTCGGCCAGTTCCGAGTCGCCTCGCTCCATGCGCAGGGTGCCCAGCATCCCCAGCACCTCGGCCTGCCCGCGGGCGTCGTGGATTTCGCCGTAGAGGGAGAGAGCGGCCAGCAACTGCGACTCGGCCTCGTCGAAGCGCTGCAGGTCGATGAGGTTCTGGCCCAGGGCGTTGCGAGCATCGGCCTGCTGGCGACGATCGGCGCCTCGGAAGACGGCGGCTTCCGCCAGGTGAACGATGCCCTCTGCAGCGCGGCCGGCGAAGCAGGCGATCATCCCCAGGGTGCTCAGCGCCGCCACCGCCCGGCCTCCGTCATCGGCTTGCCGGGCGAGTTCCAGGGCGCGCTTCGCCTCAACCTCGGCTTCCGGGAAGCGATCGACATGGGCCAGCCACCAGGCGCGCCGCCGGTGCACATCGGCGGCGAAGTCGGGCGGCGCATACCGTTCCATGCGGAGGAGGGCCTCTTCCTGGTCGCCGCGGCGGGCCAGCACGTCGAGAACCTCCTCGAGACGCGCCGCCACCCGGAAGTGCCTCTCCGGCGGGGCCGCGATCTCGTCCAAGGCATCCGCGGCCCGGGCCAGGTGGAGGGCGGCGGTGTCGTATGCCCGGACCACGAGCGCTCTCTCGGCGGCCCTTTCGAGGTAGTCGGCGGCGCGGTCGGGAATGCGGGCCGTGGTGAAGTGGTGGGCGAGGACCTCGACCTCGTCCGGTCGGTGGGCCTCGACGGAAAGGGCGACGCGGCGGTGGAGGTCCAGGCGCAGCGCGAGGGGCAGATCGTCGTAGACCACCCGCCGCAGCAGTTCATGGCTCACCTGGTAGCCGCCGGGCCTCTCGGTGAGCAGGCGGCGGCGCACCAGGCCGTCCACTCCGCTCAGCACGGCCTCGTCGCTCTGGTCGCACGCCGCTTCGATCTCGGCCAGGGTCAACTCACCGTCGTGCACCGCGACCAGGTCGAGGATCGCCTTGGCCTCGGCATCAAGACCGGCCAGTCGGCTCCGCATGAGGTCGAGCACCCGCGGGGTGATGGGCAGCAGTTGCGGCGTGGGCACGCCCCCGGCCGGCAGGTCGCCGGCCTCGGCCAGGTCCCCCTGCTCGTACTGGGCACGCAGAGCCTCAACGATGAACAGGGGTACGCCCCCGGTTTCCCGGTGGACCCGCTGGGAGTAGTCGGCGCTCACCTCGGCCAGGCCCAGGCAGCGGCGGACCAGTTCCTCGGTCTGGGCGGGGGAGCAGGGGCTCAAAGACAGACGGGAACACGACGGCCGGCGGTCCAGGGAGCGGAGGAGGCCCCAGACCTCGGCGCGCTCCCGGGCCTCGGCATGGCGGTAGCTGACCGCGATCATGATGCGGTGGCCCTCGGTGCGCCCGGCGAGGTGGGCCAATGCCTGGATGCTGTCCTCGTCGGCCCAGTGGACGTCCTCGAGCACCACGAGCAGCGGGGCGATATCGGCCAGGCCCAGCAAACCCAGAGCGATGGACTCGCGCATCCGGGCCTGCTCGTCCGTCGGTCGCAGGGTCGCTGCCGGGTCGTCACCTTTGCGGGCCAGCGAGGGAACCAGGCGGGCGAGCGGCTCTCGCCAGATGGACTCCAGGCGCGGTGCCAGTTGGCGGGCCCGCAACTCCGACAGCCCGCCCACCAGGGCGTCGGCCAGAGGGGCGTAGGGGCGGCCGCCGCTGGGAGAGGAGCGGCCCCACAGGACGTCCATGCCCCGCCACCGTGCGTCCTCGACCACTTCGGCGAGCAGGCGGGTTTTGCCTACCCCCGCCTCCCCTTCCACCAGCACCAGTCCCCCGTGGCGGTCGAGGGCGGCATCGAGGCGTTGCAGCAGCATCGCCCGCTCCTGCTCGCGGCCGACGAAAGGCACCTGTCCGGCGGGTTCGAACAGAGGCGTCGCCCGTCCCGGTCCTCTGAGGGGATGGTCCGACTCCCTCTCGGCCACGGTCGCCTCGTAGATCTGGCGGGTATCGGGAGAGGGCTCGGCCCCGAACTCCTCGGCGAGTATGCGGCGGCACAGCTCGTATTGGCGGAGGGCTTCGTTGTGGCGGCCGAGGAGCACGGCCAGGCGCATCACCCACCGGTGGGCTTCCTCCCGCATAGGGTCGTGCTGGGCTAGACGTCGGGCGTGGATCAAGGCGGTCTCGTAGTCGCCGCGGCTCATGGTCAGGTCGGCCAGGCGCTCCAGAGCGGCCAGGAAGCGGGCGCGCAGGCGCTCCCGGTCGGGCGTCGGCCAGTCGTCGTACATGCCCTCCAGCAGGTCGCCGCGGTATAGGCGGACGGCGGCGGCGAGCAGATCGGCTTCCTGAGCGCGGCCGGCCACCGCTGCCGAGGCAGCCTGCTCCAGGGTCCACTCGAACTCGTCCACGTCGAGCCAGAAATCGGCGTCGGGGTTGATGCCCACGGTGTCGCCCCTGGTGGCGACGAGGCGGCGATGGGGATCCTCACCTTCGACGAGACGGGCCTGCACTTGCCAGAGCGCTTGGCTGAGGCGCCGCCGGGCGCGGGCATCGGGCAGGTCGGGCCAGAAGGTGCCGGCGAGCAGGTCGCGGGTGTGAGGCCGTTCCCGGTTCATGACGAGGTAGGCGAGCAGCGAGCGGCCGGCGCGCAGGGAGATCGGCGCCAGGAGCACCCCCTCGCGCCGCAGCTGGAAACCGCCCAGGAGGCTGATCTCCAGGGTCGCCATCCCCCCAAGGTAGTAGCTGCAAGACCCGGGCGGGCCGGCCGAGCTCGCGACGGTTCGGCCGGAAGGGGGGCAGAAGGCAAGCCGCCGACCCTCGCGGACGGTGCCTGCCGCCCGGGTGGCTCCTCGGCTACCCCCGCCGTCCTGCTCGCTCGGTGGTGAGACTGCTGTGGGCCGATCTACGGGTTCTTCGCAGCGGTTCTAGGGTGTCGGCTCTATGAGCGCCGCCGCACCTGCCCCGCCCGTCCTGCGCCGCCGCGTGCTGCTGCTGCTCCTGATCGGCATCAGCGCAGTGGGGCAGCTCACCTTCGCGGCAATGCCTCCGGTGCTGCCCGAACTCGCCGCCGCCCTGCGCGTATCCCGGGGAGCCATCGGGGTGGCCCAGGGCATCGTCGCCCTTCCGGGGATCTTGCTCGCGGGGTACCTGGGTTACCTGCTAGACCGGTTCGGCCGGCGGCGTGTGGTGCGTGCCAGCCTGCTGATCTTCGGGACGGCGGGCGCGGCTTGCTTCTTCGCCGGCAACTACTGGTTGATGCTGGGCCTGCGTCTCGTCCAGGGCCTGGGGGCATCCACCCTGCTCAGCTTCGGGGTGGTCCTGGTGGGCGACCAGTTCATCGGCCACTCCCGGCGCTGGGCCATGGGGATCAACGCCGCCGCCCTCACCTTGGCCGGCACCCTCTGGCCGATCCTGAGCGGCCTCGTCGGGGCGGGGGGCAGCCTCCGTCCGTTCCTCCTGTACCTGCTGGCCTTTCCGGTGTGGCTGGCGGCGCGCCTGGTGCCCGAGCCGGCGCACGAGCCGTCGCCCCAGCGGCCCCTGGCTCACCTGGGCGATGCCCTCAGGGATCTCCGGGCCAAGGGGCGGCTGGCCGATTACCTCGGGATCCTGCCGCTCTCTCTCATCACGCTGTCGGTGTATCTCGGTCTTACCCAGACACTGACGCCCCTTTTCCTGGAGAGCGAGTACGGGCTGACTACCACGGCGCGCGGCTTGCTTATTGCCCTGGCGGCCGGCGCGAGCAGCATCACCTCCATGCTCTCCAGTCGGGCCAGCACGATCGCTCGGCCGGCACGGCTCATCGGCGCCGGCTTGGCTCTACAGGTGGTGGGTTTCGTTGCCATCGGCGTGGCTCCGGCACTGGCCGTGGTGGGCATCGGCCTGGCGGTGGTGGGCGGGGGCCAGGGATTGCTCACGCCCTTGCTGCAGCACTTCACCACGTCGGTGGGCCGGGACCGCTATCGCGGCGTCCTGGTGGGAACCTGGGTGAGCGCCAATCGGGTGGGGATGTTCGTTGGGCCCTCGGGAACCGCCGCGCTGGCGGCGGGTATTGGCGAGAGGCCGTCCTATTTGGCCGGGGCCGCGATCGTCGTCCTGGTGGCGGTGTTCTGGCTGCCGTTCCGTCGTCTTGCCGGCCGGCGTCTGCGCGCCGGGATCCCGCCGGTCTCCTAGGCGGCGCGTGCCCCCGTCGCCTCAGTCGAGGCCGCGAGGCTCTCGGGGGCCGACAGGGCGGCGCTCATGTTCCGGACGCTGACTTCCAGGGCCTCGGTCAGCGGGGCAGTTGGGCTGAACTCGATCAGTTCGGTCCCGGAAGCCACTCGGGCCGTGTGCCCCGGCCGGGCGTAGTAGGCCTGGCCGGCCGTGACCGTCTCTTCCTCGTCGCGGTAGCTGAAGACGATCCGGCCGCTCAGCAGGACACCCCAGTGGGGGCTCTGGCACCGGTCGTCGGGGAGGCCGCGGAAGAGGGGCGCCATGTCGATGTCGCGGTGGTACTTCTCGAAGGTGACGGTGTGGCCATCCATCGTCTGGTAGCGGCGCTCGATGCCGAGGAGGTTCTCGATCCGTGAGGCCGCCTGCTTGGAGATGGCGGGCATGTTCCCTTCCTGTCGTTTCTCGCCAAGAACGCTAGTAAGCGCTTTCCCCTATCTCCATAGTGGATTCTTAGAGCGCCTCAGGGCCGGAGCGACGTGAGGCTGAGGGCGGGCCCCGGACGCTGCAGACGCCGGAGACGAGTCACGGCGAGGTTGGGGTGGCGGGGGTGCCTCGTCGCCGCCCTACGCTGGGGGCTACCGCGCCGCATCCGAAGGCCCGCAGGGCGGGCCTGCCGCGGCCCGAAGCGATGGAGGAATGCCGGTGAAGCGACCGATCGTCACGGTGGACGGCAACGAAGCCGCCTCCTACGTGGCTCACAAGCTGAGCGAAGTCATCGCCATTTACCCGATCACCCCCTCGTCCGCGATGGGGGAGAATGCCGACGATTGGTCGGCGGCGGGACGGCCCAACGTCTGGGGGACCGTCCCCGAGGTAGTCGAGATGCAGAGTGAGGCCGGGGCGGCCGCCGCCTGCCACGGCGCCATCCAGTCCGGGGCGCTGACCACGACCTTCACCGCCTCCCAGGGTCTGCTGCTGATGCTCCCCACCATGTACAAGGTGGCGGGCGAGCTGTCCTGCGGCGTCATCCACGTGTCGGCCCGCACCATCGCCACCCACGCCCTCAGCATCTTCGGCGACCACAGCGACGTCATGGGCGTGCGCCCCACCGGGTTCGTGCTGCTGAACTCGGCCTCGGTGCAGGAGGCCCACGACATGGCGGCCATCGCCCACTCGGCCACCCTCACCAGCCGCCTGCCCTTCCTCCACTTCTTCGACGGCTTCCGCACCTCCAGCGAGGTGGCCAAGAT
>JAFGCH010000013.1 GCA_016932695.1 Acidimicrobiia bacterium | reverse complement strand
TTCTCCACCTACGCCACCTGGTGGATTCGCCAGGCCATCACCCGGGCCATCGCCGACAAATCGCGCACGGTGCGCATCCCCGTGCACCTGCACGACACTCTGGCTGCGGTGCGCGCCGCCCAGGCCAGCCTCAAGGCCGAGTTGGGACGTGACCCCAAGCCGGCCGAGATCGCCGAGGAGGCCGGGGTCACCGTGGACAAGGTGGAGCTCGCTTTGGGAGTCGCCGATACCGTGTCCCTGGAGCAGCCGGTGGGCGAGGACGGGGCCCAGTTGGGCGACTTCATCGAAGACGAAGACGCCGTGGACCCGGTGCGGGTCACCGAGGAGCTGGACATCGCCGATAGCCTGCGGCGCTCCATCTCCCGGCTGCCCGACCGCGAGGGGCGCATCCTGGCCCTGCGGTACGGGTTCCTCGACGGGGTGCCCCGCACCCTCGAGGAGATCGGCGACGAGTTCAACCTGACCCGGGAACGCATCCGCCAGCTCGAGAAGCTGGCGCTGTGCCGGCTCCGCCATCCCTCTTTCGGGATCCGCGAGCAGGACCTGGTCTGAGACTTGGGGCCTGAGGGCCCCGGGTGGCGGCGGGAACGGCCCGCTAGCCTCGTCACGACGGCGCGGGGAGGATCACCATGAAGCTGGGCTCGCTGGTCGGAGGCAGCGCCACCGTCATCGGTCGTGAGGCCACCGTTGCCGAGGCGGCCGAGGCTCTCATAGGCGACGGGGTGGGCAGCCTGGCGGTGGTTGAGGGCCGGCAGCTGGTGGGGATCATTACCGAGCGCGACGTGGTGCGGGCGGTGGCCGACGGGGCGGACCCCGAGGAGGAGTCGGTGGCCGACTGGATGTCGGACGCCCCCGACACCTTCGCCCCCGACGTGGAAGTGCGCGAAGCGGCCGCCTGGCTCCTCGAGATGGGCTACCGGCACATGCCGGTGATGGCCGACGGAGAGCTGCTGGGCATCGTGAGCATCCGCGACATCCTCTGGGCGATCATCTCCGGCGAGGAGTAGGGCCGGGGGGCCCTGACATCGGAGGTAGGGGGGAGGTCAGGGGTCCCGAGGGGGCCTCGGCTGACATCTCTTCCTATGGCCGAGCACGGATGGGTCACGAACTGGCCAGGGATTGCGGCCTTCCGACGCGGCACCGGAGCACTTCAAGACCAGCCAGGCTCTTCACCGTTTTTTACGGTTCTTGCGGTTTGATCGATTTGGTGGTACGCTCCCCACACCGAGGAGGAGAGATGGTCAGCACAACACTCGAGCGGACAGTTCTGCCGCCCGCCGAATCGATCGAGGATCTCGCCGAACGTTTCAGCGGCTTCGGCCAAGCACCCGTCACCAAGGTCATGGGGCCGAACGGCGAAGAGATTGTCCTACCTGCACAGGTGTTCGAGGCGTTGCGTGACATAGTGCAATTGATGGCGCAAGGTCGAGCAGTGACGATCGCACCCGTCCACCAGAGGCTCACGACGCAGGAAGCTGCCGATCTACTCGGCATTAGTAGGCCCACCCTCGTGAAACTCCTGGAGTCAGGGGAGATCGCGTTCGAGCAACCCGGTAGGCATCGACGGGTGCGCCTAGTGGACGTACTCGAGTATCGCGATCGTCGATCAACACAGCGGCGCGACGCCCTCGACAAGATGGTTGAGATCGCTGACGGAAGCGGAATGTACGACCGCACTGCCAAGCCCAAGCGGACGCGCTAGGTGAAGTTCTCGGTCGTTCTCGATACCTGCGTCCTCTACCCAGCCCACCTTCGAGACACGCTCCTGAGGCTGGCTGAGCGGGGACTGTTCCGGCCACTATGGTCAGAAGACATCCTCGACGAACTCAGGCGCAATCTCGTCGAGAGCGAGATCCCTGCCGCTTCTGTGGACAGGTTGCTCGGCGAGATGCGCCGAGCGTTTCCTGATGCCCTCGTGACGGGCTACGCCAGCCTCATCGGTGCCATGGTGTGCGATCCCAAAGACCGTCACGTGCTCGCCGCTGCAGTGAGAGCCGACGCGGGTGCGATCGTAACGTTCAACGCGAGCGACTTCCCCGACGACGCTCTAGACGAGTATCAGGTAGAGATTATCCATCCCGACGACTTCCTTCTCGATGAACTCGATCTCACGTCTCGCTCGGTTCTCGACGAACTCCGAGATCAGGCCAAAGCGAACCGACGGGAGCCCAGGTCCCTCTCCTCACTCCTCGATGCGTTGGAAGTAGCGGGTGTGCCGCGCTTCGCCGATGAAATCCGGCGCCGGATCTAGACACGGGCGCCTTCTGCCGCAGCCTGCATCCGGACGCGGTTTGGCGAGCGGCTGGCCCCGGCCTGACAGGGCGGCGACAGTTGCAGCACGAACTCCACCCCGGTGAGGTTTTCGAGGGGGTCCCGAGGGGCTGGGCGCTGGTCAGGTCGCAGGGACCCAGGCGAGTCTGAGGATTGCGGCCGCGTCGGGTCTGGTCAGCAGGTAGTAGACGTAGCCGTCAGGGCCGAGAGCAGCCGGATGCTCGACGTAGACGGACTGCTCAGCCAACGGCAGCGTGGCTTCAGCGAGCTGGCTGCCCTGCGGGTCGAACCAGACTGCCTTGATGGTCGTGTGGAGCGTGCCTGCCGAGTCCTGGCTGACCTCATCCACCACCAGAACGAAGGAACCGTCCGGATTGACCCCCAGGAGAGACGCGCCGATCTGGTTGCCATGGGCGGCTTCGAGCGTCACTTCGACGTCACCGGCAACGAAACGGACGGTGCCTTCGGGTGCGGGCCTGCCCCGCCACAGGCCATTGGGATACGGGTAACCCCAGGACAGCTCCAGGCGGGGGGGCGAGGTTCGTAGCACAGCGACCTGGGAACCTCCGGCCGCCCAAGCGCCGTCCACCCAGAGTTCCCCGTTCGGTCCGGCGCTCAGGTCGGCAACGGTGGCGTCCAGGTGCAGGTCGGCGGGGAAGTCGATGCCGAGTTCCATTTCGCCTCGGGATGAGACCTGAACGGCGCGCACGATCTCGGTGGGGCCACCTGTCACGCCGAGGACCCACAGGTCGCCGTCGAGGAGGGCGAGGTCACGCAGTCGGTACAAGCCCAGATCGGCGAGGGAGCTTCGGGTCATCTCCACACCCTCGACTCTCACGACCCCCTGTCCCAAGGCGTCGAGCACGAAGAAGCCACCTGTGGGGGAGACCGCCAGCGCCGCGGGTCCCCACGGCTGCGGCTCCAGCACGTAGGACACCCCGTCGGGTCCAACGGGAATGGACGCGACCACCGTGTTGGAGCAGCTCGCACACACATCGGGCGGCAGCCACAGGTCACCGCCGTTCACGACTGTGGTGGGAGGGATTGAGGTGGTGGTCGAGCTTGCCGATGTCGTTGGGGGTTCCGTCGTCGTCGGGGCGGCGGAGCCGCTGCAGGCGGCCAGCAGCGCAGTGACCGCCAGCAAGACCGTTCCGCGGCTTCCAGGACAGCGGGTCATGTCGCCTCCCCCTGACTGCGCCACCCTAAGGATGGCACCGAGCGGGCCATGATGGGTGAAGGAGGAGGGAGGACTCCACCCTGGTGAGGTTTTCGAGGGAGTCCCGAGGGGCTTCTGCCGCGACGTTATCCCCGGGTGCCGCTACGGACATGAGATCCGCCCGCAGTGCTCCATAGGGGTCTGCCCCAGCGCCACCAGGACCACGGTATGGTTCAGGCAGTCGAACGGGAGAGCCGGAGTGGAGCGAATCAAGGCGTGGTGGAGCCGCCGGAAGACGTGGCAGAAGATCGCGCTCGTGGTACTGGCTGTCGGGCTGATCGCTGCGCCGTTTGTCAACACCGGCGACGAAGGAGAGCCAACGCCTACGACGGCCAGCGCTTCCGCTACCGCGCAGGCTGGCCCGACCAGCACCCCGGTGGCTGCTGCTCCGAAGACGACGTCAGCCACGACTGTGGCATCGACTCCGACTGCAACCGAGGCACCAACTCCGTCCACGACCAGGGCCCCGACCACGACTGCGTCTCAGTTCACTCGATCTGAGGAGAACGCCATTCGGGCTGCCGAGTCGTATCTCGACTTCGCGGCTTTCTCTCGTTCGGGGTTGATTGAGCAACTGGAGTTCGAGGGGTTCACAAACGCTGAGGCGACCTTGGCTGTTGACTATCTCGATGTGGACTGGAACGAGCAGGCCTGGAAGTCGGCCGAGTCGTATCTCGACTTCGCGGGCTTCTCTCGTTCGGGGTTGATTGAGCAACTGGAGTTCGAGGGGTTCACAAACGCTGAGGCGACCTATGGCGTCGATTACCTCGATGTGGACTGGAACGAGCAGGCGTGGAGGTCTGCCGAGGCATACTTGGATTCGATGGCCTTCTCTCGTTCGGGGTTGATCGACCAACTGGTGTTCGAGGGATTCACCCGAGAGCAGGCCACCTATGGGGTGGACAAGGCTGGCTTGTAACGGGGCAGCCGGGGGCACTGCCGGGCACAGGCCGCTACCTCAGCGCTGCGGACTGAGTGGTGCGAGGCTGAACGGGATCGCAGTGAACTCCTGACAGGGGTCCCGAAGGGCTCGTGACCTCGCCGTCCGGTCGTCCAGAGTGGGCTCTGTCGCCAGAGGTGCGCCTGTGCCACCGCCTCGGCGCCGGCCGGCTAGAAGAGGGGCTCGCCGGGCAGTTCGCCGGCTTGCCTCACCCATTCCAGGAATTGGGCCTCGTCGAACCCGTTGTGCTCGTAGATGTGGAGGTAGCGCACCGCTGGGTGCTTGGACTCGACGGGGGGCGGAGGGCACAACGACGTTCCCCTCCAGAAGGTGACCTTGATGTACTTCGTGAGGCAGTGGAAGCCGAGGAACCAGCCCTTGCCTTCGATGCCGTAGAAGGGTGAGTTCCACCTCACGGCCTTGCGCACTTCGGGGAGAGTCCGGGTGATGAGCGCATCGAGACGGCGTCCCACCTCGCGTTTCCAGCCGGGCATGGCCGAGATGTAGTCCTGCACGGGGGCGTCGCCATCGGCCTTGGGTATCTGAGGATTGCCACCGGCGAGCAGTACCGGCTTCGGCGCTTCCTTCGATCTCCTGGAATCGGCCACTGCCACCGCCTGATCGCCTCGTCCTCCGCCGCGACCGTCCTACTCGACCGACCCGACTCGACCGACCCGACTCGATCGCATCGTGTGGTGTCGCTTTCGTCGACGTTACCAAGGAGCGGGCCGGTATCGAACGACGTAAGCGTGCCGGGAACCGCGGTTCCCGATGGGCCAGTTGACACCGAGCACGCCCCCTCGTAGCCTCCACGCCACGGCAATTCATGAGGCGACCAGTGAGTGATTTTGGGGTCACCGGTCACGACGGTGCCGTCCGTAGATGGTGGAGCGTCGGCCGGCTGGCGATCCTCGGTTTCGCCGGCGTGCTGATGGTGCTGGGTGTCGTACTCATCATCCTGGCGACCTCGGACCGGGACCTGGCGGCCGAAGAAGAACGGGAGAACGTGCTGGCCGGCAGCGACAACGTCTGTGTCGGCTGCCACGCCAACACCACGCCGGGCATTGTGGATCAGTACGGGCACTCCACGATGGCGGCGGCCAACGTGTCCTGCCAGGACTGCCACGAGGTTGCGGCCGACCATCCCGGCGCGGTGGCCCACGAAGACACCTGGGTGCTGGCCGACCCGACTACCGCCATGTGCGAGCGGTGCCATCCTGCCGAGACTCGCCAGTACCTGGCCAGCCGCCACGGCATTCCGGCGTACGTGGCTATGGTGGGCAAGGAGTGGCTCTCCGGCGATCTGCTCGCTATGTACGACTCGATCCCGGAGGCGGCCCCCAACCCGAACGAGGAGCGCAACGCCCTGTACGCCCTCGAGGGCCCGGCGGTGACCAGATTCGCCTGCGAAGGGTGCCACAACATCGGGAGGCCGGCCCCCGACGGGTCGGTGGGCGAGTGCCAGCAGTGCCACCTGAGGCATGAGTTCAGCCTCGAACAGGCCCGCAAGCCGGAGACCTGCAACGCCTGCCACATCGGCCCGGACCATCCCCAGTGGGAGATCTACCAGGAGTCCCCGCACGGCATCGCCTACGCCACCGGGGGCTACCGGTGGAACTGGGAGGTCGAGCCCGGCCGGGCCACGGTGATGGACATCCCGGCGGCCACTTGCGCTCTGTGCCATGTGAGCGGGTTCGGGGGCACCGGCACGACGCACGATGTGGGGGAGCGGCTCACCTGGTACTTGTTCACCCCGGTGAGCGAGATGCGGCCCAATGCCGACGACAACCGGGTCAGGATGCAGACGGTCTGCCTGGAGTGCCACAACCAGGGCTTCATCGACGCTTTCTACTCGGATGCTGCTGCCGCCACGCTGGCGGTCAACGAGTGGGTCCTGGAGAGCCGGGAGATCATGCAGCCGCTGGCGGAGGCAGGGCTGCTGACCCCGGAGCCCTTCGACGACCCGATCGACTACGTGTTCTTCGAGCTGTGGCACCACTGGGGCCGGACCGCCAAGTTCGGCGCCTGGATGCAGGGGCCCGACTACACCCAGTGGCACGGGGCCTACGAGGTGCTCTCCGACCTCGCCGAGCTCCGGGAGATGGTGGTCGAGCGCCTCGACGCCGCCGAACTCACCGGCGGGTGAGGCGTGTACCACCTGGGCACCCTCGTCCCGGGAGTGCGCCGCTGGACGCTGCCGCTCTCCCGTGACGACTTCATCCTGCTCCTGGTAGCCGTCAACCAGATCTTCCTCGGCATCGACATCTACCTGGCACATCTGGCCGATCAGAAGATCCAACCCGGCGAGTGGATCCCGATCATCTTCGGCCCGACGGCCGGTGCTCTGCTGCTGGCGGCCGGTGTCCTGGCCCTCTGGCGGCGCCGGGCGGCGGCGATCCTGGCTACCACGGTCTATGTGGCGAGCGCCGTGGTGGGTCTGCTGGGCATCTACTTTCACCTGATACGAGCGGCCCTCCCCACCGGGCCGATCACCTACCGGCTCACCACTCGCTTGCTGGTCTGGGGACCTCCGTTCCTCGGGCCGCTGATGTTCGTGATCATTGCCTTGTTTGGGATCAGCGCGGTCTGGCGGGAGGATCCCCCCGACAGCGGGCGGCTTGGGCTGGGGAACCGGCTTCGGGTCCGGCTCCCGCTGCGCAAGACCGATGTTCTCTTCCTGCTGGTGGGTGCGGCGGCCATGGTGGCCACGGTCAGCGCGGTCTTCGATCACGCCCGGACCGGCTGGGAGAACGCCAACCTGTGGATCCCCACCCTCGTCGGCGCCTTCACCGCCGTGGTGTGTTTCGCCCTGGCCGCGATCCGCACGCCGCGCTGGGGCGACCTGGTGGTGTACGCCGTTGCCATGGCGGCCATGGTGGTCACCGGCCTGCTCGGAGCGTGGTTCCACTTCCAGGCCAACATCACCGCACGAGGCACGATCATCGCCGAGCGTTTCATCAGAGGGGCCCCGATCATGGCTCCGTTGCTGTACGCCAACGTCGCCCTCTTCGGGATCGTTGCGCTGCTGGACCCGCGCCCCAGGACCCGCGAAGAGCGGGCCGCCGCCGGGGAGCCGGAACCGGCTCTACAGCGGTAGGGATGGCCCCGGAGGAGTCGGCCTACAGAAGCCTTCCCAGGCGCCGGTTGAGGGCGGCCATCACCGCCCGCACTGCGGCCAGGGAGGGCCCGGCATCGGCCTCGAGGGCGGTGCCCACCAGCACCTCGCCGTCGTCGCCTAGGCGTACTTGAGCCAGGGCCACCCGAGCCTCACCCAGGTCGGCGGTGGCCACGGCCATCAGTTCGGTGTGGAAGTGGTCCCCGCCGATGGACTCCACCGCCTGCAGCGCCGCTTCGGCGGCCAGGCGGGGGCGGTGCGGCGGGTCGGCCCGTCCGATCGCCGTCCCGTAGTGGCGCCGGTCGCCCCAGTCCAGGGTGATGGTGACGCGGACGTCGTCGCCGTCGGCATCTTCCTCGATGGCCACGATGGCCGGGCGCGAGTTCACCGGACGGAGGGTAGACGCCTCGAGGGAGGGCGGGCAGGCATTCTCAGCCGACGGGGAGCCAGACCACGGCCACCTCGTCCACGGTGATGCGGCTCTTGGATGGGGTGAAGCGGGCCGTCTCGATCTCGGCGGCCTTGGCCGCCCAGGCGGCGTCGATCTCGGCCAGTTCTTCCGCCAGGTCGTCCTCGAGCTCCTCCAGGTCCTCCAGCTTGCCGGCCAGACGGGCCTCGGCCCCGGCACGGCGCTGCTGCGCCTTGCGGGTCATCGAGCGCTTGGAGGCTGCGGTGGAAAGCGATCTGGTCGAGCGCCGTCCTCCGAGGAGGACCCCAAGGAGGGTGCCCACCCCGGAGGCCATCTCTTCCTGGCGGCGGGTGTCTTCGTCCAGGGTCGCCTCGTCCACCTTGAAACGGGCCTCCTCGATCTGGCGGCGCAGCGTGTCGAGGCGGCCTTCGAAACGATCCCGGATCTTGGCCGCCTCGGCGTCGGCTGCGGCCTGGGCGGCGGCGTCGCAGCGAGCGGCGAACTGCTGCGGCGCCTCCTCCACGCGCCCGTAGAGCTTCAGCGCCCTGTTACGGGGCACTTCCAGAGTGCGGGCTCGGGCGAGGTGGTCCTTGAGGGCCCGCGTGGCGGCGGTGAAGAAGGCCTTGTCCGACAGGTCGACCTCCGGCAGCAAATAGGCGGCTCCCGAAGGCGCGGCCTGCACGAAGTCTCGGGCGTCGTAGTCCACCGCCCGGCCCGCCGCCGGGTCGAACTGTCGGCCGAGAGGGTGGAAGACGGCTTCCCACTCCTCGACGTGGTGCACCCCGGCGGTGGCGTCCGTGTAGGTGAGGTGGGCCCGCGCTGCTAGGGCCGCCGCCAGGCGGGTGCCACCGCGGCGGGCCCCCACCTGCTCCGCCCAGGGGGCTCCGGGATCCAGGTAGTAGACGGGCACGCCGGCGGCTACCCGCGGCGCCAGAGCGGTCTCGTGGTCGGCGAGCGCCGGGGACTGCGGGGCGGGCCGGGCCCGGGCGGCGGCGCGCCGGGCGTCGGCGGCGGTGAGTCGGGAGACTTCGTCGAGGACCAGGGGGCCGCGCAGGTAGGACATGGCCCAGCGGGTGGTGAAGAGGGCGGGCTGCTTGGCCCGGGTCTGGTGCAGCAGGAACCGGCGCTTGCCCAGGTGGGAGATGCGGGCGTCGAGTTCCGCCAGGTCCACGTTCCCGGCGGCGGGCTGCAGCGCCTCCAGGATGCGCGCCTTGTCGCGCTCGGTTTGCAGGCGGCCGATGCACCAGGTGCCGGCATTCGACATCGCCTTGTAGTCGAGGTCCATGGGGTTCTGGGTGGCCAGCAGCAGCCCGACCCCGAAGGCGCGCGCCTGCTTGAGCAGGGTGAGGATGGGCTTCTTGGCCGGAGGCATCTCGGTGGGGGGGACGAATCCGAACACCTCGTCCATGTAGACCAGGGCCCGCAGGGTCGACGATCCCGGCTGGGAGCGCATCCAGGTGACCAGGCGCGAAAGGGCCAGGGTTACGGCGAACTGGCGCTCGGCATCGGAGAGATGGGCCAGGTACAGGACTGCCGCCCGCGGCTTGCCTTCTGTGGTCCACAGCAGGGAGGGGATGTCCAGGGCCGGCCCGCTGCGCCAGGCGGCGAAGGAGGGGGAGGCGACCAGGTTGTTGAGGCGCACCGCCAGCTCCAGGCGGTCCTTCTCCGGGAAAAAGGTGTCGAGTTCGAAGACCCCCAGCTTGCGCAGCGGCGGCTGCTGCACCCGGACGATGAGGTCCTCCAGGGTCGGAGCAGACCCCTCGGCCCAGGCCCGTTCGAGCAGGTTGGCCAGCAGGATGTGCTCCCGGCTGGCCAGGGGATCGGCGTCGATGCCGGCGAGGCCGAGCAGGCCGGTCACCAAACCCTCGATCTCATCGCGGTAGTCCTCGATACGGTCGGCGGAGAGTGCCGCGGGGGCGGCCAGCGAGCCCAGGGCATCGAGAGGCACTCCGGCCGAGGACCCCGGGGTGTAGATGGTGACTTCGGCGGCGGCGCGCAGGGCGGCGAGGTCGCCTTTGCCCAAGCCCCAGGATTCGAGCCCCCGGGACCAGGCGCCGGCGGCGTCGGCGGCGGCCTCTTCGGGCGTCTTCCCCTCGCGGGCGGCGGCGGATTCATCGACCCAGGGGCGGAACTCCTCGGGGGTGAGGCCGGGGAAGGTGAGGGCCAGGTTGGTCATATCGCCCTTGGGGTCCAGGATCAGCGCGGGGATGCCCGCCCTGAGGGCCTCCTCCAGGAAGATGATCCCCAGGCCCGTCTTGCCGGAGCCGGTCATGCCGACGATGACCCCGTGGGTGGTGAGGTCGGCCGGGTCGTAGCGCACCTCATCACCGGTACGCTCACCGCTTGTCGGGTCCACGACCCCGCCCAAGTAGAAGCCGTCGCCTGCCGCCATCACCACCTCCCGGTCGGCCCGAGTGTAGGGGGGCGTTCCGCCGGGGCCGGGCTCCCGCCCGGGGCGGGCCGCGCCCTCTAACCTGTGCCCCTGGAGGAGACATCGATGCCGAGATTGCGACTCATCCTCGCCCTGGTAGTGACCGCGCTGCTCGCCGTGGCATGCGGCGACGAGACCGAGGAAGTGGCTCCGGCCTCCGACCTGGCCATCGAACGCCAGGTGGGCTACGCCGTGGTGGTGGACCAGACCGGGGGACGCACCCTGATCGGCTTCAGCACCGACCGCAATGCCACCTCGGGGGACTCCTACGATGTCTCCCAGGCGGTGTGGCGGGTGGAAACGGGCCCCTGGAATGAGCCGCCGGTCACCTGCCTGGCGGTGGGGAAGCGCCTCGAACTGGGGATCAGCAAGGTGCAGAACGCCTCCCAGCCGGGGCTGCTGAAGAGCCGGGTGATCTGGCTCAGTTGCCTGGCGCCGGCGGACGAGTAGGCGTCGGCGCCCGCCGGCACACCTCGGCCACTGCCTGCGCCACGTCTGGGGCCAGGGTCACCAACGAGGCGTCGGTGGCGATCGCCTTTGCCAGGTAGGGGATCAGAGCCGCCCAGGAGGGCCCGACGGCGATGACCGGCTTCTCCCGGCCGCCGGCGAGGCGGGCGATGAAGGCCACGTTCCAGGCCACCATCAGTTCGGTGAGGGTGCCGATGCTCCCGTCGAGGGTGATGCAGGCGGCGCTGATCGAGAGGATGCGATGGATGCGCTCGGTGATCGTGGGGGCGGGTATCTCCTCGCCCACCCAGGGGTTGGCCCCGGAGCGGCCGGGGAAGGCGGCGGGGGCGGTGATCCCGATCACCCGGGCCCCGGCCTCGGCGGCCCCGCGGGAGCAGGCCTCCATGGTGCCGCCGTAGCCGCCGGTGGCGACGGCATAGCCCGCCTCGGCCAGCAGGCGCCCGCAATCGCGGGCTTCCTCGTAGGAGGGCTCGCCGGGGCGGCCGGCAGACGAGCCGAAGACGGCGACTACCGGCCTCCCGTGATCGTCGGCCGCCGACCGCCCGGTCCCCTCGAAATCTGCGTTCCTCCGGTGCACGGCGGCATCCTGGCGTCCCGCGCCGCCGCAGGCAAGACGGCAACCCGGCGACACAGTGACCCGGCGGGCGGTGACCCGCCCCGGTGGAGAGCGGATACCGGCCCGGCAACACCGTGGCCCGGCAGGACCGTGTCCTAGGGTGAGGGGCGCCGTTTCCGAGGAGCCGCATGCCCTACCGCACCATCATCGAACCGTTCAAGATCCACTCGGTGC
>JAFGCH010000084.1 GCA_016932695.1 Acidimicrobiia bacterium | reverse complement strand
GCGCCGGCCGCCCTCTACCCTTCCCCTGCCATGCGGCCCTACCTCTCCCAGGAGCACCCGCTTCGCTTCGGTCATCGGGGCAGCAATCTGCTCTGGCCTCAGAACACCATGGTGGCCTTCGAGTGGGCCCTGGGCCTGGGCCTGCGCTACCTGGAGACCGACGTGCACGCCACCCGCGACGGGCGGGTGGTCACCTTCCACGACGATCGCCTCGATGACCTGACCGACGGCAAGGGCAAGGTCTGGGAGCACGACTGGGAGGACCTGCGGCACCTGGACGCCGCTTACCACTTCGACCCGGCACACGGCCACCCGCTGCGGGGAACCGGGGTGCGCATCCCCCTGCTCGAGGAGGTGTTGGCTGCGTTCCCGCAGTGCCTGCTGAACCTCGATCTGAAGCAGGACGGCATGGAGGAGGTGCTCGCCGCCGAGATCGTCCGCCTCTGCGCCGAGGACCGGGTGCTGGTGGGTTCGTTCCACGATCGGCGCCTCACCCGCTTCCGCCGGGCCGGCCGGGGACGGGTGGCCACCTCGGCGGGCCCGGCCGAGGTGCTGGCGGCGATGGCCGCGGCTCGCCTGGGCCGTCCGCTGCGGGGCCCGGCCGATGCCTTCCAGGTGCCGGAGCGGTCGGGGCCGCTGCGGGTGGTGGGGCGGCGTTTCGTGGAGGCGGCGCATGCTGCCGGCAAGCAAGTGCACGTGTGGGTGGTGAACAACCCGGCGGACATGCACCGCCTGCTCGACGTGGGGGTGGACGGCCTCGTGACCGACCGGGCCGACCTGCTGGTGCAGGTGCTGGAAGAACGGAGCGGACCATGAGCGCGCGCCTCCTGGGAGAGATCGTGCTGCTGCAGGTGCAGCGGATGCCGGTCAAGATGCCCGGCGGGCGGTACGACCCGCAGCCGCTGCTGGCGGTGAATGAAGCGTTGCTGGGACCCGACGGTGTAGTGGGGCGGCACGACGGGGCCTGGGTGCTCGACGCCCACCATGCCGCCCACCCCGCCCGCCGGGGGAGCGCCGGCCGGGCGGTGTCCCTGGGCTTCACCGGCCACTACCGGCTCATGGAGGAGCACTTCGGTGAGGCGCCTCGGGGCATCGGCGGCGAGAACATTGTCGTCGAGTGCCCGGAGCGCATCTTCCTGAAGGACCTGGTGGGCGAGGTGGTGGTGCGGGGGGCGGAGGGCGATCTCGCTTTGACGGGGGTCAAGGTGGCCGCACCCTGTCTGCACTTCACCTCGTTCCTGCTGGGCCTCGACCGGGTGGCGGAGCGGCCCGAGGTGGCCGAGCATCTGGAGTTCCTCGGGGAGGGAATGCGCGGCTTCGTGATGGGGGCCGATCCCGGCACCGCCCCCCGTCTGGTCCGCCTCGGCGACCAGGTCTGGGTGCACTCTCCTTCCCCAACCTCTGGTTAGCCTGGCCGCGTCGAGAGGAGGCCGGCAAGTGAGAAGGGCCTGGGCAGTCGGGATCGCGCTGGCGCTGTTGTTGGCCGCCTGCGGTGACGACGGGAGCATCTTCGTTACCACCAGCGGGAGCGAGGAGACCTCAACCAGCGCCGGTGAGGAGCCCACTACCACCGATTCGTCCGCCACCACGGCGCCGACGACCACCACGGCGGCGACGACGACCACCGCAGTGACGACCACTTCCGCCACGAGCACGACTACTACCACTACGGCGCCCCCCGCTCCCGCAGTGACGGGCCAACTCGACCAGTTCACCCGCGAGGCCCAGCCGGGGTGCTCCGACGTCGAGGTCTCCGTGAACCTCCCCATCGTGAGCGGGTTGCCGCCGGCGGTGAACACCCGGGTGAACGAGCGCGTCTTCGAGGCGGTGTTCCTCCGGCAGGATCGGTTCCTCACCGACGCCATCAGCGGATGCGACCCGGCTCTGGCCGGTCAGCCGCCGTCCCGCTTCGATCTCGGTTTCGAGGCGACTGCGATGCGGCCGGGCCTCTTGAGCCTCCGCTTCATCGGGGGCGACTACTACCAGGGGGCGGCCCACCCCAACGCCTTCGTCTTCACGCTGAACTTCAACCCGGCGACGGGGGACCTGCTCGCCCTGGAGTCCATCCTGCTGCCCGGCCGGGTGCCCGCCCTGGCCGCCCTCGTCGAGGCCCGGGTGATCGCTGACCTGTACGGCGGCGATGCCGCCGCGTTCTACTCCTGGGCGCCGGCCATCGATCCGGGCATGCTGGAGCACTGGGTAGTCTCGGCGGCCGGCATCGAGATCTCGTTCGAGCCCTATCTGATCGGGCCCGGGGCGATGGGTGCGCCCACGGTGGTGGTGCCCTTCGCCGTATTGGCCGACGTCGTCGATCCGGCCGGTCCGGCCGGGCCCGCCTAGGAGCCGAGGGCTGCGGCTAGTCCGGCGGCAAAGGCCTCCTGCGTCGCCGGGTCGAAGCCGACCAGGTGGATCTCGTCGAGGCTTCCGGGGTGTGCCGCCGCCCAGGAAGTACACGAAGCGGCGATCACCCGGGTGGCCTCGCGGAGCGGATAGCCGAAGATCCCGGCCGAGATGGCGGGGAGGGCCACGGTGCGGCAGGCGTGCGCCGCGGCGGCGTCGAGGGCCGCCTCCACCGCAGTGCGCAACAGGCCCTCGTTGTCCTGCCCGTCGCGGTATATGGGCCCGGCCACGTGGATCACCCTGCGGGCGGGCAGGCGCCCCGCCCCGGTGACGGCGGCCACCCCGGGGGAGAGGGGCCCGTGCTCGACCACCCAGCGATCCGACTCATCCTGGATCACGTCGCCGCCGGCGCGCACGATGGCCCCGGCCAGGCCCCCTCCGTGCGCCAGGTACTCGTTGGCCGCGTTGACGATGGCGTCTACCCGCCGGCGGGTGAGGTCGGCGCAGAGGGCGGTGAGCCGAGTCCCGCCCGCGGTGGCCTCGTCCATGGGGCCTACCGTACTCCCGGCCGCTCGTCCTAGGCTGCCCGCATCATCCGCATCGTCCGCATCGTCCCTCTCGACGTCGATCACCTCCCCGCAGCGGCTGCCCTGGTGGCGGCTGCTGCGGCCGAGGCTCGCGGCCGGCATCCCCTGGCGCCCTCGGGCCTGGATGATCCCGCCCGTGTGGCGGGCTTCCTCGCCGGTCCAACGGAGAGCGGCCTGGGCGCGGCTGCCCTCGCAGGCCGGCGAGTGGTCGGTTTTCTGGCTCCCCTCACCGTCGATCTCTGGGGGAGCCCGGGGACCTACGTGCCGGAGTGGGGCCAGGCGGCCGGCGACCCGGGGATGGTGGGGGATCTGTACGCCGCGGCTGCGGCCCGGTGGATGGAGACGGGCCGCACCGTCCACGCCGTCACCCTGTGGGCCCACGAACCCGAGGTGGAGGCGGCGTGGCACGACCTGGGCTTCGGGCGGGTGGTAGTCGATGCGATCCGCGGCTTGG
>JAFGCH010000083.1 GCA_016932695.1 Acidimicrobiia bacterium | reverse complement strand
GTAGTTGATGGTCTCCGGCTTCTTGACCTCACCGTGCGACCAGGCCCTGATCTGGTCGGCGGTGGCCAGGCCGATCCTCAGCTCATCGAACTGGGCCAAAGGGAGCTCCTCCGCTCGTCAGCATCTCTCGTGTGTGCAAACTCAGTCGCCTCGTTCCGGACGGGAGATGTCGATGCCCAGCGACTCGGCGGTGCGGAACATGTCCTCGTCCAGTTCGCGCAACTCCACCTCCTCACCGGCGGACAGCATCTCCACGTTGAGGCACAGGCTCTGCATCTCCTTGATGAGAACCTTGAACGACTCGGGGATCCCGGGCTCGGGGATGTTCTCCCCCTTGACGATCGCCTCGTAGACCTTCACCCGGCCGCGGACGTCGTCGGACTTGATGGTCAGCAGCTCCTGGAGAGCGTAGGCGGCGCCGTAGGCCTCCAGGGCCCACACCTCCATCTCCCCGAACCGCTGGCCGCCGAACTGCGCCTTACCGCCCAGCGGCTGCTGGGTGATCATCGAGTAAGGGCCCGTGGACCGAGCGTGGATCTTGTCGTCCACCAGGTGCAGCAGCTTCAGGATGTAGATCCAGCCCACCGTCACCGGCTGGTCGAACGGCTCTCCCGAGCGACCGTCGTGTAGGACGGCCTTGCCCCGCGCGTCCACCAGGCTGTGCCCGTCTTGGTTGGGCAGGGCGTTCTGGAGCAGCAGGGCGATCTCGTTCTCCCGGGCCCCGTCGAACACCGGGGATGCAACCCGAGTCCAGGAGCCGGTGCCCCGGGAGGCCGTCGAGGTCCCTTCGAAGGGGCGCCAGCCCTGGGCGGCGGCCCACCCCAGGTGGGTTTCCAGCACCTGACCGAGGTTCATACGGGAGGGAACCCCCAGCGGGGACAGGATGATGTCCACCGGGGTGCCGTCGGCCAGGAAGGGCATGTCCTCCTCGGGCAGGATCTTGGCGATGACCCCCTTGTTCCCGTGGCGGCCGGCGAGCTTGTCGCCTTCGGCGATCTTGCGCTGCTGGGCCACGTGCACCCGCACGAGCTCGTTCATGCCCGGCGGCAGTTCGTCGCCGTCTTCGCGCCGGAACACCTTGACGTCGATGGCCTTGCCCGACTCCCCATGGGGCACCTTGAGGGACATGTCGCGCACCTCGCGGGCCTTCTCGCCGAAGATGGCCCGCAGCAGGCGCTCCTCCGGGGTCAGCTCGGTCTCCCCCTTGGGGGTGACCTTGCCCACCAGGTAGTCGCCGGGGCCCACCCCGGCGCCGATGCGGACGATGCCCTGCTCGTCGAGGTCGCGCAGCGCCTCCTCGGCGACGTTGGGAATGTCGCGGGTGATCTCCTCGGCTCCCAGCTTGGTGTCGCGCGCCTCGATCTCGTACTCCTCGATGTGGATCGAGGTCAGCAGGTCTTCCTTCACCAGGCGCTCGGAGACCACGATGGCGTCTTCGTAGTTGTGGCCCTGCCACGGCATGAAGGCCACCAGCAGGTTGCGGCCCAGCGCCAGCTCCCCGCCGTCGGTAGAGGGGCCGTCGGCCAGCACATCGCCGGGGCGCACCCGGGTGCCCTCCTCGACGAGGGGCTTCTGGTTGATGCAGGTGCCCTGGTTGGAGCGGACGAACTTCTTGAGGGGGTAGATGCGGCGGCCCGAAGGCGACTGCACCACGACCTGGTCGCCGGTGACCTCGACCACCTCGCCGGCTTCGGCGGTCACGATGGTGTCCCCGGAGTCGCGGGCGGCGCGCTCCTCGACCCCGGTGCCCACCAGAGGCGCCTCGGCCCGCAGCAGGGGCACGGCCTGGCGCTGCATGTTGGAGCCCATGAGGGCTCGGTTGGCGTCGTCGTGCTCCAGGAAGGGGATGAGAGCGGTGGCCACCGACACGACCTGCTTGGGCGAGACGTCCATGTAGTCGATCTCGGCCGGGGTCACATAGTCCACCTCGCCCCCGCTGCGGCGCACCAGCACCCGCTCGTCGGCGAAGGTGCCGTCGGGGTTCAGGGCGGCGTTGGCCTGGGCGATGACGTGGCGCTCTTCCTCGGTGGCGGTGAGGTAATGCACCTCACCAGTCACTCGGCCCCCGACCACGCGGCGGTAGGGAGTCTCGATGAAGCCGAAGCGATTGACCTGGCCGTAGGAGGCCAGCGAGCCGATCAGGCCGATGTTCGGGCCTTCCGGAGTCTCGATGGGGCACATGCGCCCGTAGTGGGAGGAGTGCACGTCGCGCACCTCGAACCCGGCCCGCTCGCGGGAGAGGCCGCCCGGCCCCAGAGCGGAGAGGCGGCGGCGGTGGGTGAGGCCGGCCAGCGGGTTGGGCTGGTCCATGAACTGGCTCAGCTGGCTGGTGCCGAAGAACTCCTTGATGGAAGCCACCACCGGGCGGATGTTGATGAGGCTCTGCGGGGTGATCGCCTCGGGGTCCTGGGTGGTCATGCGCTCGCGCACCACCCGTTCCAGCCGGGTGAGCCCCACCCGAATCTGGTTCTGGATCAGCTCGCCCACGGTGCGGACCCGGCGGTTGCCGAAGTGGTCGATGTCGTCGGTGCGGTACCCGGCCTCGCCGCGGTGCAGTCGGATGAGGTAACGGATGGTCTCCAGGATGTCCTCGGAGGTGAGCAACCCCAGGTTGTCCTGGCGATAGGTCTCCATCTCGCTTGCTTCGAGCGCCCCCCGGCCGAACTTCTGGTTCAGCTTGTAGCGGCCCACCCGGGTGAGGTCGTAGCGCTTGGGGTTGTAGAAGAGGGTCGACACCAGGCCGCGCGCCGACTCCACCGTGGTCAGCTCGCCGGGGCGAAGCTTGCGGTAGAGGTCGAGCAACGCCTCGTTGCGGTCGGTGGCGATGTCGCGCTCCAGGGTGGTGCGGATCACCTCGGCGTCGTCGAAGAGGGCGAGCAGCTCCTCGTCGGCCTGGCCGAAGTGGAAGCGCCGTTCGTCGGAGGGGTCGGGGTCGTCGAGGGCCCGCAGGAAGGTGGTGACAAACTGCCGCCGCTTGCGGTCGACGCGCACCCCGACGGTGTCCTTCTTGTCGATGTCGAACTCGAGCCAGGCCCCCCGGCCGGGGATGACCTTGGCGGCAAAGATGTCGCGGTCGGAGGCCTTGTCCACCGACTGGTCGAAGTACACCCCGGGGGAACGCACCAGCTGGCTGACCACGACCCGCTCGGTGCCGTTGATGATGAAGGTCCCGTTGGGGGTCATCATGGGGAAATCGCCCAGGAATACCTGCTGCTCCTTGATCTCACCGGTGGAGCGGTTCACGAACCGGGCGGTGACGAACAGGGGGCGCGAGTAGTTGGCGTCGCGCTCCTTGGCCTGGTCGATGGTCAGCGTGGGCTCATCGAAGCGGTGGTCGGTGAGCTCGAGGGCGAGAGTGCCGGTGAAGTCCTCGATCGGGGAGACCTCTTCGAAGATCTCGCGCAGGCCCCGCTCCAAGAACCAGCCGAACGAGTCGTGCTGAACCGAAAGGAGGTCGGGGAGCGGGAGGACTTCGGGGATCTTCGCGAAAGACAGACGGTCGGTGCGCGCACCAGCCAAGGAATCCTCCTCAGTGCTCGCTCTGGGCGGACGTAGTCAGGGTGCTCAGGGTCTTGGGGACGCCAAAAGACCAGGATAGCAGGCCGCTACCCTAGCCCTAATTCGCCGGTGTCAACTCCGGCTGTTCTTCTGTGGAGACAAGATACCGTCCGCCGACGCCTCCGGTCAAGGGTCTTCGGCCCCCTCCTCTGCGGATACGGCCGGGCCCGACCCTCCCGGCAACGCCCGCCGGTACACCCAGTCGCACAACGGGCCGAACCCCGGTGGCCGCGGCGCCACCTGCCGAACCGTCTCCGGGTCGAGAGTGCGCCCCACCTGAACCGCCCACCACGCCGCGGCAGCCGCTACACCGAAGGTGCTGAGCAGAGCCACGGCCACCCCCGCCGCCAGGCCCGCCCCGCCGCCGCTGAACCACCCGGCGATCCCGCCGGCCACCACCAGGACGATGGGCCCGATCACGGGAGGCAGCGTAGGGCTTCCCCGGCGGCAGGGCTTCCTCAGGGCACGTAGTAGCGCACGATGAGTTCGGGCCGATCGGCGGCCACCAAAGCATCTCCGGTGAAGAAGGACAGGTAGTCGGCCACCCCGTCTTCGTCGTCGTCGAGGTGGAACCGCAAGCGGAACTGGGTGCGCCCCGTGAGGTCCACCAGCGGGTAGGCCACCGGCCGCAAGGTCGCCCGGAACCAGTCGACGGGCGGGGCGGCGACGAAGCGGCCCACCCTCCCGCGGCTGCCGACGGCGTGGAAGTCGTAGCGCTCCAGAGCCGGCTCGTGATGAAAGGCCCCCGTGCGAATGTCGACCTGGAGCCTGCCGTGGGTGGCAAAGGGGTCGGCGCCGGCCACCCCCTCCCCCCTGATCCTCAGGATCAGCGCTATGACCACGGCATCGTCGGGCAGGCTTCGAGTATCGAAGTCGAGGATGCTGCGGTACTGGCGGTCGGCATCGTCGTCACCCACCCG
>JAFGCH010000012.1 GCA_016932695.1 Acidimicrobiia bacterium | reverse complement strand
GGCTGGCGGCCTCACCGGATCCCCGGCTGACCGAGTGGCGCCTGGGGATGCGCTGGAACGGGGTGATCTGGGAAGACCTGCCCGTTGCCTTCCCGGGCGAATTGGAGGCCTACCTCGAGCGCCCCGCCGACCTCCCCTTCGCCCCCGAGAGCATCGCCGATGCCGCCCGCCGCATCCTCGACCTGGTGGAGGAGTTGGGCTGCCGCCATCCTGGGGCCACGGCGGTGCTGGTCTCCCACCAGGACCCGGTCCAAGCTGCCCGGATCGCCCTCACCGGAGGCACCCTCGACTCCCTCCACCACGACAAGCCGGGGCATGCCGCGGTCCTCACCTTCGTCCCGGGAAGCCGCTGGCAGGAGGTCTCTCGCTGGGAGCCGGCGGTGGCCGGGGCCCGATTCCCCCCGGTGTGAGCATGCTCCGGCGGCGCCGGGCCTAAACTGCCGCCACCACAAGAGGAGGGTCCCCGACGGTGCGCCGCGGCTTCGGCATGATCATCGCTCTCGCTCTGGTTCTCGCCGCCTGCGGCAGCGGGCCGTCGGATGAGGCCCTTCGGCGCAACGAGCCGCCGCCGACCACCACGACCACCACCATGCCGCCCGAGGGAGTGGTGATCGTCACCATCAAGAACGGCAAGTTCAGCCCGGCCCTGCTCGAGATCGAACTCGAGAAGGAGTGGATCGTCCGCTGGGTGAACGAGGACCCGCCCCGGGAGTACCTCCTGACCTCGCGAGGGGTCTTCGAGAGCGAGACCATCCTGCCCGGGGAATCCTGGGAGTTCGACTTCAGCGGCCTGGAGCCGGACATCTACCGGTACTACACCTTCATCGGCAACCAGCGCGTCCCCGGCATGGTGGACACCCGGCCGGAGCGCTGACCCGGCGGGCAAGCCGGCCCCGCCTCAGGGCCCCAAGGCCTCTGGGGCGCGCCCCTTCCACAGCCGACGGGAGGCCATACCTCTCGCTCAGGCGCCGCCGACGTTGGCGCGCAACCGAGCCAGCAGCATCACATCGGTAGGAAAGGCCAGATCGGGGAGATCGTCCAGGGCGAAGTAGCCCGCCGCATCGGCGTCGTCTCCGGCGCGTAGGGTGCCGCCGATGACCTGCGCGGCAAACCACACTCCAACGGTGGGCTTGGCGGGATCGTGGAAGTTGGTGGCCACCTGCAGCACCTCGCCGATCTCGGCTACCAGTCCGGTCTCCTCCTGCAGCTCGCGGCGCGCCGCCGCCCGGATCTCCTCCCCGCAGTCCACGAAGCCGGCCGGCACCGACCACCGCCCGGCCTGGGTTGCCCCCTCCGCCCGCCGCACCAGCAGCACCCGGCCCGCCTCATCGCGCACCACCGCCGCCGCCCCTACCCCGGGGTTGGGCCAGTGCACGAAGCCGCATCCGGGACAGACGCGGCGCGGCCGCCCTGCCAGGTCTCGCCATGCCAGAGCAGAAGCACACATCGGGCAGAAGGCATACACCGGCGGGCCGGGGTGGTGGTGAGCGCTCATCTCGGGCTCACGCTAACCGCCCGGCCGCCGCAGCCGGAGGCCGCCGCGACCATCCCGCCCGGTCCTAGTCCGGGGCGGTGATCACCAGCGCCACGTTGTGCCCGCCGAAGCCGAAGGAGTTGCTCATCGCCGCCCGTACCGGGAGGCGGCGGGCCTCATTGGGGACGTAGTCGAGGTCGCATTCCGGGTCGGGATCGGTGTAGTTGACCGTCGGCGGCACCACCCCGTCGCGGATGGCCAGCACGCATACCAGCGCCTCCAATGCCCCGGCGCCCCCCAGCAGATGGCCGGTCATCGACTTGGTGGAAGACACCGGCACGCGGTGAGCCTGCTCCCCAAAGACCGCCTTGATGGCCGCCGTCTCGGCGGCGTCGTTGGCCGGGGTCGAGGTGCCGTGAGCGTTTATGTAGTCGATCTCCCCGGGCCGGAGGCCGGCCGAGCGCAGAGCCGCCGCCATGGCTCGCGCCGCCCCTGCGCCGCCGGGGCGCGGCAGGGTGATGTGATAGCCGTCGGAGGACATGCCGTAGCCGGAGAGCACCCCGTAGATCGCCGCCCCGCGCCCCCGGGCATGGGCCTCGTCCTCCAGCACGAGGGCCGCCGCCCCCTCCCCCATGACGAACCCGTCGCGCCCGGCGTCGAACGGACGCGAGGCCCCGCCCGGGTCCTCGTTGCGGGTGCTGAGAGCGCGGGCTTGGGAGAAGGCCGCCAAGGCGAACTCGGTGATCGCCGCCTCGGCACCTCCGGCGAGCATCACATCGGCGTCGCCGCGCCGGATCGCCTCGGCGGCGTCGCCCAGGGCGTTGGCCGAGGCGGCGCAGGCGGTGACGGCACACAGGCTCGGCCCGTACAGATGATGGTCTATGGACACCTGGCCGGCCGCCATGTTGCAGATGATCTGCGGGATGGCGTAAGGGCTCACCCGCTCGTAGCCGCGCCGGCGCATGGCATCCATGCCCTCCTGGAAGGTCAGGATGCCGCCGATGCCCGAGCCCACCGCGACCCCGGCGCGCTCGGCCGCCGGGTCGTCCTCGGCGTAAGCCAGGCTGGCGTCGGCCAGGGCCTGCCCCGCCGCCACCAGGAAGAGCTGCCCGTAGCGGTCCAGGCGCCGGGCCAGACGCCGGTCGAGGTGATCCTCGGCAGCGAAGCCGTGCACCTCGGCGGCGATGCGGGTGCGCAGAGGGGAGGCGTCGAAAGAGCGGATCTCCCCGACGCCGGAGCGACCGGCGAGGCAGGCCTCCCAGAAGGAAGCCACCTCGAGGCCGAGGGGGTTCACCGTCCCCAGCCCGGTGATCACCACCCGCCGGCGTGCTGCCATCAGACCCCGAGCTTCTCCGCGATCAGGCCCACCGCGTCGCCCACGGTGACGATCTTCTCTGCCTCTTCATCGGGGATGCTCACCCCGAAGGCGTCCTCGAGGGCCATGAGCAGCTCCACCACCCCCAGGGAGTCGACCTCGAGGTCCTTCTCGAAGGACGCCTCGAGGCTGATCTTCTCGGGCGCCAGCCCCAGCTCGGCCACGAGGAGATCGATGAGCTTCGCCTGGATCTCAGACCGTTCCATGCCGCCTCCTTAGAGAGCCATTCCACCGTCTACGACGATCACCTGGCCGGTGATGTAGGCGGCCGGGCCCGAGGCAAGATAGCCGACGGCCGCCGCCACCTCCTGCGGGGTGCCGAAGCGCCCCAGGGCGATGGCCCGCCGGGCCGCCTCCCGGGCCTCCTCGCCCAACGCCGCCGTCATGTCGGTCTCGACGAACCCCGGCGCCACCACGTTGGCGGTGATGCCCCGCGAGCCCACCTCACGCGCCACCGCCTTGGTGAACCCCACCAATCCGGCCTTGGCGGCGGCGTAGTTGGCCTGACCGGCATTCCCCGCCAGCCCGGCCACCGAGCCGATGGAGATGATCCGGCCCCACCGCGCCCGCACCATGGCCCGCAGGGCCGCTCGAGTGCAGAGATAGGCGGAGCGCAGGTCGGCGGCGAGCACCGCATCCCAGTCGTCGGCCGACATGCGCAGCAACAGGCCGTCGCGGGTGATCCCGGCGTTGTTCACCAGGATCTCAACAGATCCCAGGCGCTCTTCCACCGCAACGAAGAGCTCCCCCACGGCGGCCTCGTCGGACACGTCTGCCCCCACGGCCACCGCCTCTCCCCCAGTCTCCCTGATGCTCGTCGCCACCCTCTCGGCTTCCGCCGCCGAAACCCGGTAGTTCACCGCCACCCGGTGCCCCAGCCCGGCGAGGTGCTCGGCGATCGCTCGGCCGATACCGCGCCCTGCCCCGGTGACCAGCGCCACCCTCCCCATGTCAGACCCCCTTCCCGTAGAGCAACACGTTGGGCTCCAGCAGCTCGCGCCCGCTCCGGCCCACCGGGGCCAGCGAGGCCGCCGAGGCGGCGAGCGGGGTGACTCGCGCCCCCCAACGGTAGGCCGCTGCAGCCCAGGTGAGGCCCCCGCCGAAGGCGGCGAAGACCACCAGCGCCCCCGGCCGTACCTTCCCCTGCTCCAGCGCCTCGGCAAGGGCGATGGGGATGGAAGCGGCCGACGTGTTGCCGTAATCCGCCAGGTTCAGCATCACCTTGGAGCCGTCGAGGCCGAGGCGGCGGGCGGTGGCTTCGATGATCCGCAGGTTGGCCTGGTGCGGGATGAGCAAATCGACTTCCTCCAGAGACACCCCGGCCTTCTCCAGCACCCGCAGCGAAGCGTCCCCCATGGCCTCCACCGCCCGGCGGAAGACGGCGGGCCCCTCCATCTGCACCCGGGAACGGCGCTCGCGGCTCGGCTCACCCTCGGTGCCGCTCCCCGGGATGCACAGGATCTCTGCGGCCGTCCCGTCGGCGCCCAGTTCGAATGCCAGCAGGCCGCCTGCTTCTTCCGAGGCCTCGACCACCACCGCCCCCGCCCCGTCCCCGAACAGCACGCTGGTGGCTCGGTCGGTGAAGTCGAGGAAAAAGTGCAGCTTCTCGGCACCGATCACCAGGGCCCGTCGCACCGACCCGGCACGGATCATCTGGTCGGCCACCGCCAGCCCGTAGAGGAAACCCGAGCAGGCGGCGTTCAGGTCCATCGCCGCCGCCCGGGCGGCGCCGATCTTCTGCTGCACGAGGGCGGCGGCGGCGGGCACCAGGCGGTCGGGGGTGCAGGTAGCCACCAGCAGCAGGTCGATCTCCTCCGCTCCCCGGCCGGCGGCGGCGAGAGCGTGCCGGGCGGCCACCGCCGCTAGGTCGGAGGTCTCGACGTGGCTGATGCGCCGCTCTTTGATACCGCTCCGGGTGGTGATCCACTCGTCGCTGGTGTCGGTGAGTCCTTCCAGGTCGGCGTTGGACAGCACCGCCGGCGGCAGGCACTTGCCCCAACCGGTGATGAGGGAAGCCGGCACCGTTCCTCCTGCCTCGACGACTCAGGCGGCGGCATCGAGCGCCGCCGCGGCGGCGTCCACCTCGTCGAGGCGGGACACCACCAGGGTCTCTGCACCCTCTACCGACCTCCGCGCGAGGCCCGCGGTTACGTCCCCGGGTCCGATGTGCACGAAACGCCGCATGCCGGCGTTGGCCATGGCTCCCAGCGAGGCGCCAAAGCGCACCGGCGCCGTCAGTTGCCGAAGCAGCAGGGGGCCGGGGTCTCTCTCGTAGGGGGCGGCGGTGGAGTTGGCCCACACCGGGAAGCGCGCCGGGCCGAAAGCGGCGGCAGCAAGCGCCGCCTCCAGGCGGGGGGCGGCCGGGGACATCAGAGGAGTATGGAAGGCGCCGGCCACCTTGAGCACGATCACTCGGCGCACTCCGTGCTCCCGGGCGTGGGCCTCGGCCCAGGCCAGGTCGTCCAGGCCGCCGGCCACCACTACCTGCCCGGGGGCATTCACGTTGGCTATCCAGAGCCGGCCTCCCGCGACACCGCAGGCCGCGACCAGGTGCTCCGCTTCACTCACGTCGGCGCCCACCAGAGCGGCCATGCCGGAGGGAACGGCGGCCGCAGCGGCGGCCATCGCCTCGCCGCGGGCGGCCACCAGGCGCAGGCCCTCCTCGAACCCCAGGACCCCGGCGGCGCTCAGCGCGTTGTACTCCCCCAACGAGTGCCCCGCCGCCCCGGCCGGAAGTGTTCGCAGCCGCTCGGCCAGGGCTTCCCACAGGGCGAAGGCCACGGTGTACAGGGCCGGCTGGGCCCGCTCCGTACGGGTGAGTTCCTCCTCCGGGCCCTCCCGGCACACAAGCTCCAGGTCCCAGCCGAGCACCCGCCGCGCCGCCGCCAGAAGATCGGGGCGGGCGCGGAACACGTCGCCTCCCATCCCCACCGCCTGGCTGCCCTGGCCGGGGAAAAGCACGGCGTAGCTCACTGCCGGCTCCCGCACTCCACCGCCCGGGTCACCGGCCCAGCGCCCCGGCAACGGCGGCGACCCGGGCCACGTCGCCGGCGTCGACGTCGCGGTGGGTCACGAAGCGCAGGACTCCGGGCCGGATGTAGCCCACCCGCACCCCGGCGGCAGCCAGGGCGGCGCGGAACGGCTCCGGCCCCCCGGGAAGCCGCTCCCCCGCCACCTGCACCATGTTGGTTTCTGGGACCGCCATCACCGTCCCCGGCAAGCGTGCCTCGAGGGCCGCAGCGAGGGCCCCGGCGAGGGCGTGGTCGTCGGCCAGGCGCTCCCAGTCGCGCAGGGCCCACCGGGCGGCGGCGGCCAGCACCCCGGCCTGGCGCATGTTGCCCCCGAAACGGCGCCGCGTCTCGCGGGCGGCAGCGACGAGCTCCGCGGAGCCGCACAGCACCGATCCCACCGGCGACCCCAGCCCTTTGGAGAAGCAGAACATCACCGTGTCGGCCTCAGCGGCCAGGGCGGCAGGGGGGGTCCCGGAGGCCACCGCGGCGTTGAAGAGCCGGGCCCCGTCGAGGTGCACCGCCAGGCCCCCCTCCCGGGCCACTGCGGTAGCCGCCGCGGTGATGTCGGGCGGCAGGACCGTGCCGCCGGCGGCGTTGTGCGTGTTCTCCCACACGAGCAGCGCCACCCGGGGCAGCCGGGTGCCGGACCACTCCAGGGCTGCCGCCACTTCCTCCGGGGTGATGACGCCGCCCGGGCCGGGGACGGTGCGGAAGGCTGCTCCCGAAAGGGCCCCGGCGGCGCCCCGTTCGTAGTTGCGCACGTGGGCCCACTCGGTGCAGAGCACCTCGTCCCCGGGACGGGTCTGCAGGTTGACCGCCAACTGGTTGCCCATGGTCCCGCTGGGGACGAACACCGCCGCCTCCTTGCCCACCGCGGCGGCCGATTCCTCTTGCAGGGCGTTGACCGTGGGATCCTCCCCATAGGAGTCGTCCCCCACCTCGGCCTCGGCCATGGCCCGGCGCATCTCGGGCGTGGGCCGGGTGACGGTGTCGGAGCGAAAGTCGGCAACGCCGTCGGGAAAGGCCATGGGAGGCGCATGATATTGGGGCCGGCTTCGATTCGGCTGTGGCGTCCCCGCCCGGTAGGCTGAAGGGCCCTTCGCCTCCAGGATCCATGGACACGCGCCCCTCCCCCCTTCCCGCCATCCCGGTAGCCCCCGGCACCAAGGTGCCCCTCCCCAAAGCCTACGAACGGCTCTGGGACCTCGCCTACAACATGTGGTGGGTCTGGCATCGCCCGGCGCGCGAGTTGTGGCAGCGGGTGAGCCTGACCCATTGGCAGCAGACCCTGAACCCCCTCAGCATGCTCCAGGCGGTGCCCGGCGAGGTTTGGGAGGCCCTAGAGAACAACGACTCCTTCGCCGACCTGTACCACGAGGTGATCTCCACCTTCGATGCCTACCTGGCCGCCGAAGACACCTGGTACCTGCGCCACCATCCCGACGCCCTGCCCCACGGCCTCGCCTACCTCTGCACCGAGTTCGGGGTGCATCACACCCTCCCCTTCTACGCGGGGGGCCTGGGGGTGCTGGCCGGGGATCACGCCAAGGCGGCTTCGGACCTGGGCCTGCCCATGGTCGCCATCGGCCTCCTCTACCGGTACGGGTACTTCCACCAGGAGGTGGACCCCGAAGGCACCCAGCAGCACCACTACCGCCCGGTGGAGACCGCTCGCCGCGCCCTGCGCCGGGTGCTCGACCGCACCGGCCACCCGCTGATCGTGCAGGTAGAGCTCCCCGGCCGCATGGTCGACGTGGGCGTCTGGCGCATCGACATCGGGCGGGTGCCCCTGCTCTTGCTCGACACCGACGTCCCCTCCAACGACCCCGCCGACCGGCCCATCACCCATTTCCTCTACGTGCGCGGCCGGGAGATGCGGCTCTGCCAGGAGATCGTGCTCGGGGTGGGCGGAGCCCGGGTGATCGATGCCCTGGGGTGGAAGCCCTCCACCTGGCACATCAACGAAGGCCACGCCGCCTTCGCCCTGCTGCAGCGCGTTTCCCGGGCGATGGGCGCCGGTTGCACCCTGGACGAGGCCGTTTCTCAGGTACGCGAGCACACGGTCTTCACCCTGCACACCCCCCTGCCCGCCGGCAACGAGACTTTCGACCTCGGCCTGGTGCAGAGCTACCTGGCCGATCGGCTGCACGGCATCGATAACGCCATCCTGGCCTCCCTCGGGGACAACGGGCACGGCGGGACCTTCGACATGGGAGCCTTGGCCATCCGCCTCTCTGCGGTGACCAACGGGGTGTCCCAGCGCCACGGCGAGGTGGTCACCCGCGACTGGCAGCATCTCATCGGCGGCCCCAGCAAGGCGGTCACCAACGGGGTGCACCTCCCCACCTGGGTGGGCGGGGTCATCGAGCGCCGCTTCGCCAAGGCCGTCGGGCCGGATTGGGCCCAGCACACCCTGGAGCCCGAAGCGTGGGAGGGCCTGCGCTCCATACCCGACAAGGAACTGTGGGAGGCCCACCAGGCGCAGAAGCAGCGCCTGCTACGGCAGGTGCGCAACCGCCTGCGCGAGCAGGAAGCCCGCCACGGCGAGGCTCCCGGCGAACTGCGCCGAGTGGGCAACATCGGCGACGTCGACTGCCTCACCCTGGTGTTCGCCCGCCGCTTCGCCGCCTACAAGCGCGTCGGCCTGCTGCTCACCGACATAGACCGCCTCCAGGCCCTGCTCTCCCATCCCGAGCGCCCCATCCAGATCGTCTTCGGGGGCAAGGCCCACCCCGCCGATCGCGAAGGCCAGGACCTCATCCGCCGGGTGGTACAGATGGCCAAGGACCCCCGCTTCGAGGGCCACGTTGCTTACGTCGAGGACTACGACATGGAACTGGCCCGCTACCTGCTGGCCGGAGCCGACGTCTGGGTCAACATGCCCCGCCCGCCCATGGAGGCCAGCGGCACCTCGGGGATGAAGGCGGCGATCAACGGCGTGCCCAACCTGTCGGTGCTCGACGGCTGGTGGCTGGAGGGCTACCAGGGGAACAACGGCTGGGGATTCGGTGCGACCACCCAGGGCGACGAGGCCGATGCTGCCGAGCTGTACGACCTGCTCGAGCACCAGGTGGCCCCCCTCTACTACGACCGCGACGAGGAGGGGGTGCCCCGGGGCTGGGTGGCCATGATGAAGGAGGCCATGGTCGCCGCCGTCCCCTTCGCCGCCACCCGCATGGTGGCCGAGTACCTGGAGCGCCTGTACTTGCGGGCCAACGGCAACGGGGGCACTCCCCGGGCTTAGCCCCGCTTTGGCCCGCCGCCGGGGTGTTTCAGCCCTCGCCTCGCGACGACATCCACCGGGGCTTGTGCTTCACCTCGACGCCGCCGATGATCACCAGCACGTGCACGTCGAGGCGCGGGCTGTGGGGCCCGATGCCTCGCCGGGAGACCGTATCGTCCCAGGCCCCGGCAATGGGCAGGCCCCGCACCTTCACCGCCCAGCCCTCGGGAACGAGCACGTCGATGTGCCCGAACACGGAAGCCGCCGACAGGCGGGCGCCGGCCGCGTCGAGGCGGGCCCCGGTCAGATCGAGGCGCAGCTTGCCGAACACCGCGGTCAGCCCCACCCGGCGCAGCGCGGTGGCCCGGCTGGCCAGCTTCACCGAGTTGAACACCGACAAGCGGGAGAAATCGGGGTCGGGCCCCGGGGCGCGGTGTGCCCGTCCCCATCCGGAAGCCAGCCAGGCACCGGCCAGGGTCACCAGGATGGGCCAGGTCACCGCCCAGGCCCGGGCGCCGAGCACCCCGTTGGTTACGAGTAGCAGCAGCGCCCCACCCAGCACCAGCACCAGGCTCACCCCGCCGACCCGGCGCTCCGACACCGCCTGCACCAACCCCAAGGCGATGAAAAGCCCGGGCCACCACCGGCCCACCACCCCGCCGGCTTCCAGTACCCCGGCGGCATCGAGGAGATAGACGGCGCCCAAGGCCATGAGTGCCCCGCCGACGAGGCTGCGGCCGGCGCTCATCCCTTGCCTCCGGCCGCCAGGGCGGCTCCCACCAGGCCGGCCCCGGTGCCCCAGCGCGCCGCCACCACCGGGGTAGCAGGGCGGCTTCTCCCGCCCTCGACCGTCTCGGCCAGCAGGGCCCGGGCCGGCGCGAGCAGTGCCTCCCCGGCGCCCGCCGCTGCGCCGCCCACGACGATCACGTCCGGGTCGAGAACGGCTACCAGGTTGGCCAGGCCGCGCCCCAGCCGGGCTCCGGCCGCGGCCAGTTCTGCCAGCGCGGCCGGGTCGCCTGCGGCGGCAGCCGCCGCCAGGTGCTCCCCCCGGGGCGCCGCTCCGCCTGCAGCCCGGGCTACTCCGCCCTGCGGATCCCGCCGCACCAGCTCCGCGGCGGCCCTCCCCAGGGTGGTGCCCGATACCAGAGCCTCCCAGCACCCATGATGCCCGCAGGCACATTGCGGCCCCGACGGGTCGACCACCATGTGCCCCACCTCGCCCAGGAAGCCCCGGCCCCGCTCGATGTGCCCCTCCACGACCAGACCGCCGCCGATCCCCGTCCCGAGGCCGACGAAGAGCACCATGCGGTGCCCGATCCCCGCGCCGACCAGAGCCTCCGCCAGGGCGGCGAGGTTGGCGTCGTTGTCCACCACCACAGGCCGCCCCACGGCTGCAGCCACCTCGGCCCCCAGCGCCACCCTTTCCCCTGAGGCGTGCGGGCTCCACACCAGGGTGCCACGCTCGTGGTCCACCAGGCCGGCCACGCCGATGCCCACCGCCTCCACCGCGTCATCCAGCAGAGGGGTGATGGCCTCCACGATGGCCGCCGGGATAGCGTCGGCCTGCGGCGGTGCCGGCCGCCGACCCGCCGGCTCGCCGACTCCGTCGGGCCGGTAGCGCCCGAAAGCCAAGTTGGTCCCGCCGCAATCGACGGCGATCAGCGCCATCGGTCGCCCTCCTCCTTTCGGTACAGGCCTGCAGCCACCATGTTGCCATGCGCGCCGAGCCCCGGCTTGGGCGAAGCCCATCCTCCACCCCCGCCCCGGTAAACCACACCGACCGGCCGAATCCCAGCCCAATCGCTAAGGGAATATGAGTTGATATCTAGCAGGTTTGTGGGTACACTATCGCATAGATAGCATACACCGAGGAGGTTGGGAACATGGATCTGGTACGTTTCGACCCCTTCTCGCTGCTCAGCGAGATGGATCGCTTCTTTGAGCGCGGCGTCGCCGCCACCCCGACGTGGGCCCCCCGCATCGACGCTTTCGACCGGGAGAAGGAGCTCGTCATCCGCGTCGAGCTGCCCGGGGTCAAGCCCGAGGACGTCGACATCACCTTCGAGGATCGTACGCTCACCATCAGCGGCAAGCGCGAGTTCGAGGAGACGGTAGAGCAGGGCGGCTACCACCGCCGCGAGATCTTCACCGGCGAGTTCAAGCGCACCCTGGTGCTCCCCGAGGGCCTCAACCCCGACGACATCAGTGCCAAGGCGGAGAACGGCATGCTCAGCGTGATCATCCCGCGGCGCCCGGAAGTCCTCCCCCGCAAGGTCAAGGTGGACGTCGCCTCCTGACCCTCCCTCCCTCAGCGCGACCCACCTGCGGAGGCCCGCTTCCCCCAGCGGGCCTCCGCCGCGTGCGGGGCAAAGCCCCACCCGAGCGCTGTCCCGGCTCTCTTCCCGGCCCTTACCGCGCTTTGCGCCCCTCGATGCCCCGGTACCACAGCCGGTAGTGCAGCACCTCCTCGGGATCCGGGTGCTCCTCGTGGAACCGGGCCAAGCCCGATTCGAGCTCTTCCGGGTCGAGCAGTTGTAGGGTGCTGACGAAGCCGGCTCGCACCGCCGCCTCCCAGTCGTCCGCTCGCCGGGACACCGTCTCGGTCTCGGCCACCTGGTGCACTTCCTGCAGGCCGAGAGCCCACAGGCGGGCTTCGACCAGGTCGGAATGGGGGAAGCGCGCCTCATCGAGGGGCACGATCGAAGGGAACCAGCGCGCCAGCAGGCTGCGGCGGAAGTGATCGGCGGCAAGGGTCCAGACGGCCACTAGGCCGCCCGGCTTTGCCACCCGGACCGCCTCGCCCAGCATCTGCTCCCAGCCGCCGTAGTGCAGAGAGACGTGGAAGTAGACCAAGTCCGCGGTCCCATCACGCAGGGGCAGCGCCCGCCCGTCGCCCACCACGGCCCGCAGTCCCTGGCCCACCGCCGCCCGGGCCATCGCCGCAGACCGGTCGACCACCAGCGCTCGGGCGCCCGTGCCGGCGAACACGGCGGCGTGATCGCCGCAACCACCACCGACATCGACGGCCACCGCTCCCTCCCTCAGCCCGGCCCGCTCCCCGGTGCGCGCCGCCCGGCGGTGCGTGGCCTCGCTCACCCGGCGGTGGGCGTAGCCGGCGGCCAGGCGCTCCAGGTCGATCTCAGCCATGGCGCACCGCCCGCCCCGTGAGGCGGAAGTAGCCCAGGTTGCGGCACCGAGTCTCCCCCACCCGCCAGGAGACCGCCTGCGGCTGGTGCACGTCGCCGAAGTAGTGCCAGCCCGGGCGGTGCAAGAGCAGGTACTCGCGCACTGCGGCGGACCCTTTGCCCCGTCCTCCGATCACGTCATGGCACAGCGGCCCTACGGCGGGCGCGGCGTGGGTGCAGAGGACGTCCACGGAACCGAGACCTTGCAGCCTCGCCGCCAGGTCTTCTTCGGATACCTCTCCCGGCACCCCCAGGCGCGCCACGCCGCCGCCCACGATCCCCACGCGGAGGCCCTCGATCGTGACGGCCTCACCGTCCACGAACCGTGCCCCGGGCGGGAGCGCGGCACGCAGCAGGTCGGGCAGGTCGGCATTGCCGTAGGTCACGTAGGCCTCGGCCCCTTCCAGGGCCGCCGCCACCGGGACGTAGGCCGTCTGGACCAGGGCGTGGTAGCGCGCCGTCATCTCGGCCTCCCGGCCGGCGACGAACGCCTGCCAGCGTCCCGCGGCGGCGCCCGGCTTGCCTTGCCGGCGCCGCAGCAGTACCTCTTCCACCAGATCCCGGCCCAGCAGGTCGGTGAGCAAGCCCTCCCCGGTCCGGTAGTCGATCAGGTTCAGCAGGTCGCCGAGCACCAGCAGGGGCTCTCCCTGTCGAGCCACTCGCGCCAAGGCAGCGGAGGCCCCGTGGACGTCGGCGACCAGCAGCATCAGGGCACGCTACCCCGCCGCTGCCGACCCCCGGCGGCGGCTCCGGTCAGGGCGGAATAGACCTCTTCGAGCACCCCCGGGTCGGCTTCCCGGGAGGCCGCCGCCGCCAGTGCGTCGCGCCCCGCCGTCCCGCCCAGCTCGCCCAGCGCCCAGGCGGCGTGCGCCCGCAGCACAGGGTCCGGATCGGCCAGGTAGCGGATGACGATGGGCACCGCTCCCCCTCCCCCGCTGTTGCCCAGGGCTACCAGCGCGTTGCGCCGCAGGTAGCGGGCTTCCCGCCCGGGCAGGTAGAAGTGGCCGAAGCGCTCCAGCAGAGCGGCGTCCCCCGCTTTGAGGACCTCTATGAGGTCGACCCGGCCGTCGCCGCGCTTTCCGGCCGCAGCCAGGGCGCGCCGCCCGGGAGGGCATGCCTCCAAGCAGTCGTCGCAGCCGTAGAAGCGGTCGCCCATCGCCCGGCGGAACTCCCGCGGGATGGCTCCGGGGGCCTGCGCCAGGGCCGCCAGGCAGCGGCGGGCGTCGAGCACCCCGGGGGCCACCAGCGCCCCGGTGGGGCAGGCCGGCAGGCAGGCGACGCAGGGCCCGCAGTGACGGACCATCGGCCGGTCCAGGGGGATAAAGGCATCGGTGACCACGCTGCCCAAGAGCAGCCAAGGCCCGTGCCCGGGGGCGAGCACCATGGTGCTCTTCCCCCACCACCCCACGCCGGCCCGCACCGCGGCTGCCCGGTCGACCAGCCGCGAGTCGTCGCAGAGCACCTCGGCCCGATGGCCGGCTTCACCCAACACCCCGGCGAGCCCATCGAGGGCCGCCCGCAGCGGCCGGTAGTGGTCCCGAGTGGCGAAGCGAGCCACCCGGCCCGTCCCGGGTGCGGCCGGCCCAGGGCTACCCGCTTCCGGCACGTACGACCAGGCTCCCACCAGCAGGGTCTGCGCCCAGGGGAAGGAAGACCGGGGGTCGGTGCTCCGCTCCGGGGCGGAGAACGTGAAGCGCATTCCCCCATGGAACCCGGCCGCTACCCGCTCCTCGGCGGCCCGGCGCACCTCCGGGAAGCCCGCGGCCGAGGCGAAGCCGACCGCGGCCAGCCCGGCCTCGGCGGCTGCGGAGTGCAGGGTGGCGCTCAGATCCACCCCACCAGGGTAGGAGCCCTCAGCCGGCAGCCGCCCGGGGCACCAGGCGCAACTGCGGGACCAGGCCGCAGTCGGCCAGGGCCTCGAGCGCCCGGGCCTGCTCGGGGTCGATCTCCACGAGGCCCGCCAGGTCGGCAAGCAGGTGGGTCACTACGCAGTCCCGGCAAGCACTGGTGTGCTGGGCCGCGCACTGGTTGCAGTCGATGAGCATGTCACCTCCTCCGCTCCGTCCGGCCGCACCGGGATGGGCGCGACCTCCACGTGCAGACCATACGGAGAGCCAGTGACACTTTTCGCGCTTCCCGGCGCGGTACGAGGCGGGGCCTACCTGCGCCGGAACCAGTCGCGCAGCGCCTCCGACCACAGGGCCACCACCCCGGCGGCCTCCGATGCCTCCCGGACGGCACGGTCGCTGCTCACCACCACCCGGGCCCCCGGCAGGGCCCGCACCAGGGAGGCGATCTCGGCGTCGGCCCCACCCTCTTCCGCGGTGAAGCGCACCTCCACGGGCCCGGGGGCCGGCACCTCGACCGCGCCGCCCAGCCCGGAGTCGAAGACCACCACCACCCGCATCGAGCCCCGGGCCACCGCCTGCAGCCGATCGAGGGCCATGAGCACGCGGCGGCGCGCCACTGCCGGGTCGCGCGACTGGGTCAGCTTGAAGGCAGCGTTGTAGCCGTCCACGACCACGGTGGTGTTCTCGCCTCGCTGCACCAGCCACTCCACGGCAGCCTTTTGATCGGGACGAATCCCCTCGGGCAAGTGCAGGGCCGGCCCCGGCAGGTCCGTGCCCGGCGCCGGAACGCTTCCCGGCAAGCGCGCCACACTCGCCGTCCAGTCAAGGTGGAGGGCCATGGACAGCGGGTCGTCGGCCCACGGGGCGGTTCCGCCTCCGGAGGCCGAGAGAGCGGCCTCGGCGACGGCTCTCCGGCGCTTTTCTTCGGCCAGAGCATCACGGCCGCGCCTGGCCTCTTCGCGGGCGGCGTCGCGCTCCCGGCCCACCTCCTCCCAGGCGGCCCGGAAGCGGGCCGCCTCGGCTTCCAGCGCCGAATCCGCCCGGCCGGCGGCGGCCAGCACGGACTTGCGCGTGGCTCGCTCCTCTGCCAGAGCCGACTCGGCCTCGTGAAGGGCTTTGCGGGCTGCTTCCTTCTCCGCTCGCGCCCGCCGCTTCCATTCCTCGGCCTCGGCCTCCGCCGCCGCCAACCGCCGGGCGAGGTCGTCTCCCAGGCCCCGGGCCTCCTCCCCTCCCGCCCCCGCCGCCAGCGTCATCAGCCGCGCCACCCAGCCCGGAGGCCGCTGTAGGAGCAGGGCGGAGGCCTGGTCCACCCCGGCTTCTTTGGCGTCCGCCTCGGGCCAGGCCTCCAGCGCCTTCTCGCGCAGCCAGTCGTAGCGGTCGATGCCCTTGAGCAGCGAGAGGGCCAGCGGTGGCGGCAAGGGCAGGGGCCGGCCGGCAACGCGGCGCAGGTCGGCCGGCACCTGGTCGGCGTCCAGATCGCGTAGGGCCTTGGCCGCCGCCTCGAGAGCGCGGCGGAAGAGACGGTCGGGGGCCGTTTCCACGAGGCCAACTTAGTGACCCGAGAGCCGCGGTTATGGTCTCGTTCGCCGGCGCCTCGTAGGCTGCGCTTATGACCGGCCCCCGGCGTGTCTCCCTCGTGGCCCTCGGCCTGCTCCTCCTCACCGCCTGCTCGGCCGGGGGAAGCCCCCCTTCCACCGCCACCAGCACCTCTCCGCCCACCACCTCACCGGCCACTACCACCACGCTGGCCCTGCCGACCACCACCACCCCCACGTCCACCACCACCCCCACGACGACCACGCTCCCGATCGACCCCGCCCTGGCCGGCCTGGGCGACCCCTACTTCCCCACCCTGGGCAACTCCGGCTACGACGTGGTCGCCTACATCGTCGCCCTCACCGTCGACCCCGACGAGAACACCATCGAGGGCCTGGCGCTGATCTCTGGGTGGGCCACGCAGGACCTCGAAACCCTGAACTTCGACCTCCTGGGCCTCACCGTCGACTCCATCGAGGTGGACGGCGTTGCCGCCGCCTTCACCCGTGACGGCGCCGAACTGGTGGTACGCCCGAGATGGCACATCCCCGTCGGCACGGCCTTCCACGTCGAGGTGGCCTACCACGGCACCCCGGAGAACCTCTACACCATCGGCTTCCCCCTCGGCTGGGTGGACGCCGGGGACATCACCTATGTGGTGGCCGAGCCCGACGCCGCCCGCACCTGGTTCCCGGCCAACGACCACCCCGCCGACAAGGCCCACTTCACCTTCCACATCACCGTCCCCGCCGGCCTCACCGTCGCCGCCAACGGCACCCTGGTGGAAGTCGTACCCGGCGACGGCGTGACTCGCTTCACCTGGGAGATGCCCGAGCAGACGGCCACCTACCTCGCCACCGTGGTCATCGGCAACCTGATACGCCTCGAGCGGCCGGGACCCGGCGGGGTGCTGCTGCGCGACTACCTGCCCGCCGACATGGGGAACGAGCTCCCCGCCCCCCTGGTGCGGGTTCCCGAGATGCTGGAGCTATACGCCGGCCTGTTCGGCCCGTACCCCTTCACCGAGTACGGCCACGCCGTGGTCCCGGGGATGCCGGGCGCTCTCGAGAACCAGACGCTCACCGCGTTCGGGCGGGAGATCCTCGAGGACCAGGGTGCCTTCGGCCGCCCGACCGTCGAGGAGATAGTGGCCCACGAACTGGCCCACCAGTGGTTCGGCGACAGCGTCAGCCCGGCCACCTGGCAGGACATCTGGTTGAACGAGGGCTTCGCCACCTTCGCCCAATGGCTGTGGGTAGAGCACGACCTGGGCCGGGAGGCCTACGACGCCACCATTGCCGGCAACTACGAGTTCCTGGCCGGGGCGCCGCACCCCCCGCCCGGCGACCCCGGCCCCGACGGGTCGCAGATGTTCCACTACAGCGTCTATCTGCGCGGCGGGCTCACCCTGCACGCCCTGCGGGTCGAAGTGGGAGACGACACCCTGTTCGCCATTCTGCGCTCCTGGGCGGAGCGCCACGCCTACGGCAACGGGTCCACCCCCGAGTTCATCGCCCTGGCCGAGGAGATCAGCGGGGCCGACCTCACCGCCCTCTTCGACGCCTGGCTGTACCAAGCCCAGCTCCCCGCCCTCCCCTGAAAGGGAACCCCCCGAGAGAACCCGGCCGGACCCGGTCGGACCCCGCATCAGTTCGGGCAGAGACGCGGCCGGCGTTTCTCCGCTCGCGGCCCTCAGGCCAGCGGAGGCGGGGGTTCGACAGCCGCCGCCCGAGCACGAGCCCGCCAGAAGGCCACCCCGCCCCCAGCGGCGGCCACCAAGACGAACCCACCGATCAGGAGAAGGATCAACAGACTGCTTCCCCCTCCCGGCTCCGTGCCGGGCTCAGCACCCACCCCGAAGTCCTCCTCCCACAACGCGGCTTCGGCAGCAGCGTCGAACGGCGCCGCCACCGAGATCCCCTGGGCCGTCGCGGTCACCGTCTCACCACCCGACACCAGCACCGTGTCGCCGGTGGCCAGGCCCGTGACCTCCACCGCCCCCTCGATCACCTTCACCACCTCCCCGCCTGCGGACACCTCGATCACCAGGGTGGTGCCCTTGATGCCTACGGTGGCCCAGTTGGTCTTCACCTCGATGGGCTCGCCGGAGAGCACCTTCTGGATGTTCATCATGATGCGCCCGCCCAGCGCCTCGAGCGTTCCCCCCCTGCTCTCCGACGGGGGAGCAACGATGACGACTTCAGCCTCAGCCCTCATCAGGATTGTCGAGAGGTCGGAGAAGCTGATGACGGCACTGCTCTCCTCCCCGGTGACCACGTGATCGCAGACGTTGAGCACGGTGCTGGGCTTGGCGGAGATGATGGCGTCGGGGTCGGCGTCGGGGAACACCTCCACTATCCGGCTGATGCTGGAGAACCGCGCCCCCGAATCGCCCCCGCCGGTGCAACGCGGCCATCCGGCGAAGGGCTCGGGAGTGGTGATCAAGTACCGCTGCTGAATGCCCTCGGTGAAGACGACGGACCAGGGAAGCCCGCCAGCGGGAGGCTCGATGTGGCCCAGGATGCGCTTCCCGGTCTCAGGGCTGGTGCCGCTGAAGGTCCCCTCGGGGCCCCCGCTAAAGGAGAGTTCGGCTCTGGTGACGACGGTGCGGTTGAGATCCATCGGGATGGTCACATAGTTCGTCCCCTGATCGTCGACCACGATGTCGGTGATGGCATTGCGCGGCTGATAGACCCGACTGATGGTGGCGGCGGCGTACCCCGATTTGAGGGCCCCGACGTTCCAGAAGGTCAGGACGTACTCCATGTCTGCCTCGGCGCTGATCCCGCTGTCGGTCTCGAAGTCCGGGTCGGCGTAGCCGTCGGGCGTCAGCCCGATCCAGACTTCCCAGACGTTGTCGACGCGGGCCGTGTACTCCTGAGGGGAGACGCCCGGCGGCAACTCCTGAGCCAGCGCACCCGGGCCCTTGGCGCAGAGAGCTGCCGTCACCAGGATCGCAACCCCGCCCCAGGCCCTCCTTCGCTTTCGAGCTCCCGCCTCTCTCTCCGCCGCCATCCCACGGTTCGACAGCAGGCTCCTGGTCCCCATGGTCTCTCCCCTTCTCCCCCCGCAACGCCGGCCCCGAGAGTCCCCACCAGCCAGCCTACCCCGCGCCCTGTTGGCCCATAAAGGCCGTAGTACGGCCGACGGCATCGCGACCAACCCCCGGCACGATGCCCGGCGAGCCCGGACCGCCTGCCGGCCGGTGACGCGCCGGGCGCAGTACCCTGGCTCATCCAACCAGGAGGAGCCTCGTTGGCCACGGACCGCATCCGCCATCTCTCAAGACGCGACGGCCGATGAGCCGCCCCATCGAACGCCACGTCTTCGTCGTCCTGGGCGCCACCGGCGACCTGGCCACCCGAAAGCTGCTCCCCGCCCTGTACCACCTGGCCACCTCCCACGGATTGGATACGGTCGTGCTCGGGGCGGGCACTCGCGACCTGGGCGACCAGGAGTTCCGCCGCCGCTCTCGGGAGGCCCTCGCCGCCGCCGGCTACGAAGGCGAGGAGGCGGCGGCCTGGTGTGCCCACCGTCTCCACTACGCCCCGCTGCCCGCCGACGGTGATTACCGCTCTTTCGCCGCCCGACTGGGCGAGGTGGAAGCACAGCACTCCCTCCCCGGCAACCGGGTCCTGTATCTGGCCCTGCCCCCGCAGGCGTTCCCGGCCGCTATCTCCGGCCTCGGCGCCGCCGGCCTCTCCCATTCCCCGGGCTGGGCCCGGCTCGTGGTGGAGAAGCCCTTCGGCAGCGACCTGGCCACCGCCCGAGACCTGAACCACCTGGCGCACCGCCACTTCGCCGAGGACCAGGTGTATCGCATCGACCACTACCTGGGCAAGGAGACGGTGCAGAACCTGCTGGTCTTCCGCTTTGCCAACCCGCTTTTCGAAGCCTCCTGGAATCGCGATCGCATCGCCCGCGTCGAGATCACCGTGGCCGAGGACGCCGGGGTGGGCACCCGGGGCCGGTACTACGACGGGGCCGGGGCGGTGCGCGACATGCTGCAGAGCCACCTCACCCAGGTACTGACCCTGATCGCCATGGAAGCCCCCGTATCCATGGCCGCCGACGCGGTACGGGCGGAGAAGGTCAAGGTGCTGCACGGCGTCCGACCGCTGGACCCGGCGGAAGTGGTGCTGGGGCAGTACCAGGCTGGCCCGGTGAACGGCGAAGCCCTGCCCGCCTACCGCGACCTCGAAGGAGTCGCCCCCGACTCGGCCACCCCGACCTTCGTGGCCGCCACCCTGCACATCGACAACTGGCGCTGGCAGGGAGTCCCTTTCCACCTGCGCACCGGCAAGGCCCTGCCTCGCCGCCTCACCGAGGTCACCGTGGTCTTCCGCCCCGCTCCGGTGTGCCTCTACCACGGCCGCCCCGACCAGTGCGTCGGCCACTCCGACGTGCTTCGCCTGAACCTGCAGCCCGACGAGGGGTTCCGCCTGGAGATCGAGGTCAAGGAGCCCGGGGTCACTTCACGGCTGCGCACCGTGCCCCTGAGCTTCGCCTATGCCGATGCTTTCGGAGAGGTGCCCGACGCCTACGAGACCCTGCTGCTCGACGTGGTCGAAGGGGACCAGACCCTCTTCGTGAGGGCCGACGAGGTCGAGGAGTCCTGGAGCCTGTACCAGCCGCTCCTGGGGGCCGCTCTCCCCGTCCACCCGTATGCCGCCGGGTCGTGGGGCCCGGCGGCGGCGTGCGCCCTCCTGGGAGAGGCCCGCCGCTGGTCCGTGGGAGGCTGAACCCGCGTCGCGCGATGCGGGGTGGGCGCCGCCGCTGGGTTAGATTCCCTGCGCCATGCTGATCAGAGTCCTTGCCGAACCGCGCCCGGGGGACGCCCGGGTGGCCCTGGTGCCCCGCAGCGTCGCCACTCTGGTGGGCGCCGGCCACCGGGTGCTCTTCCCCTCCGGTGCCGGGGCCGCCGCCGGCCTCCCCGACCGCTCCTACTCCGACGCCGGAGCCGAGGTCTTCACCGGGCCCCCTCCGGCCGCCGACCTGGTGGTGGCCGTCGGGCCCGTCAACCTCGAGGAGATCCTCCCCACCGGGTCGGTTATCGCCTTCCTCGACCCCCTAGGCCGCCCCGAAGAGATGGCCCGCCTGGCCGAGGCCGGGGTCACTGCGCTGGCCATGGAACTGATCCCGCGCACCACCCAGGCGCAGGCCATGGACGCTCTCAGCAGCCAGGCCACCGCCGCCGGCTACCAGGCGGTGCTCCTCGCCGCCGCCCGCCTTCCCCGCTTCCTGCCGATGATGATGACCGCCGCCGGCACCGTACCCCCGGCGAAGGTACTGGTGCTCGGCGCCGGCGTGGCCGGCCTTCAGGCCATCGCCACCGCCCGCCGCCTGGGCGCCATGGTGTCGGGCTACGACATCCGTCCCGCCGCCGCCGAGCAGGTGCAGAGCCTGGGCGCCACCTTCGTGGGCGGCCCGCTCGAAGCCGCCGCCGAGACCAGCGGGGGCTACGCCGGCGAGGTGGCCGAGGACACCCGGGCCCGCCAGCTGGCCGCCCTAGCTCCGCACGTGGAGGCCGCCGACATCGTCATCACCACCGCCCAGGTGCCGGGGAAGCCCGCCCCGCGCCTGGTCACCCGGGAGATGGTGGAGGCCATGCGCCCCGGGTCGGTGGTCATCGACCTCGCCGCTTCCACCGGGGGCAACTGCGAAGTGACCGTGCCCGACGAGGAGGTGGATGTGGAAGGAGTGCTGGTCTTGGGGCCGCGCGACCTCGCCAGCGGCACCGCCGGCCACGCCAGCGAGATGTACTCCCGCAACGTCACCGCCCTCATCCGTCACCTCGCTCCCGAGGGAGACCTGGTGATCGACCCGTCCGAGCCCATCACCGCTGCCGCCTGCGTCACCCACGGCGGCGACATCCTGGTGCCCGCCGTGCGGGCTGCCCGGGGAGGAGGTGCCTGATGCTGGAACCGGTAGTCATCGGCGTAATCACCTTCGTGCTGGCCTCCTTCGTGGGCTTCGAGGTGATCAGCAAGGTGCCCCCCACCCTGCACACCCCCCTGATGTCGGGCTCCAACGCCATCTCGGGCATCACCATCGTCGGGGCGCTGATCGCCACCGGCGGCGGGGCCGACACCCTGGCCACGGTGCTGGCCTTCATCGCCGTGGCCACCGCCACGGTGAACGTCGTCGGCGGCTTCCTGGTCACCGACCGCATGCTGGGCATGTTCCGCAAGCCCCGCCGGCCCGCCGGAGAGGAAGGGGGTGAGCGGTGAACGAGAACCTCCGCGCTCTGCTCTACCTCCTGGCCGCGGTGGCCTTCATCGTCGGCCTCAAACGGCTCTCTTCGCCGCGCACCGCTCGCGCCGGGAACATCATCGGCGCCCTCGGCATGCTCCTCGCCGTGGTGGTGACCCTCATCGGCACCGGCGTGTCGTGGTGGGTGGTCGCCGCCGGCATCGCCGCCGGGGCCGCCGTGGGGACGGCGGCCGCCCTGCGGGTGAAGATGACCGCCATGCCCCAGATGGTCGCCCTCTTCAACGGCTTCGGCGGCCTGGCCTCCGCCCTGGTGGCCGGGGCGGAGTATCTGCGGAGCGACCCCGCCGCCCTGCCCATCGAGACCATCACCAGCATGGTGCTGTCGGTGGTCATCGGGGCGGTGACCTTCACCGGCAGCGTGATCGCCTTCGCCAAGCTGCAAGAGATCCTCGGAGGCGCTCCGCTGACCTATCGCGGGCAGCGCCCGGTGAACCTGGCTGTGGCCGCGACCATCATCGGCCTCGGGGCCTGGGCCGTCGCCACCAGCCTGGCGCTCCCCTTCTGGGTGGCCGGGGCGGTGGCCCTGGGCCTCGGGGTCCTCATCGTGCTCCCCATCGGTGGGGCCGACATGCCGGTGGTTATCACCCTGCTGAACTCCCTCTCCGGCCTGGCCGCCGCCGCCACCGGGTTCGTCATCTCGAACTCGGCGCTGATCATCGCCGGGGCCCTGGTGGGGGCCTCGGGGGTCATCCTCACCAACCTGATGTGCCGGGCCATGAATCGCTCCCTAGGCCACGTGCTCTTCGGGGCCTTCGGCGGCACCGTGGCCGTCGCTGCCGGGGCCGCGGGCAGCGCTCGGGCTACCAGCGCCGACGACGTGGCCATCGCCCTGGCCTACTCGTCCCAGGTGATGGTGGTTCCCGGCTACGGCCTGGCGGTGGCCCAGGCCCAGCACGCCCTGCGGGCCCTCACCGCAGACTTGGAGAGGCGCGGCGTGCGGGTGGTCTACGGCATCCACCCCGTGGCCGGGCGCATGCCGGGGCACATGAACGTGCTCCTCGCCGAAGTGGACGTGCCCTACGACCAGTTGCTCGACCTGGAGCAGAGCAACGCCGTCATGGACCGCACCGACGTGGTCTTGGTGGTGGGGGCCAACGACGTGGTGAACCCGGCGGCGCGCGACGACCGCACCAGCCCCATCTACGGCATGCCGATCATCGAGGTCGACCGGGCCCGCTCCACCGTGGTCATCAAGCGCAGCCTGGCCTCGGGCTTCGCCGGCATCGACAACCCCCTCTTCTACAAGGACGGGACGGCGATGCTCTTCGCCGACGCCAAGAAGGCCCTCACCGACCTGCTGGGGGCCATGGCGCTGGTGTAGCCACCCCGGGCCCGGCGGTCTAGCCGCGCGGCCGGCGATAGGGTGGGCCCATGATCCGACCCTTGCTGCAAGACGCCTTCGCCCACCACGTGTGGGCCACGGAGCGCCTCATCGACTCCTGCCTCGGGCTGGCCCCGGAACACCTCGAGGCAACCGCCCCCGGGACCTTCGGCTCGATCATCGCCACCCTGCGCCACCTGGTCGGGGCGGATGCCTCCTACCTCATCGCTCTCACCGGCGGCCACCGCCCTCCGGTCGAGGAGGAGGAAATGGGCCTCGTCGCACTGCGAGAGGTGACTAGCGCCAACGGCGGATGGTGGGTCGCGTTGCTCGCCGCAGACCTCGACCCGGATGCCATCGTGGTGCGTCATCGCCCGGATGGCTCCCAGAGCCATGCCCCTGCGGGCATCCGCCTGGCCCAGGCCCTGCACCACGGCAGCGACCACCGCAGCCAGGTCTGCACCATCCTCACCACGCTGGGGGTCGAGCCGCCGGCCATCGACGTGTGGGACTTCGCCGACGAACAGGGCCGGCTGCGCGAGGTGCCGTCGGAGAACTGAACCGCACCCTGCCGCTACGCCGGGCTGGGGGAACATCGCCGCGGGCCGAGCGTTGGGCTGCCTCCCCGGAGCGGCACTTTGCGGGCGCTATCCTCGCTGCGAACCGGAAGGGACCTCTGCCATAGTCGCGCGCCGCCGCACCTTCACCTCCGAGTCGGTCTCCATGGGCCATCCCGACAAGGTGGCCGACCACCTCGCCGACGCCGTGCTCGACCGCGTCCTGGCCTCCGACCCCAAGGCCCGCGTAGCCTGCGAGGTCCTGGTGAGCGGGCGGCGGGTCATCCTGGCCGGCGAGGTGTCCGCCTCCCCCCTTCCCACCCGGGGGGAGCTGCGCCGCCTGGTGCGGGAGACCATCGCCGCCGTCGGGTACGACTCCTGGGAGTCCGGCTTCGACCCCCGCCGCGCCCGCCTGCAGTTCTACCTGCGGCGCCAGTCACCCGACATTGCCCGCGCCGTGGACGGCGCCGGCGAGATCGGTGCCGGCGACCAGGGCATGATGATCGGCTACGCCACCCGCCAGACCCCCGAGTTGATGCCGCTGCCCTTGGTGCTCTCCCACCGCCTGGCGGCTCGCCAGGCGGTGGCCCGGGTCCAGGGCCTGATCCCCGGGCTGCGTCCCGACGCCAAGGCGCAGGTGACGGTGGCCTACGAGGGGCACCGTCCTCTGCAGGTTGAGGCCCTGGTCCTCTCCACCCAGCACACCCCGGCCTGGAACGAGCGCCAGGGCGACCTAGCCGAAGAGGTCACCGCCCACATCCTGAAGCCCGCCCTGGGCGACTGGTGGCACGAGGGCCTCGTGACTCACATCAACCCGGGCGGCCCCTTCTGCCTGGGAGGACCGGCGGCCGACACCGGCCTCACCGGGCGCAAGATCATCGTGGACACCTACGGTGGCTGGGCCCCCCACGGCGGCGGCTCCTTCTCGGGCAAGGACGCCACCAAGGTCGATCGGTCCGCCAGCTACATGGCCCGACACGTGGCCAAGAACGTGGTGGCCGCCGGCCTGGCCGCCGAATGCGAGGTGCACCTCTCCTACGCCATCGGGGTCGCGGCGCCCACCTCGGTGTCGGTGGACTGCTCCGGGACCGAGGCCGTGCCCGAGGAGCGCATCGAGGCCCTGGTCCGGGAGGTCTTCCCTCTCACCCCCGGCGGCATCATCGCCGACCTGGGCCTGCGCCGCCCCATCTTCGCCCCGGCCAGCTACCACGGGCACTTCGGCCGCACCCCCGGAGAGGCGGGCGAGGGCACCTTTTCCTGGGAGAGCACCCACCGCGCCGCCGAACTGGCCGCCGCCTGCGGCCTCGCCGCTCCCGCCTCATGACCGGGGCGGTCCGGGGGTCGGTGGCTCCGGGCTTCGAGCCCCTGGCCGAGGCCTTCGCCGCCAACTTCGTCGGGCGCGGCGAGGTGGGCGCCGCCTTCGCCGCCTTCGTCGCCGGCAGGTCGGTAGCTGACCTGTGGGGAGGCGAGGCCCGGCGGGGCGTGCCCTGGGAAGCGGGCACCATGGCGCCGGTGTTCTCCACGACCAAAGGGCCCACGACCCTGACCGTGCAGGCCCTGGTCGAGCAGAGAGCACTGGACCTCGACCGCCGGGTGGCCGACTACTGGCCGGAGTTCGCCGGCGCCGGAAAAGGGGAGATCACCCTGCGCCAGGTCCTCACCCACACCTCCGGGGTCATCGACTTCCCCGGCTACGAGGCCGTGGTGGGCGACACCTCCTGGTGGCTGGACCTGGGCGCGGTGGCCGCCTCCTTCGCCGCCGCCGCTCCCGCCTGGGAGCCGGGGACGGCGCACGGCTACCACGGGGTCTCCTTCGGCCTGCTGCTGGGCGAGGTGGTGCGCCGGGCCACCGGGGCCACCCTGGGCGCCGCCTTTGCCGACCTGGTCGCCCGGCCCCTGGGCCTGGACTTCCACATCGGGCTGCCGCTTCATCTCCACGACCGGGTAGCCCGGCTGATCGATGCTCCGCCGGCCACCGACCCGCTGCTGGCCGCCTACCTGGCCGAGTTCCACCCCGGCACGCTCACCGGGCGGGCGCACTTCATCACCGAGAGCGGCATCTCGCACCTGGCCGGGCTGTTCAACCGCGAGGAGATGTGGGCCGCCGAGTT
>JAFGCH010000082.1 GCA_016932695.1 Acidimicrobiia bacterium | reverse complement strand
GGCGAGCAGCAGGGCGCTCCCTCCCAGAGGCAGGAGGATGAGCAGGGAGACCATGACCTCGCCCGCTTCCATCGCCTATCCCTTCAGTCCGGCCAGATCGTCCACCGAGGCGGTAGCCCGCCGGCGGAACACGGTCACGATGATCGCCAGTCCCACCACCACCTCGGCGGCGGCCACCACCATCACGAAGAAGACCGCCGCCTGCCCGTCGAGCACCCCCAGCTGCCGCCCGGCGGCGACGAAGGAGAGGTTGGCGGCGTTGAGCATGATCTCCACCGACATGAACATCACCAGGGCGTTGCGACGCAGCAGCAAGCCCGATGCTCCGACGACGAAGAGCACCGCCGCCAGCGCCAGGTACCAGCCTGCGGTGACGGTCACGGCGCCTCCTCCCCCTCGCCGGCCTCCCCCTCGTCGCCGCCCTCCGCCTCGCCCCGACGGAACAAGCCCAGGGCGACGGTCCCGGCGGCGGCGATGATCAGGAGCAGGGCGGTGAGCTCGAAGGGGAGCACCCAGCGACGGAACAGCTCGCTCCCCAGGGCCTCCACCGTCCCCTCGGCGCCCCGGCCGCCTTCGGCGCCGGTCACCCAGGCGAAGCGCCCGGCCACCAGCACCCCGGCACCGAAGAGCACCAGCAGGCCCAGGGCCAGGGGGCGCTGGACCGGCAGGTTCTCCCGGCGGTCCTCGGCACGGTCCACCCCCACCAGCATGATCACGAAGAGGAACAGGGTCATCACCGCCCCGGCGTACACGATCACCTGGACCGCCGCCACGAACTGCGCCCCGTTGGACACGTAGAAGACGGCCACCGAGAACAGCGTGAGCATCAGGCCCAGGGCGGAGTAGACCGGGTTGCGGGCCCAGACCGTGGTTACCGCGCCGAAGAGAGCGGCCAGGCCGAAGATGATGAAGAGCACCAGCTCCACCATCAGCCCTCCCCCTCCTTCTCCGGTGCCTCGTTCTCCGGCACCCCCTCCGACTGGCCGCGCTCGGCGGGGGGCAGCCCCCAGCCGGCGATGGGAGTCCAGGAGACCACCCCTTCGTAGGCGGCGCGCCCCGAGGGGGCGGTGGCCCGCATCCACCCGTCCGGCCGGCGCAATTCGTCGAGGTCGATCAGCGGGCCCGCCGGCTGCGGGTGGGGCACGTTGCCCTTCTCGTCCATGAGTAGCTCCGCCCGGGTGTACATGGCCTGGCGCCGATGGGTCACCGACATCTCGAAAAGGTGGGTCATGGTGATGGCCTCGGTGGGGCAGGCCTCCACGCAGAGCCCGCAGAAGATGCAACGCAGCATGTTGATCTCGTAGACGTACCCGTACCGCTCCCCGGGGCTGACCGGGGCCTCGGGCGGGTTCTCCTTGCCCCGCACGTAGATGCAGCGGGCGGGGCAGACCCCGGCGCACAGCTCGCACCCGATGCACTTCTCCATGCCGTCGGGGTAGCGGTTGAGAACGTGGCGGCCGTGGAAGCGCACCGGCTTGCGGCGCTTCTCCTCCGGGTAGGACGTGGTGACCCGCCGCCGGAACATCTGGCGGAAGGTGACGGCGAAGCCGGACCAGGCGCCCATCAGCCCAGAGCCTCCGTCCACGGCGCCCCCCAGGTGCGGAAGGCGGTCACCAGGGCGAAGAGCATCAGCCACACGAGAGCCAGGGGGATGAGGCGCTTCCAGCCCAGGTCCATCAGTTGGTCGTAGCGCAGCCGGGGCAGGGTGGCCCGCAGCCAGATGAACAAGAACACCAGCAGGAAGGTCTTCAGGAAGAACCAGAACAGCGGCATCACCCAGGCGATCCAGGGGGGCAGCCCGAAGTCGGGGCCCAGCCAGCCGCCGAAGAAGAGGGTCACCGCCAGGGCCGAGACGTTGAACATGTTCAGGTACTCGGCCAGGTAGAACAGGGCGAAGCGGAACCCGGAGTACTCGGTGTGGTAGCCCCCCACCAACTCCGACTCCGCTTCGACCAGGTCGAAGGGGGCCCGATTGGTCTCGGCGACGGCGGCGATGAAGTAGAGGACGAAGGAGGGGGCCAGCCAGAAGACGAACCAGCCGGGGATCATCCAGCGGAAGGAGCCCTGCTGCAGTTCCACGATCCGGGAGAGCGACATGGTGCCCAGGCCGACGTCCCCCGCCGACTGCGCCGAGGCCAGCAGCACCACCGGCACCAGGGCCAGGCCCATGGCCGCCTCGTAGGAGATCATCTGGGCGGTGGCCCGCACCCCGCCGAGCAGCGGGTACTTGGAGCCCGAGGCCCACCCCGCCAGCACCACGGCGTACACCGCCAACGAGGACATGGCCAGGACGAAGAGGAGGGCGATGTTCAGGTCGGTGACCTGCAGGGTCACCGCCGTCTCCCCGATGGTGAACGGCCGCCCGATGGGGATCACCATGAAAATGAGGAACGCCGGAACCATGGCAGCGATGGGCGCCGCCAGGTAGATCCCCAGCTCCACCTTGCGGGGAACCACCGATTCCTTGAAGAGCAGCTTCAAGCCGTCGGCCACCGTCTGCAGCATGCCCCAGGGGCCGGCCCGGTTGGGCCCGATGCGGTTCTGCATGTCGGCCACGATCTTGCGCTCGATCCACACCAGCAGGATCACGGCCACCAGCAGCAGGGCGAAGGCGGCCACCACCTTGACGGCGGCGGTGAACCAGACGTTGGCGAAGAGGCGTTCGAGCAGGCTCACGGCAGCGCCTCCACGCTAACCCGCAAGCCGGCTCCGACCGCCGCCCCCAGGTTGGCCGGCAGGTAGGCGGTCCCCGGGGCGAGCGACGGATCGAGAGTGGCGGCCAGTTCGGCCGTGCCGTTGCTCCCGGTGAGGCGCACCCGCGACCCGGCGGCCACCCCGAGGCGGGCCGTATCGTCGGGATGCAGGTACAGCGCCGGCTCCGGGGCCAGTCGGGCCAGCGAGGGCCCCTGCTGCATCAGGGTCCCCCGGTCGTACAGCACCCGGGCCAGGTGGAGAACCAGATCCCCGGTCTCCTGGCGCGGCGCCTCGAGGGGCAGGCGGTACGGAGCCGGGGTGGGTACCAGCCGGCCCTCCTGGCCGGGTCCCCAGTCGAGCGCCGCCCAGGTCGCCTCGGCATAGGCCGGGGCCACCCCGGCGATCTCGGTGGCCAGTGCCGCCGCCGACCCGACGCCTATCGAATGCCCCAGGTGCCCGGCCAGGTCCTCGAGGATCTCGTCGGCCGGGCGAGCCTGGCCGGGGCCGGGCACGAGGCGGTTCACCTTCTGCACCCGGCCCTCGATATTGGTGACCGTTCCTTCGACCTCGGCGAAGCCCAGGGCGGGCAGGACCACATCTGCCCGGCTCGAGGAGGCGTTGAGGAACAGGTCGATGGCCACCACCAGTTCGGCCTGCTCCAGGGCGGCCGTGGCCCGGGCCGGGTCGGGGAAGTCGGCAGCCGGGTCGGTCCCCAGCAGCACCAGCGCCCGGATCCGCCCCTCCTCCAGGCCGGCGATGATCCCCGCGGCGTCGTGCCCCTCGCCCCCGGGAAGGCTCCCCCAGGCTTCCTCCAGGGCTTCCCAGGCAGCCGGGTCGGCAATCGGTACCCGGCCCGGGAGGAGATCGGGCGCCACCCCCATGTCGAGGGCGCCGTAGAGGTTGGCCCGCCGGGTCACCGGCAGCACCTTGGCCCCGGGGAAGCCCTCGGCGAAAGCGGCCACGGCTTCGGCCAGCGCCGGATCCTCGGTGAGGCCGGTGCGCCCCACCACCGCCACCAGCGGCCCCTGCTCCAGGGCGGCCCGGGCGGCGGCGGCCTCACCCTCGCCGTTGCTGAGACGGCGCAGCATCTCGGCCCCTTCCCCGGGCCGGTAGCGCAAGGAGTGCTTCGCCACCGGGTCGAGGCCGTTACCCCGGGGGTGCACCACCACCAGCCGCGCCCCCAGGTGGGCGGCGGCCCGGCGCACCCGCAGGTAGAGGACCGGCAGCTCCTCCTTGAGGTCGGGCCCCCAGACCAGCACCGCCCCGGCCTGCTCCAGATCGTCGAGGGCCGCCCGGTGGGGCAGGCCGGTGAGGAACCGCGCCCCCAGCGCGTCGCCGAGGCGAGCATCGAGATGGTTGGTGCCCACCGTGGCCCGCAGGAACTTGCCGAAGGCGTAAGCCTCCTCGTTGGTGCTGCGGGCCCCGCCCAGGCCGGCTACGGCGTCGGCCCCGCTGCCGTCGATGACCCGGCGCAAGCCCTCCGCCGCCGCCTGCAGGGCCTCGCCCCAGGAGGCGGGGTGGAGTTGCCCGTCTTTGCCTCGCACCAGCGGGGTGGTGAGCCGTTGCGCGGAAGCGAGGTACTCGAAGCCGAACCGCCCCTTGTCGCACAGCCAGCCCTGGTTGGTGGGGTCGTTGTCCACCCCCAGGAAGCGGATCACCCGGTTGGCACTGGCCTGCACCGCGATCCGACAGCCCACCGCGCAGTGCGGGCAGGTGCTCTCCACCGCTTCCAGGTCCCAAGGCCGGGCGCGGAACCGATAGGGAGTGGCGGTGAGTGCCCCCACCGGGCAGATCTGCACGGTGTTCCCTGAGAAG
>JAFGCH010000081.1 GCA_016932695.1 Acidimicrobiia bacterium | reverse complement strand
GCCGGGCGCTTAGCTCAGCGGGAGAGCGCTGCCTTCACACGGCAGAGGTCACTGGTTCAATCCCAGTAGCGCCCACCGCTCCGGGACGGGCCGGGTCGCCGCCTTTTCGGCGGCGACGTCGCGTCTGGGCGCCCGTTCTCGCCCCGCCTGCCTGCTCCGCCTCGGTTGAGGATCAGTCGATAGGGGGCAGGTCGGCGAGGGCTTCAGCCACCTTCTGCTCCGGATAGGCGTAGTCCACGATCTCTCCGGCGAAGTACTTCTCGTACGCTCCCATGTCGAAATGGCCGTGACCGGAAGCGTTGAAGGCAATGACCTTGGCCTCCCCGCGGTCCTTGCAGGCCAGGGCCTCCTCCATGGCCGCCCGGACGGCGTGGGAGGTTTCCGGGGCTACCAGGTGACCTTCGGCTCGGGCGAACCCCAACGCGGCCTCGAAGCACTCGTTCTGGTGGTAGGCCTTGGCCTCGATGAGCCCCTCGTGGTAGAGGTGGCTCACGGAGGGGGCCATGCCGTGGTACCTGAGCCCGCCGGCGTGTAGAGGCGCCGGGATGAATCTATGTCCCAGCGTGTACATGCGGAGCAGCGGGGTCGTGCAGGCGGTGTCGCCGAAGTCGTACCTGTAGAGGCCCTTGGTGAGGGTCGGGCAGGCCTTGGGTTCCACGGCTACCACCCGGGTGTCCTTCCCATCCACGAGCTTGTCCCTCATGAACGGGAAGGCGAACCCGGCGAAGTTGGAGCCGCCTCCGACACAGCCGATCACGATGTCGGGGTAGTCCCCCGCCATCTCGAACTGCTTCAGGCTCTCCAGGCCGATGATGGTCTGGTGGAGCATGACGTGGTTGAGAACGCTTCCCAATGAGTACTTGGTGTCGTCGCGGGCGGCCGCCTCCTCCACTGCCTCACTGATGGCGATGCCCAGCGATCCGGGGGTATCCGGAGACTCCTCCAGGATCCTGCGGCCGGCCTCGGTGTGGTCGCTGGGGCTCGGGATGCAGGTGGCTCCCCAGCTCTGCATCATCAGGCGCCGGTAGGGCTTCTGGTCGAAGGAAACCCGGACCATGAAGACCTTGCACTCGATGTCGAAGAAGTTGCAGGCCAGGGCGAGGGCGCTGCCCCACTGTCCGGCACCGGTTTCCGTGGTGATGCGCTTGACCCCCTCCTGCTTGTTGTACCAAGCCTGGGCCACCGCGGTATTCGGCTTGTGGCTCCCGGCAGGGCTCACTCCCTCCCACTTGTAGTAGATCCTGGCGGGCGTCCCCAGTGCCTTCTCCCAGTTCCTCGCCCTCACGAGGGGGCTCGGGCGCCAGAGCCGGTAGATGTCCACCACCTCGTCGGGGATCTCGACGTACCGCTCCTGAGTCATCTCCTGCTCGATGAGGCCCATGGGAAAGAGCGGGGCCAGGTCCTGGGGCCCAATGGGCTGATGGGTTCCCGGATGAATCACCGGGGGCATGGGCTTGGGAAGGTCGGCCTGGATGTTGTACCAGTGCCGGGGCATCTCGCTCTCGTTCAGAAAGATCTTGACGGATTCCACGATTCCTCCTCTGCCTGCGGACGGTACGCAATGGGTTGGGTCTGAAGCCCTCTGGTTCGTCTGTTCTCGCTCATTCGTCGAAGAAGAAGGTCGGTTCCCGGTAGAAACGGATGGCCTTGCCGGCCACCTTCTCCAGGATCGCCTGTCGGAGCCATTCCTCCTTTTCCTCCACCGAGAGCCCGGCCCGCAACATCTCGAGTTGCAGATTGAAGCGGAGAGCCCTTTTGGGGAGCAGGATCCGAGTCACCCCGCTGGGAACCCGACGGTCCCGGTGGGTGAGCTGCTGCAGGTCGTCCAAGGTGAAGGGACGGAAGACCAGAAGGGCGGTGAAGTCGCGGTAGTGCCGCGTCAGGTCGTTCAGGTCGGTGTAACTGACCCGATCGAAGTGGGCGAACCGGTGATAGACCCGGGTGAGCTGGTGCAGTTGGGCGACCCGGTACTCGAGGTCTTCGGCGCCCTGAACGGTGACGACCCTTCCATCCCGGAAGTGGAACCGAGCGAGGCCGGGCTCGGCGCCTGGGGAGTCGGCCGTCTCCTCGAGCCGAGCGCCGGCCACCGACCCGGCGTTGTCCAGCAACTCCTGGGCCCCGAGGTGCTCGATGGCGTGGTGCCACGTGCCGAGGGTAAGCCCCGGGTCAGAGAGATCCAGCTCCTGCACCAGGACGTGGAAGTACCCCATCTTGCGGAGGGCGGTGATCCGATTGGCTCCGTCAAGCACGATCCTGCGTCGGCCCGGGGAGCGTCCTACGACGGGGGGGTTCTTCAGGATCCCTTCGGCGCTGAAACGGTCGACGAGACGAGCCACCCGTTCCATGTCGGGGTCTTCATGGAGGACCACGTCGTCGAGGCCCACCACGTGGAGCTCCGGGAGTTCGCCGATTCTCAGATGGTCGTTCCTTGCAGTCTTGCTTGATGCCGTCATGTGTCTGGGTTCTCCCTACAAAGAAAAAGCCCGCTGCAGCTCTCTGCAGCGGGAAGGCCGGGCTCTGGTCGAGTCGGTGCTAATCGGCGGAGGCGCGCGCCTCCTTCCCGCTGCCCCTCGCGGGGCACCACCACCGCCAGTGAAGGCTCGGTCCGAAGGCCATTTCCCGATTGCCTCTCCGCTCGATCAAGTCCGAGACGACAAGCAGCACTCACGATAACACTCGGCGGCGGTGCCCGACGGGGCCCGGCCGCCGTCGGCGGCCCAATCCCGGGAAGACGTCGGAGCGGGAATGAGCCCTTCTCCACCGGCGGGGAGTCCCGCGTCGGTTGCGTCCGGGCCGTCTGCCCCGACTCGGCGCGACGGCCCGAGCCTCCCGACCCGTTCCGCAGTAGCGTCGGAAGCACAAGGGAGTCAGTTACCAGGAGGAGCCGTGAACGACATGGTCAGCCATAAACGCCTTCTGCCCGTCCTGTTGGTGGCGGGCCTTATCGTGGCGGGCGCCGTCGGGCCCGGCGCGACCGGTAGCGAGGCGTCGGCGGTGGCGGAGGCGCGTACCACCATCCACACGATGGTCGTTCCTGCTGCCGCCTTCGTCCCTGCCTTTGGGAACTTCGAGTACGTCAACGGCGGAGACGAGCTCTCCACCCTCAACGGGTTTCCTGGGTATGTCGCTGCGGTCCACTTCCCCTACCCGGAGGTGACGATCAAGAGGATCACCCTCTACGCCCACGACAACGGCAGCGGGGACTTCACCGTGCACCTCGGACGTTCCCGGCCGGCCACCGGGGCGGGAGCGATCATCGCCACCCTGCAGTCGAGCGGCCAGTCGACTACCGATTCCCGGGCCTTCACCACCGCCGCCATCAGCCCCAGGGTGGTCAACAGCGCCTACCACGGCGTCTACCTGGCTCTGTTCCCGCCGGCCGGACCGACCTACCAGTTCTACGGAGTCGTCATCCGCTACGCGGCCTGATCGGGGACCGATCCCGTCACCGATGCTCAGTAGCGGTAGGTGACCAGCACGCCGTAGAAGCGAGCCGTAGCGCCGCTGACTCCGACCAGCAGATAGGGTGCATGTCGGCCCGTTTCGATCTTCCGGGGGGCGATCTGCGTGGTGCTCACCACTTGGGGGCTCGCCGCGCTGTTCTCGCTGCACACCATGGCCTGTTCGACGTCCGCCGCCCTGCGGGGGAGGGCCCGGTACAAGTGGGTGCAGACTCGTGCCGCCGCGCTGTTGTCCTGGGCGAACAGGGTGATTCGCCTGACGGTCGCTTCCGGTACGGGGAAGTCCAGCGGGGCCACGAAGTAGGCCCATTGGCTGCCGTCGGTCATCAGCCATGAGCCCGCGTTGGAGTAGTCGGTGTCGTCGGTAGCGGGGATCAGAGCCGACGGACCGACCAGCAGGGTGCTGGTCGTGTTGCGCGGCGCACCGGTTGCGACCGCCTCAGGGGGCGTCGCCGGGCCGATCAAGAGTGCGAGCGGCAGCACAAGAAGCAGCGGAACCCGCAGCCTGGTGACAACGGCCATAGGCATCCTTCCCACTCGGGCTATCCGCCGGCGTCGGCACCGAGGGGCCCCCGTGCCGGGCCCGCAGATGCGCTTTGTCGTGTGCGCCTCCGGGGGCGCTGCAGGGGGAACCCTAACTGCCGGAGGCCGGGCCTGCCCCAGGTGAGGCGGCCCAGAGGCCGTCGCCTGGGCCTCGGCGCTCATAGCTCTTCCTCTGCCCGCGATCGGCGGCGTGCCGTCCTCGCGAGAGGGTGGGGGGTCAGCCCTTGGGGGCGATGCAGAACTCGTTGCCTTCCGGGTCGGCCACGACCGTCCAGTGGAAGCCGTCGCTCTCGCGGTCGGCCAGTCGGGAGCCGCCCAGCTCTAGGACCCGGGCGATGAGTGCCTCCGTATCGGCCGCGACCAGGTCCAGGTGCATGCGGTTCTTCCCCAGTTTCGGCTCTGGGACCAGCTGCAGGGCTAGGCCCGGGCCCTGGCCTCCCATGCGGCTCAGGAACACGAAGCCGGGGAATCGCTCCTTGACCTCAAGGCCGAGCAAGCTCGTCCAGAAGGCCGCCGTCTTGTCGAGGTCGTTGCAGTCGAGCATCACCGAGAAGACCACCGGGATCTCTGGCATCGTTCACCCTCCTCTTGAACGGGTTCGATTCTCGTCGCAAGCGAGCGCAGTAGCGTGAGCCGGCGCGCCTGAGGAGCCCTCCTTGCCCGTGGTGGATCCGGCGTTATTGGATGTCGCACTGGCTAGTGCCCTTGCCGGTGACCCTGCTCCACTGGTTGCCCTTCTCCGCGCTCACAGCGATCTCCCCGGCCCCCGAGGCAACCTGGAACTCGCCGGGCAGTTCGCTGATGCCGTCGCCTCTCTGCTCGAGATGCCGCGCTCCGAGGCGGCTTGGCGGGTCGTCGTCGACCTGGCGGGGGTGGGGCCGGAGGAGGCGCCGGTGGGTGATCCGGGGGAGTTCCTCGCCTTCTGCGGCGCTGTGGCCGCGGCCGGCTTCGCCGCCCGCCCCGCCTACCGCCGTCTGGTGTGGGAGACGATCCAACGCGCCGCCGAGGACCCCCGGTGGCGGCAGCGCGAGGCGGCGGCACAGGCTATGGCGCGGGCCCTACCCCTCGACCCCGAAGGGCTCGGGATCCTCGGCGCCTGGGCCGTCGGTGGGTCCTGGCTGCTCTGTCGGGCGGTGACGGCAGGATTGGCCGACCCGCCTCTGCTGCGCCGCCCCGGACTGGCCGAAGCGGCCCTGCACCTGCATGAGCTGGTGGCGGAGCGCTTCGCTGCGGCGGCAAATCGGCGGGATCCGGGTTTCCGCGTGCTGCGGCAGGGCCTCGGCTACACCCTGAGTGTGGTGGTCGCCGCCTTGCCCGGTCCCGGCTTCACCCTCCTCGAGCGCCTCGCCGCTTCCGCCGATCGCGACCTGGCCTGGGTGGTGCGGAGCAACCTGGGCAAGGCGCGGCTCGCCCGTCGGTACCCCGAGCGGGTGGCGACGCTGCGCGCCGCCCTCGATGGGTGAACGCGTTCAGGCCCCGGCGCTGCCTTCCAGCCGGCGCTGCTCCTCGGCCGAAAGCTCCCGCCGCAGCACCTTGCCGACGAAGGTCTTGGGGAGCACCTCGCGGAACTCGACGAACTTGGGCACCTTGAAGCGGGCGAGGTGAAGGCGGCAGAACTCGATGATGTCCTCCTCGGTGGCCTGCGTCCCCGGCCGGAGCACGATGAAGGCCTTCACCCTCTGGTCGGGGGAGTTGGGCGGCACGCCGATGACGGCGGCTTCGGCCACCGCGGGATGCTGGTAGAGGACGTCCTCGATCTCTCGCGGATAGACGTTCAGCCCGCCCCCGGCCAGGATCAGGTCCTTCTTGCGATCCACGATGTGGAAGAAGCCGTCCTCGTCCATGACCGCGATGTCTCCGGTGTGCAGCCACACAGTGCCGGCAGCATCCGGCACGAGGGTGGCGGCCGTCTCCTCGGGCCGGTGCCAGTAGCCGGCCATTACCTGGGGGCCGCTGATGCAGAGCACTCCGCGCTCCCCGGGGCCCACGATGCGGGTCTCGGTCTCCTCGTCCACGATCTTGCAGTCGGTGTCGGGGAAGGGGATCCCGATGGTGCCGATGCGGTCCTGGGTCGCCAGGGGGTTGGCATGGGTGACGGGCGAGGCCTCGCTCAAGCCGTAGCCCTCCACCAGGCGCCCGCCGGTGATCTCCTGGAAGCGGCGCTGCACTTCCGGGGGCAGGCCGGCCGCCCCGCTCATGCACTGTTTGACCGAAGTGAGGTCGTACTTGCGCTGTTGCACTGCCGGGTGGTTGGCCAGGGCGGCGTAGAGGGCGGGCACCCCGGGCACCAAAGTGGGCCGGTAGCGATGGATCGTCTTGAGCAGGCCCGGAATGTCGCGTGCATCGGGCACGACCACCTGGGTGTAGGCCCGGTCGATGGAGTGGTTCATGCACACCGTCATGGCGTAGGAGTGGGTCAGAGGGAGGGCGGTGAGCATGATCTCTCCGGCCTCGACCAGGCCGGTGGACCAAGCCTGGCCCTGGCGGGAGTTCGAGACCAAATTGCGGTGGGTGAGCATGGCTCCCTTGGGGGTGCCCGTGGTGCCTCCGGTGTACATCAGGACGGCAAGGTCGGAGGGGTCGATGCCCACCGGTTCGGGCTCTTGCGGGGCCGAGGCGATGACCTCCTGGAACCAGTATGTGTGGGGATCGCCCGAGATGTCCGCGCGATGGCCGTCGCGCCGCTCCTTGGCGATGGTGAACAAGGCGCGCAGGAGCGGGGGGAAGTACTCCTTGATCCGGGTGACGATGACGTGCTCGAGGGCGGTGTCCGGCCGCGCTTGGCGGACGCGCGCGTAGTTCAAGGTGAGGCAGAAGGCCACTCGGCTGCCGGCATCGGCTGCCTGGTGGGCGAACTCGTCGGCGGTGTAGAGGGGATTGGAGGGAACGGCTACCGCCCCCGCCTTCCAGATGGCCTCATAGGCGATGACCGTCTGCGGGCAATTGGGCAGGAACACGGAGACCCGGTCGCCCTTGGCCACGCCCATCTCCTGCAGAGCGGCGGAGAGCCGATCCGAGAGGACCTCCAATTCCCGGAAGGTGAGGGCGCGGCCGAGAAAGATCAGGGCTGGCTTGTCGGGGTGGGCCGCCGCGGTGCGTGCCAGGAGATCGGTGAGGTTGATCCGGGGGTAGTCGAGGGTCGTGGGCACTCCGGGGTCGTAGTACCGGTGCCAAGGGCGTTCCTCCATGCCGGGCCTCCTTCCAACCCGCCGGCAGGTGAGGGCGCCGGTGGGTCCCGTGTGATGCGGGCGCCATTCCACCACGAATGCGCCGCCCTCGCGGGCTGCAGGCAGCGTTCATCGGCTACCCTCGCTTAGGTAGCCCAACAAGGAGAGACATGGCCCCGATCATGTTGGCGAAAGGGGCGCGCGGCGCCCGGGTCGAAGCCCTGCAAAAGTCGCTGGTCGCCCTCGGCTTCAACCCCGGCCGGGTAGACGGCGTGTTCGGCCCCAAGACCGAGGGAGCGGTGAAGCGCTTCCAGAAGAAACTCGGACTGCAGGTCGACGGCATCGTCGGCCCCAAGACCCGAGCGGCCATGAAGGCCATGCAGGAGGCGGCGGCGGGAGCAGTCAAGCCCAAGCCGGTGGTCAAGCCGGTGGTGCTGCCGACCCCGAAGCCTCCGGTCAAGCCGACGAAGCCGGCTCCGAAGGCCGCCCCCAAGCCGGCGGCCAAGCCGACGGCCGCGATGGCGGCGAAGCTGGCGGCCAAGCCGGCCCCGAAGCCGGCGGCCAAGCCGAAGACGGCCGGCGCGGCGGCAACTTCCGCCGCCAAGGCCATCGCCGACGCCGCCAAGAAGGCCTCGGGCCGGAAGTAGGTGCCCGGGCTCCGGCCCGTCACCGCAGTCGCACTAACAGGGCCTCCCCCGCGGGGGAGGCCCTGTGGCCTGCGAAGGACTCGGCGGCGTCAGCCGAAGCGATGACCGCAGCGGGGGCAGGCGGCGTCTTCTTCCCCGGTCTGGCTGCGGCACCAGGGGCAGGGAAGATCCGGCCCGCCGGTCTCCCAGACCAGGCGGGCCAGGGAGACTAGGGGGGCGTTCACGGCCGACCTCCCGGTTGTGCCGTCGTCGGGGCCACTTCCCACTCCTTGGCCGGATGCAGAAATGCAGGCTAGGGCGGCGAAGCCCGGAGGTCGAGGATTTCGGGCAGAGCGGAGCGCCGGGCGCGGGGTGGCAGGAGCGGCCGCGGCGGCGATTAGCCTTGCCGTCGGCACCCCACGGAGAGAGCCATGGCCATCAACATCACCCTGCCCGACGGTTCCGCCCTGCAGTTGGAGTCGGGGTCGACGGGGGCCACGGCAGCCCGGGCGATCGGGCGGCGCTTGGCCGAGGCGGCGGTGGCGATTCGGGTGAACGGAGAGCTGCGCGACCTGGCCGTCGTCCTGGCCGACGGGGATGCGGTGGAGGTGATCACGGCGGACGCCGACATGGGGCGCGCCGTGCTGCGCCACTCGGCGGCGCACGTCATGGCGCAGGCCGTCCTGGACCTCTTCCCGGGGGCGCAGTACGCCATCGGGCCGGCCATCGAGGACGGCTTCTACTACGACTTCCACATCGGCCGGGCCTTCACCCCCGAAGACCTGGAGGCCATCGAGAGCCGCATGGCCGAGATCGTGGCCGCCGACCAGCCGTTCGAGCGCGAGGTGGTGAGCACGCAGAGGGCCCTGGAGATCTTCGCCGACCAGGCTTTCAAACGGGAGATCATCGAGGCGGTGGAGGAATCCGAGGGAGCGGCCGGGGTCGAGGTGTCGCTCTACCGCAACCGAGGCTTCGTCGACCTCTGCCGGGGCCCGCACCTGCCTTCAACCGGTCGGCTGGCCGCTTTCAAGCTGCTGCGCACGGCCGGGGCCTACTGGCGGGGTGACGAGCACCGGCCCCAACTGCAGCGCATCTACGGCACCGCTTGGGAGAGCCGGGAGGCCCTCGACGCGTACCTGCATCGCCTCGAGGAGGCCCGCCGGCGCGACCACCGCCGTCTCGGGGCGGACCTGGATCTCTTTTCCTTCCCGCCGGAGTTGGGGAGCGGTCTGGCGATCTGGCATCCCAAGGGGGCCACGGTGCGGGGCCTCATGGAGGACTACAGCCGCCGGGTCCACCAGACGCACGGTTACCAGTTGGTGGTGTCTCCCCATGTGGCACGGGCCGACCTGTGGCAGCAGTCGGGCCACCTGGGCTTCTACGCGGAGACTATGTACCCGCTCATGGAGTTGGACGACGGCGACCGCTACGTGCTGAAGCCGATGAACTGTCCCTTCCACATCCTGATCTTCGCCAGCCGCGGGCGCTCCTATCGCGAGCTGCCGATGCGCCTCTTCGAGCTGGGGACGGTGTATCGCTATGAGCGCTCCGGGGTGCTGCACGGCCTGCTGCGCGCCCGGGGCTTCACCCAGGACGACAGCCACATCTTCTGCATGGAGAGCCAGATCGGCGAGGAGCTCCAGGGGCTGCTCGACTTCTCGCTGATGGTGCTGCGCGACTTCGGCTTCGAGGCCTTCGAGGCGGACCTGTCCACCCGGCCGGAGAAGTTCGTCGGCCGGCCCGAGCTTTGGGACCGGGCCACCGTCGCCCTGGGCGAGGCTCTCGACCGGGCCGGCTTGGCTTACACGGTGGCTGAGGGGGAAGGTGCGTTCTATGGGCCGAAGATCGACCTGCACGTGCGCGACGCCATCGGGCGGCGCTGGCAGGTGACCACTCTCCAGGTCGACTTCGCCCAGCCGGACAACTTCTCCCTGGAGTACGCCACAGCCGACAACACCCGGGAGCGGCCGGTGATGATCCATCGCGCTCTATTCGGCTCGGTGGAGCGTTTCCTGGGAGTGTTGCTGGAGCACTACGCCGGGGCTCTGCCGGGCTGGCTGGCGCCCGTTCAGGCAACGATCGTGCCGGTCGCCGACCGCCACCACGGCTACGCCGGGGAGGTGGCGGGTGCCCTGGAGGCCGCCGGGCTCCGACCCGAGGTCGACCTTGCCGACGACACCGTCGGCGAGAAGATCCGTCGGGCCCTCACGCACAAGCACCCGGCGGTACTGGTGGTGGGCGATCGGGACGTTGCCGCGGGCACGGTGGGCCTGCGCCTCCGGGGAGGCGAGGAGGCGCGGGGGGTAGCCCTGGCCGACGCCCTGGAGCGGCTCGGCCGGGAGTGCCGGCCGCCGCGCTAGGGGTGCTCGGGGTTCGCTCGGCCGTCCGATAGGCTGCGCCGCCGTGTCAGCGCACCGAGTGAGGTCGTCTTGAAGCAGTTCATCCGCCTGCTGGCGGCGCTGGTGCGCCGGGCTCCGGTAGCCGTGATCGTGACCGCGTTGATGATCACGGGGGGCCTGGCCGTGGCTTCCTCGCAGCAGCAGCGGGCCGCCGGCAACGAGGGGTTCTCCCCGGACTCCGCAGAGTTTCGCGCCTACGAGACCATCGACGCGGTGTTCGCCGAGAGCAGCGAGGTGGCGGTCCAGGTGGTGTTCGCCGCTCCTTCCGGCGACGTGCTGGACGCGGCCGGGCTGCGCGCCTACGCCGCGGCGGTCGCGGCCGCCGCCGAGAGCCGGGCCGGGGAGCTGTTCGTCGGACGGCCGGGCGGCGACGTGGCCGGTTTCTTCGGGCCCACGCTGGCGGTGCTGGCGGCCGAGGGCATCACTCCCGAGACGGCCACAAACGACCAGGTCAAGCAGGCCTTTGCCGCTGCTCGCAAAGAGCTGCCGCCGGAGGTCGATGCCCAGTTGCTGGGCCTGCTCTCGTCGCGGGCCGACCCGGCCGTGCCGGCATCGCCCGCGGGCCTCATGGTGGTGTTCCTCAACCTGAGCCCGCTGGGGGACGACCCCGACGGCTCGCGGCTGCAGGCGATCGAGGTGGACTTGGCGGCCGCTCTGCGGGAGGTGTCGAGCGAGGCAGTCACGGTGCAGCCGTTCTCCTTCGGCCTGCTCTTCGAGGACACCGCGGAGGTGCAGGGCGAGATCGGCCGCCTGTTCGGCACCGCTTTCCTGATCATCCTGCTGATCCTGGCCTTCGTCTTCTGGGTGCATCCCCGGGGGCGGCTGACGCGCTGGGGGGCGGTGCGTCGAGCGGGCGCCGATGTGCTGCTGGCGATGGCCGTGATCGGGATGTCGATCGTCTGGATGAACGGAATCGGGGTGCTGCTGGGGCCCGGCTACCTGGGCGTGATCGGCAAGTTCAACGAGATCCTGCAGGTCATCCCGATCCTCCTCGTCGGCCTCGGGGTCGACTACGCGATCCACCTGGCCGCCCGCTACCGAGAGGAGTTGGGCGAAGGCGCGGACGTGGTGGGCGCTGCTACCCGGGCGACCCGCACGGTCGGGGTGGCGCTGGTGCTGGCCACGGTGACCACCGCGGTGGGCTTCCTGACCAATCTCTTCAGCCCCATAGGATCGGTGGCCGATTTCGGGGTGCTGGCCACGGTCGGCATCGGCGCCGCCTTCCTCTTGATGCTGACCTTCGTTCCCTCGGTGCGACTCCTGCTCGACCGGCGGGCCGAACGGGCGGGCCGCCTGCCGGCCGAGGCGCTGGGCCGTACCAGCGGGCGCAGCCTGCCGCGGCTGATGGGCTCCACCTCGGTGCTGGCCGAGCGGATGCCGGCGCTGGTCCTGGTGGTGGCCCTGGCCGCCGGGGGACTGGGCTTCTGGGGGCTGACCCGGCTCGATACGACCTTCTCCTTCACCGACTTCATCCCGCAGGACTCCCCCCTGCTGGCCACCTTCCAGACGATCACCGAGGAGTTTGGAGGTGGCTTCGGGGAACGCACTCAGGTCCTGGTGCAGGGCGAGGTGACCGATCCGAAGGCGCACAACGCCCTGGTGGCGGCACAGGCCGCCATGGCCGGCACTCCCGGGGTGCAGGTCTACGGGGGCGCGGCGGCCGCCGAGTCGCCGGTGACGGTCCTTTGGCGGTTGACCACCTCGCCCGAAGCGGGGGGCGACTCCGACACCTACGACGCGGAGTTCACCGCCGCCGCAACGAGGCTGGGATTGCAGGCCGACCTGACGGTGAGCAGCGGCACCGATGTGGCCGCCCTCTACGACGCCGCCCTCCAAGCCGCCCCCGAGGAGATGGGCCGGGTGGCCGCCCGGGAAGGGGAGAGTTACCGCTACCTCAATGTGGTGGTGAGCACCGAGGCCGGGGAGGCGGGGGCGATGGCCCTGCGCGACGGCCTCTATGAGGACTTCGCCTTGCTCAACTCCGTCAGCGGGGTCGACGCGGTGCCCACGAGCGACAACATCGTGGCCGGGGGCGTGGTGGAGTCGCTGCGTGCTTCCCAGGTGAGCTCACTCGGACTGACCATCGCCGCCGCGATGGCTCTGCTCGTGATCACCTTCCTCATGGAGTCCCGGCGTCCCCTCCTGGGGGTGATCACCATCGCCCCGGTGGCTCTGGTGGTCCTGTGGGTCTTCGGGATGATGGCGGTGACGGGCATCTCCTTCAACCCGGTGACTGGGATGATCGCCTCGATCGCCATCGGCATTGGTGTTCCCTACACGATCCACATCACCCACCGCTACCAGGAGGACCGGCTCCGCTGCAGCACCCCGGAGGAGGCGATCCGCTCCACCATGACCCACACCGGCGGCGCGTTGGCGGGCTCCGCCCTGACCACGGTGGCCGGCTTCGGGATCCTGGTCACCTCTTCCCTGAAGCCCTTCCAGCAGTTCGGGGCAGTGATCGCCTATGCCATCGGCTTCGCTCTGGTGGCGGCAGTCGTGGTGCTCCCCAGCATGCTGGTGCTGTGGGATCGCTGGCATCGGCGCCGCGGCGGCCCCGTTTTCGACGAGGACGCTCTCGAGGAGGCCTTGCCCGTCGGCTGAGGGGGCGGGTCGGCCGCAGCCACCGCCCGCCGCTGGAGGCCGGTCAGAGCACGAAGACCTCGCCGGCGGCATCCTGGGCCTCGAGGGTGACCGCGAAGTTGGGTCGGCGGGGCCAGCGCTCCAGGAGGGACATCGCCTGCAGGTTGCAGCCCGCCGCGAACGCGGCCCACGGCTCGCCGCGGTAGACGGCGCCCAGGTCGGCGGAGCATCCGGCCACCGCGTCTTCCCCGTCGCGGTGCAGGCTGAAGCCCTGCATGGCCACCACCGCCAGGCCCAACTCGCCGCAACGCTGGACGATGCCGGCAGCGGCATCTTGAGGGTAGAAGCCCTCGTCCTCGGGGCCGCGGCGGGCGGCACGCTGATCGAACTCGGCGGCGAGGACGTCCACCGGGTGCTCGGCCTCTTCCGTAGCTGCCGCGGCGCCGATCCCTGCCGAATCCGGCTCGATGCCGAGCATGGCGCCGATGGTGTCCAACACCCGCTGGAGGTCGGCCACGTCGTAGAGCCGGGACTCGCCGTCGGCGTCGGGGTAGAACTCGACCAGGAGTTGGCCCTCGTCTTCATAGGCCATGCCGACGACCTCGTCGTCCTCGATGAGGTCGGCGACGGGACGGCCCCATTCGGAATCGTGGCGTTCGCGAGCGTGCAGATCGGACATGGCCCGATGCTACGCCGCCCGGCACTCGGGCCGCTCAGCGTCGCTCGTGGACGGGGACATAGTCCCGCTGCGGCGAGCCAACGTAGACCTGGCGCGGTCTCCCGATGCGCGTCTCGGGGTCCTCGGTCATCTCCTTCCACTGGGCGATCCAGCCGGGGAAGCGGCCCAGGGCGAAGAGGACCGGGAACATGCGGGTAGGGAATCCCAGAGCCCGGAACAGGATCCCGGAGTAGAAATCGACGTTGGGGTAGAGGTGTCGCTCGATGAAGTAGTCGTCCGTCAGAGCGGTTTGCTCGAGGGCCAGGGCGATTTCGAGCAGCGGATCTTGGCCGGCCTGACGGGTGACCAGCTGATCGGCAAACGTCTTAAGCACGCCGGCCCGGGGGTCGTAGCTGCGGTAGATGCGGTGGCCGAAGCCGGGCAGGCGGAAGGTGTCTTCTCGATCCTTTGCCCGAGCGAGGTACTTGGCGTAGTTGCCCCCGTCGGCATGGATCTGTTGCAGCAGCTCGAGCACCTCCTGGTTGGCCCCTCCGTGGAGGGGGCCGGAGAGGGCGTTGACGCCGGAGGCCACCGAGGCGAAGACGGTGGCCCGGCTGCTTCCCACCAACCGCACGGTAGAGGTCGAGCAGTTCTGCTCGTGGTCGGCATGGAGGATGAGGAGGACGTCGAGCGCCCGGGCTGCTACCGGATCGACCTCGTACTCCTCCCCTGGGACGGAGAAGGTCATCTGGAGGAAGCGGGAGCAGTAGTCCAGGGAGCGCCGGGGATAGGCGTAGGGCAGCCCGCGGCTGCGCCGGTAGGAGAAGGCGGCGGCGGTGGGAACCTTGGCCAGCAAGTGGATGGCGGCCTGCTCGGCGGCCAGGGTGCTCTCGAGCTCGGGATGGAAGGCCCCCATCGCGGTGACCGCCGCGGAGAGCAGCACCATGGGATGGGCCTCGCGAGGGCAGGCATCGAACATCTGCCTCATCCCCTCGTCGAGCAGGGTCTCCACCGTGATGGCCTCGCGCCATTCCGCCAGCTGAGCCAAGGTGGGCAGCTCCCCGTGGAAGAGCAGGTAGCTCACCTCGAGGAAGCAGGAGTGCTCCGCCAGTTGCTCGATCGGGTAGCCCCGGTAGCGCAGCGCCCCGACATTCCCATCGACGAAGCTGACGGCGCTGCGGCACCAGGCGGTGTTGGCGAAGCCGTAGTCGAGGGCCACCATCCCCGTAGACGAGAGCAGCCGGCCGATGTCGAGGCCGCTCTCTCCTTCGGTGCCCACGAACACCTCGAGGGGGTGTTCGACCTTCCCGTGTCGCAGGACGGCGCGCTCCTCCTCCACCGGCCCCGACCTATTCCTTGTCTTCCTTGGATGCGGCCACCACCTTGGCGGTCTCGTGCGGCGGGCATTCCTCGTAGTGGCTCATCTCCATCTCGAAGGCGCCGCGTCCGCTGGTGATGGAGCGCAAGTCGATGCTGTAGCGCTGCATCTCGGCCAGGGGCACCTCGGCGGTGATCACCCGGGTCTGGGCCTCGGAGTCCATGCCGAGGACCCGGCCGCGGCGGGAATTCAGGTCGCCGATGACCTCGCCCATCTCGTCCTCGGGGATCCGGATGACGACCTTCATGATCGGCTCGAGGAGGGTGGGCCGCAGGGTGGGGGTGGCGGCCTTGACGGCGAGGATCCCCGCCATGCGGAAGGACAGCTCGTCGGAGTCCACCGAGTGGTGCTTGCCGTCGTAGAGAGTGGCGCGGATGTCCACCACCGGGTAGCCGGCCAAGATGCCGCGGGACAGGGCCTCCTGGACCCCCTTGTCCACCGCGGGGATGTACTGGCGGGGGACGTTCCCCCCCCTGACGGCATCCACGAACTCGTAGCCGGTGCCGGCGGGCAGAGGCTCGAAGCGGACGAAGGCCACACCGAACTGGCCCCGGCCTCCGGTCTGCTTCTTGTGCTTCCCTTCCACGTCGGCCGTGCCCCGGATCGTCTCCCGGTAGGGGATGCGGGGGAGGGCGGTCTCCACTTCCACTCCGAACCGAGCGGACAACCGGGAGACGGTGACGTCGAGGTGAGTGTCGCCGAGGCCGGAGAGCACGGTCTCATTGGTGTCGGCGCGCCGCTCGATATGCAAGGTGGGGTCGTCCTCCACCGCACGCTGCAGGGCTAGGGAGAGCTTCTCCTCGTCCTGCTGCGATTTGGGGAAGACGGCCAAGGACATCGCCGGCCGGGGCATGGGCACCGGTTCGAGGGCGACCTTCAGCCCCGGGGTGCGCAGGGTGTCCCCGGCGAGGACCGACTCCAGCTTGGCCACGGCGGCGATGTCGCCGGCGGGAACCTCGGTGAGGTCCTGGTGCTCCTTGCCCCGCATGGTGAAGAGGTTGTGCATCCGCCCGGTTCCCCCGCGAGTGGCATTCTCCAGGAGGGTGTCCACCGGGATCGAGCCCCGAAACACCCGGAAGAGGGCGATGCGGCCGACGTAGGGGTCCGACTGGGTCTTGAAGACGTAGGCCACCACGCCCGAGTCGGGCAGGGCGCTTCCCTCGGCCAGGGGCGGGGCCGGACGTTCGTCGGGCCCGGGCCCGTAGTCGACGATGAACTGGGCCAGCCGGTCGATGCCGATGAGGCGGGTGGCCGCCCCGCAGAGCAGGGGGAACGCGGTGCCCTCCACCATCCCCCGGTGGAGGGCCGCCACGAGCTCCTTGTCGGACGGCTCGGTGCCTTCCAGGTAGCGCTCCAGCAACGAGTCGTCGGTCTCCACGACGGCCTCGATCAGTGCGGTGTGCAGCGAGGCGACCTCGCTTTCGACTGCAGCCGGGATGGGGCCCTGCTTGCCCTTGGGGCTGCCCTCGTAGGTGAAGGCCGCATCGCCGGTGGTCTGGGCGACGCCGCACAACTGATGCTCGGCCCCTACCGGCACCTGCAGGGGGGCAACGGCGGTGCCGAAGACGGCTTTCAGCTGGGTCAGGGTCCGGGAGTAGGAGGAGCGCTCGCGGTCGAGCTTGTTCACAAAGAACGCCCGGGGGATACCTTCCTCTCCCGCCATCCGCCAGAGGGCCTCGGTCTGGACCTCGACCCCGTCCACCCCGGACACCACGAACAGGGCGAGATCGGCGGCCCGCATGGCGGCGCGCGCATCGCCGATGAAGTCGGAGTACCCGGGGGTGTCGATGAGGTTGATGCGATGCCCGGCCCACTCGAAGGGAGCCATCGCCAGGCTCACCGACGAGCCGCGGGAGATCTCCTCGGGCTCGAAGTCGCTGACGGTGTTGCCGTCTTCGATGCGCCCCATCCGGGTGGTCACCCCGGCGACGTGGAGCAGGGCTTCGGCGAGAGCGGTCTTGCCGCTGCCGCTATGGCCGACGAGTACGACGTTCCTGATGCGATCCCGGGCCAAGGAAACCTCCTACAGGGCCAGAGGAGTGTAGTTGCCACGAGGCGCCGGCTACCCGTGTGGTACCTTCCTTCCCGCCGTGCTCGACATGAGGGCCCGCCGGCGGGTCTCCCGCGCCTTCGATCCGATTGCCCGGGTGTTGGCGCGATTTGGGTTCACCCCCAGCGCGGTGACCCTGTTGGGGGTGGCCATCGCCATCGGGGGCGGGGTTCTCATCGGCCTCGGCCACCTCGAGTGGGGTGCCCCCGTTGCCGGCTTCGGGGCTACCCTCGATGTGCTCGACGGCATCCTTGCCCGCCTGACCCACTCGGAGACTCGGCGCGGGGCCTTCCTGGACTCGGTCACCGACCGGGTGGGGGAGGTGGCCATGTGGACCGGGCTGGGTTACTACCTGGCAGTGGAGGGCGAGCCGGCCTTGGTCACCCTGTGCCTGGTGGCCGCCAGTGGTTCGCTTCTTATCTCCTTGATACGGGCGCGGGCGGAGGCCGAAGGCATGCGCGGCAAGGGCGGCCTCATGGGCCGCGCCGAGCGCATCCTCATGTTCTGCTGGGGGGTGGGCCTGGCCGGGGTCGGTGTGGGCGATCCCTGGCTCCTCACGGCCACGGTATGGGCTCTCGCCGTGCTCACCTGGGTCACCGTGTTGCAGCGCTTCTACAACACGTGGATGCAGTTGAAAGCGTGAAGGGTCTTTTCGGCTACCTGGTGGTGCGGGCCCTGTCGGGCCTGGCCTCCCTGTTGCCCGAGCCGGTGATGCGCCGCCTCGGTTACGGTGTCGGCTACCTGAGGTCCTTCCTCTCGCCCCGGGCCCTGGCCATGGCGGAGCGGCACCAGCGGCGCATCCAGGGGCCGGAGATCGATGCCCGGCGCGCCGGCCGGCGGGTCTTCGGGAACTACGGGCGGTACTACGCCGAGACCTTCTGGATCAGGCCGCGACGACGGCAGCAGATCCTCGACAGCAGCATCGTGGAGAACCTCGAGGGGCTGCAGGCGGCCGTCGCCGGGCCGCAAGGGATCATCCTGGCGGTGGCCCATCTGGGCAACTGGGAGGCGGCAGGCTTGCGCTCGGCCGCCGAGGGAGCCCGGGTCCTGGCGGCTGCCGAGGGATTGGCCAACGAACGCCTCGTGCGATGGTTCGTAGAGATGCGGGCGGTGATGGACATCGACGTGGTCATTGTGAGGCGCGGGATCTCGGTGACGCCGGGCCTGCAACGGCGCCTCGAGGACGGCGGCGTGGTGGCGCTGATGTCCGACCGCGATCTGAAGGGCCGAGGCATCCCGGTAGTGCTCTTCGGCGAGCAGACGACGATCCCGGCAGGCCCGCTGACCCTGGCCTGCCGTACCGGGGCGGTGGTGCTCCCGGTGGGCGTGTACCACAAGCCCCGGGCCGGTCACATCTTTCACATCTATCCGCCTCTGGAGGTGCCGGGCGAGGGGGCTTTCGACGAGCGGGTGCAACTGGGGAGCCGGCGCCTGGCCGGGGTACTCGAGGACATGATCCGCCGCGCCCCGGAGCAGTGGCACGTGCTGCAGCCGGTGTGGCCCAGCGACCGGGAGGCATCGTGAAGATTGCCCTGGTCTGCCCCTACGACCTCGGCGCCGTCGGGGGCGTGCAGGGGCAGGTGGTCTCGCTGGTTGCCTGGCTGCGCGAGGCGGGGCACGAAGCCTGGGCGGTGGCTCCGGGCAGCGGCGGCCCGCCGGGGACGGTGCATGTGGGGCGGGTGGTGACCGTGCCCGCCAACCGGTCGCGGGCCCCAATCAGCCTGGATCCCCGGGTCCCGGCCCGGGTGCGCGAGGCCGTAGCGGGGGCGGAGGTGGTACACGTGCACGAGCCGCTGGTGCCGCTGGTCGGCCCGGCCGCGCTACGCCCCGGTGGCCCGCCGCGGGTGGGCACTTTCCATGCCGACCCGGGGGCGGTGGTGCGGCGCCTCTACGGCGGCGCGGCGCCCCTGCTGCGCCGCCTGGCCGGGCGGCTGGCGGTGGCTACCGCGGTGAGCCCGGTAGCGGCGGCAGGGGTGCAGGCGTTCACCAAGGTGCGGATCATCCCCAACGGCCTCGACACCGCCCGGTATCGGGTGCCGGTCGTGCGGGCGGCGCGGCGCGTGGTCTTCCTGGGTCGCGACGACCCGCGCAAGGGCCTCGACGTCCTGCTGCAGGCCTGGCCGGTGGTGGCGGCCGCGGTGCCGGGCGCCGAGCTTCGAGTGCTCGGGGCGCGGCGGGATTCGGGCCCGACGGGAGTGCTCTACCTGGGGCGGGTGGACGAGGCGGTCAAGCTGCGGGAACTGGGCGAGGCGGCAGTGCTCTGCGCCCCCAACCTGGGCGGGGAGAGCTTCGGGCTGGTGGTGGCCGAAGGGCTGGCAGCAGGCTGCGCGGTGGTGGCCAGCGACCTGCCCGCCTTCCGCCACGTGGCGGGGGAGGCGGCGCGCCTCATCGCCCCCGGCGACGCCGCCGCGCTGGGCCGGGCGATCATCGAGGTGCTCTCCGACGAGGGGGAGGCGGCGCGCTTGGCCGGCATGGGGCGGCACCGCGCCCTCGTCTTCGACCGGGCGGCGGTCCTCGAGGGGTATCTCGCCGCTTACCGGGAGGCGGTGGGCGGAGCCTGACGGCCCGTCGTAGGGGGGCACGGCGCTTCGGGGCACCTCCGGCGCGACGGTACACTCTGGGTATCCCCCGCAAGGAGTCGACGTGGAGCAGGGCACGGTGCGCGTCAAGCGAGGCCTCGCCGAGATGCTCAAGGGCGGCGTGATCATGGATGTGACCACCGCCGAGCAGGCGAAGATCGCCGAGGCGGCCGGGGCGGTGGCGGTGATGGCGCTGGAGAGGGTGCCGGCCGACATCCGCCGCGAAGGCGGAGTGGCTCGCATGGCCGACCCCGCCCGCATCGAGGAGATCAAGGCGGTGGTCACCATCCCGGTGATGGCCAAGGCTCGCATCGGGCACTTCGTGGAGGCGCAGGTCCTGGAGGCCCTAGGAGTGGACTTCGTGGACGAGAGCGAGGTCCTGACCCCGGCGGACGAGGAGAACCACATCGACAAGTGGGCTTTCACCGTTCCGTTCGTATGCGGTGCACGGGACCTGGGGGAGGCCCTGCGGCGCATCGGTGAGGGAGCGGCCATGATCCGCACCAAAGGCGAGGCCGGCACCGGGAACGTGGTCGAGGCAGTGCGGCATATGCGGGCCATGACCAACGAGATCCGCCGGTTGCAGACGCTGGGAGGCGACCAACTGATGGCGGCCGCCCGGGAACTGCGGGCCCCTTACGAACTCGTGCGTGAGGTTGCTGAAACCGGCCGCTTGCCCGTGGTGAACTTCGCCGCCGGCGGCATCGCCACTCCGGCCGATGCCGCCCTCATGATGCAGTTGGGCTGTGACGGGGTGTTCGTGGGCTCGGGGATCTTCAAGAGCGACGACCCGGCGCCGCGGGCGGCGGCCATCGTGGCGGCCACCACCTACTTCCGTGATCCGCAGAAGCTGGCCGAGGTGTCGCGCGGCCTGGGAACCCCCATGGTCGGCCTCGAGATCGGCCAGATCCCGCCCGCGGAGATGCTGCAATCCAGAGGCCGGTAGCGGTGCGGGTCGGGGTTCTCGCCCTGCAGGGCGACTTCCGGGAGCACGCCGCCGCGGTGGGCGCCCTCGGCGCCGAGCCGGTGCTGGTGCGGACCGCCGCAGACCTGGCCGGGCTGGGGGCACTGGTGCTCCCCGGAGGGGAGTCCACCACCATGGGCAACCTGGCCGAGCGCTTCGGGCTGTTCGAGCCGTTGCGTTCCGCCATTGCCGGGGGCCTGCCCACCCTGGGCACCTGTGCGGGCCTGATCCTGCTGGCCGCGGGTACCACGGGCCCGTCGGTTCAGCCGCAGTTGGGGATGCTCGACGTGACCGTGGAGCGCAACGCCTTCGGCAGGCAGGTGGACTCCTTCGAGGCCGACCTCGAGGTGGCCGGGCTCCCGGGGACGGTGCGGGCGGTCTTCATCCGGGCGCCCTGGGTGGCCCGGGTGGGGGAGGGGGTCGAGGTGCTGGCGTCGGTGGACGGGCACCCGGTGATGGTCCGCCAGGGCAAGGTGGTGGGAACCTCCTTTCATCCTGAACTCACCGGCGACCTGCGGGTACATAGACTCTTGCTCGACATGGCAGGGGAGCACTGATGTCGGGGCATTCCAAGTGGGCAACCATCAAGCACAAGAAGGGGGCCAAGGACATCCGCCGCGGCCAGCTCTTCGCCAAGCTGGCGCGCGCCGTCGAAGTAGCGGCCCGCCAGGGGGGTGGGGACCCGGCGGGCAATGCCGCTCTGGCCCAAGCGATCGAGAAGGCCAAGGCCAGCTCGCTGCCGAACGACAACATCGAGCGCGCCATTCGGCGCGGCTCAGGCGAGGCGGGCGGGGCCAGCTACGAGGAAGTGTGGTACGAGGGCTACGCCCCCGGCGGGGTGGCCGTCTACGTGCAGGTGCTGACCGACAACCGCAACCGGGCGGCCAGTGACGTGCGCTCTACCTTCAGCCGCAACGGCGGCAGTCTGGGCGAGCCGGGCTCGGTGGCCTACATCTTCGACAAGAAGGGCTACCTGCTGGTGGCGGGGGAGGAGGAGCAGGTGATGCTGGCCGCCCTCGACGCCGGCGCCGAGGACGTACGCCCCTCCGGCGAGCAGTGGGAGGTCATCACCGCGCCATCCGACCTCATGCGAGTGCGTCGAGCTCTGGAGGAGGGTGGCCTGGAGGTCGAGTCGAGCGAGATCACCTACCTCCCCAGCACCGTGCTCCCGCTGAGCGAGGAGACGGCGCGCAAGGTGCTGCGCCTGGTGGACCTCCTCGAGGAACTCGACGACGTCCAGACGGTCTACGCCAACTTCGACATCAGCGACGAGGTGATGGCGGCCGTCGCCGGATGACCGGGCCGCACCGGGCCGTCCGGGCGATCCCGGCGCCCGAAGGGCGCAGGCTCTAACCTGTCGAACACATGTTTGTCCTCGGCATCGACCCCGGCCTCTCGGTGACCGGATACGGGTTGGTGGAATCGCGCGGCTTGCGCCTGCGGGCGGTGGCCGCCGGTGCCATCCGGACGTCGCCCACCATGGCCGACGCGCCGCGGCTGGCCGAGCTCTTCGCCGACCTGGAGGCGCTGCTGGCCGAGTACCGGCCCGACGAGGTGGCCCTGGAGCAGGTGTTCGTGAACCGCAACCTCCAGACCGCAACCGCCGTCGGGCGCGCCGTGGGGGTAGCCCTGCTGGCCGCCGCCCGGGCCGGGACCCCGGTGTTCGAGTACACCCCTTCGGCGGTGAAGCTGGCCGTCACCGGTAGCGGCGACGCCGCCAAGGACCGGGTGCAGGCCGTGGTGGCGCGGCGGCTGGGATTGACCGCGGCGCCCCGGCCGGCGGATGCCGCCGACGCCCTGGCCGTCGCCTTGTGCCATCTCCAGTCCTCCGCTCTGCGACGAGCGGTGGCGGGAGCGGGGCGATGATCGGCCGCCTGCGCGGTACGGTGGCCGCCATGGGGGCCGAGGGGACGCTCCTGGACGTCGGCGGTGTGGGCTTCGAGGTGGCCATGCCCCCGCGGGCCCTGGCCGACCTGCCTGCGGTAGGCGAGCCGGTGGTGGTCTACACCCACCTCCACCTGCGTGAGGACGGCATGTCGCTCTTCGGGTTCGCTACTGCCGAGGAGCGGGACCTCTTCCGGCTGTTGTTGGGGGCCAACGGCGTGGGCCCGCGGCTGGCTCTGGCGATCCTGGGCACGCTGCGCCCCGCGGAGCTGCGACGCGCCGTGGTCACCGCCGACGCCGACACCCTGACCATGGTGCCCGGGGTGGGCAAGCGGACGGCACAGCGGCTCATCCTCGACCTCCGCGCCCGCTTCGAGATGCCCGATCTGCTGGAGATCCCCGGCGCCGGCAGCCTGGCCGAGGTGCGGGGCGCTCTCGAAGGCCTCGGCTACCAGCCGGCCGAGATCCGCCAGGCCCTGGAGGGCCTCGCCGCCGACGGCGAGGTCGAGGGCTTGCTGCGGGCCGCCCTGCAACGCCTGGGGAAGCGATGAGAGACGAAGGCCTGCTATCGGGGTCCCAGCAACCCGACGAGGCGGCGTTCGAGGCCGGCCTCCGGCCGCGACGCATGGAGGACTTCGTGGGGCAGGCGGAGCTCAAGGAACGCCTCACCATCCTCATCGAAGCGGCGGCGGAACGGCAGGAGCCGGTGGATCACCTGCTCTTCTCCGGCCCCCCGGGGCTGGGCAAGACGACGATGGCGGCCATCGTCGCCGCATCGATGAACGCCCAGTTCCGCTCCACGGCGGGGCCCGCCCTCGAGCGGGCGGGCGACCTGGCGGCCATCCTCTCGAACCTGGAGCAGGGCGATGTGATGTTCATCGACGAGATCCACCGTCTGCCGAGGGCGGTGGAGGAGGTCCTCTACTCGGCCATGGAGGACTTTCAGCTCGATGTGGTGGTGGGCAAGGGGCCTGGGGCGCGCTCCATTCGCCTGCCGCTCCCCGGCTTCACCCTGATCGGGGCCACGACCCGGGTGGGCCGGGTGTCGGCCCCGTTGCGTGACCGCTTCGGCTACCTGGCGCGTTTGGACTACTACCCGCCCGGGGAACTGGATGCGGTGGTGGGTCGATCGGCCGGCATCCTGGGGATTGCCGTCGATGCCGGAGGCAGGCGAGAGATCGCCACTCGCAGCCGCGGGACCCCGCGGGTGGCGAACCGGCTGCTGCGGCGGGTGCGCGACTTCGCCGCGGTGCGCGCCGAGGGCCGGGTGGACGAGGCCACGGCACGCCGGGCCCTGGAGGTCTTCGAGGTCGACCGGGCCGGCCTGGACCGGGTCGACCGGGCCATCCTCGAGGCGGTGGTGGGCAAGTTCGGGGGCGGGCCGGTGGGCCTGTCCACCCTCGCCATAGCGGTGGGGGAGGAACCGGAGACGGTCGAGGATGCCTACGAGCCCTTCCTGCTGCAGCAGGGCCTGCTGCAGCGCACCCCGCGAGGCCGGATAGCGACGGCCCTGACCTACCGCCACTTAGGCCTGGAGCCCCCGCCTCCCGGCGCCCAGGCGACCTTGCTGTAGACCCGGCCCGGCTCGGCTGGCGCCCGGAGGGCCCGGCATCCAAACTGGAGGCCCGTGCAGACCGCCGACTTCTCCTACGAGCTCCCCGCGGAGGCCATCGCTCAGAGCGCGCTAGAACCGCGCGACGCCGCTCGCCTACTGGTCACCGCCGGTCTCCGCGACCATCACTTCCGCGATCTGCCCGCCCTGCTGCGGCGCGGGGACCTGGTGGTGGTGAACCGCACCCGGGTGAGGCGGGCCCGTCTGCGGGGCCGCCGGGAAGGGACCGGGGGCCGGGTGGAAGCCCTGCTGCTCCAGCCCTGCGGGGAGGGGCGATGGCAGGCGCTGGTGCGACCCGCCCGCCGGCTGCGGGCGGGGGAGAGGATTCGCTTCGGGGGGATCACCGCCACCCTGGTGAGCGACCCCGAGGCAGGGGAAGCCGTGCTGGTCCTCGACGCCGGCCGGGTGCCGGTGGAGGAAGCGCTGGGCCGGTGGGGTGAGGTGCCCCTGCCGCCGTACTTCAAGGGCCGGCTCGAGGACCCCGAGAGGTACCAGACGGTGTACTCCGTCGGGATCGGGTCGGCGGCGGCTCCCACGGCCGGGCTGCACTTCACCCCGGGCCTGCTGCAGGCTTTGGACGAGAGCGGCATCGGGGTAGCCGCCGTGGAACTCGACATCGGGCTGGACACCTTCCGCCCCATTGCCGTGGAGCGCGTCGAGGACCACCGGATGCACCGGGAGTCGTACCTGTTACCGCCGGAGACGGCGGCGGCCGTCGAGGAGGCACGGGGAAGGGGCGGCCGGGTGGTGGCGGTGGGCACCACCGTGGTCCGGGCTTTGGAGAGCGCCACCGACGCCTCCGGACGGCTGCAGCCCGGCCGGGGGGAGACGGGCCTCTTTATCATCCCGGGATATCGGTTCCGAGTGGTAGACCTGCTGGTGACCAACTTCCACGTGCCGGGCTCAACCCTCGTGGTGCTGGTGGCGGCCTTCATGGGAGGGGCCTGGCGCGAGGCCTACCGCGCGGCGCTGGAGCGGGGTTACCGGTTTCTCTCTTTCGGCGATGCCATGTTGGCGGAGAGGGCCCCATGAGCGGCCCGGTGTCCTTCCGGGTCGAGCACCGCGACGGCACGGCGCGCGCCGGGGTGCTGACCACACCGCACGGGGAGGTGTCCACGCCGGCTTTCATGCCGGTGGGTACGCGGGGTACGGTGCGCGCGCTCGATGCCCGCGACCTGGCCGAGGCCGGGGTGGACATGGTGCTGGCCAACACCTACCACCTCATGCTCCGCCCCGGGGCCGAGGTGGTGGCGCATCTGGGCGGTCTCCACGGATTCATGGGCTGGACCGGGCCGATCCTCACCGACTCGGGCGGGTACCAGGTGCTGTCTCTGGAGCCCCGGGTGGATGAGGATGGGGTGGCGTTCCGTTCCGCCTACGACGGGGCCGCGGTGCGCCTCACCCCCGAAGGGGCGGTCGCGGTGCAGGAGCGCCTCGGCCCGGATGTGGCGATGGTGCTCGACGTCCCGGTGGCCCTACCGGCGCCGCGAGCGCAGGTGCGCCGGGCTATGGAGCGGACCCTGCGGTGGGCCGAGCGCGCCCGGGCGGTGCACACCCGGCCCGACCAAGCCTTGTTCGGCATCGTCCAGGGAGGCACCGACCCGGAGCTGCGAGCGGAGAGCGCCGCCGCCACCGCCGCCCTCGGGTTCGCCGGGTTCGGCATCGGCGGGCTGGCGGTGGGGGAGTCCGCGGAGGAGCGGCACCCTGCCCTCGAGGCGGCGGTGGCCGCCCTGCCCCCAGATCGGGTGCGGTACCTGATGGGCCTGGGCGACACGGAGGGAGTACTGGCAGCGGTGGGCCGGGGTTGCGACCTGTTCGACTGCGTGTGGCCCACTCGCCTGGCCCGGCACGGCAAGGTGCTCTCCCGGCTCGGGGACTACGCGGTGCGGCGGGCGGAACTGGCCGAGGCGGAGGGGCCGATCGACCCCGAGTGCCCCTGCCCGACCTGCCGCCGCTATTCCCTCGGCTACCTGCGCCACCTGCGGGTCACCGGGGAGTTGCTGGGGCACCGCCTACTGAGCATCCACAACCTCACTTATACCCTGGGGGTGCTCGCCGGGGCCCGCCGGGCGGTGGCCTCCGGGGAGTTCGCCGCCTACCGGGAAGGGATCCTTGCGGCGCGCCGCACCCGAGCGGCGCGCGGGCGGCTACCATGATGCGGCCCGTGCCCCGTTGGCGGGCGCCGTGGCCGTCACCGTCCTCGGAGGAATGATGTCAAAGAGCCGTGCCCGGGCCCTCGTCCGCCGCCTGGGTGTCTTCGCCCTCATCGTCGCCGTGGCTCTGCTCGGCGCGGCTTGTGTGCCTCAGGAGAGCAGCTCCACCACCGCGGTCGGCGACACGACGGGGACCACCGCGGCCGACGGAGGGACCTCCGGCAGCAGCATGATCATCACCATCGTGATGTACGCCGTAGTCATCGGCGGGCTCTTCTACTTCCTCCTCGTGCGGCCGCAGCGGACCCGCCAGCGGCGGCAGCAGGAACTGCAGTCCTCTCTCGGTGTCGGCGACGAGGTGCAGACCATCGGGGGCATCTACGGCCGCATCGAGTACTTCGACGAGGAGACCGACACCGCGGTGCTTCAGGTCGAAGGCGGGGGCAAGATCCGGGTGGCTCGGCGCGCCCTGTCCAACAAGGTGCGACCGAAGGGCTGATGCGGCCATGTCCCGGCGCGGCGCGCTGATTACCCTGCTCGTCACTGTGGTGGTGGCCTGGGGCTCTCTCATCGTCACCCAGGCATTGGGCACCACCCCGCGTCTCGGCCTGGACCTCCAGGGTGGGCTCTCGGTGCTGCTCGAAGCCCCACCGGGTACCGACCCCGAGGTGCTGGACAAGGCCGTCGAGATCATGCGCCGGCGCGTCGAAGCCCTGGGCCGGGTGCAGGAGCCCGAGATCGCGGTGACCGGCCTGCGCAGCATCGAGGTGCAGCTACCCGGAGTCACCGACCCGGACCGGGCGCTCGAGGCAGTAGGCACCATCGGTCAGTTGGCCTTCCGACCGGTGATCGAGGTGAGCCAGTTCGGCGCCAGCCCGCTGCTGCTCGACGCCATCGAATACGAGCAGTCCACCACGACCACGACGACCACCAGCACCACCGTGCCCGGCGAGACGACGACCACCACCGGGACCGACGGGGCCACCACCACGACGGCGGCCGGGGAGACCACGACCACTTCGGCCGTCGAAACCACGACGACGACGGCGGCTCCGGAGCCCCCCGACCTCACCCCGGTGCTGCCTCCGGGCATCAGCATCTGCGACCCGGCTCAGGACCTGGTTCTGCAGCCCGGGTGTGTCGACGGCACCACGGCGATAACCCTGAGCGATGACCCGACCAAGGAGGCCTGGCTGGGAGATCCCGATACCGGGGAGGTCTTCCATCTGGCGCCGGCCCGGGTGCTGGGCAGCGATCTGGCGGACGCCGAGGCCGGGTTCATCCAGCAGGGGGCGTCGGGCACCGGGGTGCCCTTCGGGGTGAGCACCGGTGGAGTTGGCCAGTGGGTGGTGATGCTGGACTTCAACGCCGAAGGCGCCATCAAGTTCCAGGACGTCACCAAGGAACTGGCCTCCTACAGCCTGGGCGACCCGCGCCGGCGCTTCGCCATCGTGCTCGACGCGGTGGTGCAATCCGCCCCGCAGATGGATGAGGAAGTCAGTGCGGAGGAGGGGATCGCCGGGGGGCGGGCCGTCATCACTATGGGCACGGCGGGCAACCCCGAACAGGCGGCTCGCGACCTGGCGGTGGTGCTGCGTTACGGCGCCCTGCCGGTGGTCTTCTCCCAGCCGACGGTCGAGTCGATCTCGGCCACCCTGGGATCCGACTCGCTGCGTGCCGGGTTGATCGCGGGCCTCGGCGGCCTGGCCCTGGTGGCGCTGGCCCTGCTCCTCTATTACCGCGCCCTGGGCCTCATCGCCGTCGTCGGCCTCACCGTGTTCGGGTCGCTGGTGCTCACGGTGTTCGCTCTGCTGGGCCGCTACCAGGGGGTGAGCCTGACCCTGGCCGGCGTGGCGGGCATCATCGTGTCCATCGGTATCACTTCCGATTCCTACATCGTCTACTACGAGCGCATCAAGGAGGAGGTCCGCGCCGGCCGATCGATGCGGGCCGCCGTCGATCACGCCTTCCGGCGGGCTTTCCGCACCATGCTGACCGCCGACACGGTGTCGCTGGCGGCGGCCATCCTGCTTTTCATCCTGGCAGTGGGGTCGGTGAAGGGGTTCGCCCTGGCTCTGGGCATCGCCACCGTGACCGACCTGGTGGTGGCCTTCTTCTTCACCCGCCCGGCGGTGGCCCTGGCCGGCTTCACCCGCTGGGGTGAGGGCGGGCGGTTCAGCATCCGCGGTGCCGCCGGGGTGGCCAAGGAAGCCATCGTGCTACCCGGGGAGGCGGGGAAGTGAGCTTGCTCCGGCGTCTGTACCACGGCCAGACCCATTTCGATTTCGTGGGCCGCCGCCGCTGGTGGTTCGCCCTGTCCGCCGTATTGGTGCTGATCTCCGCCCTCGCTCTCGGTATCCGTGGGCTCAACCTGAGCGTGGACTTCGTAGGCGGGTCGTTGGTGGAGTGCGACAACCCCGCCGGGGCGAGTGTGGCCGACGTCCGCAACGTCCTCGCCGGTATCGGGCAGGCCGCGGCTCGCGTGCAGGTCACCGGGGGCGGGGCGGGCGTGAGGGTGCAGACCGGTGAGCTGACGGAAGAGGCCCAGGACGAGCTCATCGCCACGGTGGCGGCGGTGGCCGGCGTCACCGACCTCAACCAGGTCAGCTACCAGACGGTGGGGCCCACCTTCGGCCGCCAGGTCACCGAGTCGGCGGTGCGCGCCCTAGTGGTGTTCCTCATCGTGGTCGCGGTGTTCCTCTGGTGGCGCCTGGAGTGGCGCATGGCGCTGATCGCCCTGCTCGAGGTGCTGCACGACCTGGTGCTCACCGCGGGCATCTATTCGCTGGTGGGCTTCGAGGTCACCCCGGCCACGGTCATCGCCGTCCTGACCATCCTCGGCTACTCGCTGTACGACACGGTGGTGGTCTTCGACAAGGTTCACGAGAACGTGGCCGAACGCGGCGACCGACACACCATTTCCGCTCTGGTGAACATGTCGGTGAACCAGGTACTGATGCGCTCCATCAACACCTCCCTGACCACGCTCCTCCCGGTGGGCAGCCTGCTCTTCGTGGGGTCGCTGCTGCTCGGGGCCGCCACCCTGCGGGAGTTCGCTCTGGGGCTCTTCGTCGGCGTCGCTGCCGGCACCTACTCCTCGATGTTCCTCGGTTCGCCGCTGGTAGCGGTGTGGAAGGAGCGCGAGGAGCATTGGCAGCGCATCCGGCGGCGCCTGGGCCGCAAGGGCGCCGAAGATGAGTTCGCGGCGCGGGAATTGGAAGTGATACCCGAGGGAGAGGCGGCTGCCGCGCTGCCTACCGCTACCGGGGCGGTGCCTCGCCCCCCGCGCAAGCGGCGCCGCCACCGCTGAAGCCCTGCGCCCCGGAAGCCGCCCGGCCGGCCCGGCGTACAATCTCGTGATGATGCCGTTGCCGACGGCCACCGGTCCAGCCCTGCCCCGGGGTCGAGAGGGTAAGGGAAGATGACCGACCCCGAACCTGCCGCAGTCGACGCCGCCGACGTCGCGGAGCTCGAGCCCGTCCTGGCCGAGTTCCGCCGTCACTTCCCGCACGGGGACACCGGGCTGCTGCTTCGGGCCTATGCGGTTGCGGCCCGGGCCCACCGGGGCCAGCTGCGCCGCACCGGCGACCCCTACATCACTCACCCCCTGGCCGTGGCTCGCATCCTGGCGGGGTACGGGCTCGATGCCGAGACCGTGGCGGCCGCCCTGCTGCACGACGCCCTCGAGGACAGCGACCTCACCCTCGACGAGGTGCGGGCGGAGTTCGGCGACACGGTGGCCGACCTCATCGATGGGGTTACCAAGCTCGACCGCATCCGCTTCAGCAACCTCGAGGAAGCCCAGGCGGCCACGATCCGCAAGATGGTCATTGCCATGGCTCGCGACGTGCGGGTGCTGTTGATCAAGCTGGCCGACCGCCTGCACAACGTGCGCACCTTGCACGCCCTGCCGGTGGAGAAGCAGCTGCGCATCGCCGCCCAGACCCTGGACATCTATGCCCCATTGGCTCACCGACTCGGGGTGCAGCGCATCAAGCACGAGCTCGAGGACCGCTGCTTCGCCATCCTCTACCCGCCGCGCCACGCCGAGATCCAGGAGCTGCTGCGGACTCGGGCCTCCAAGCGGGACGCCTACATCGAGGAGTTCATCGCCGAGGTGGAGCGCCTGCTGGCCGAGGAGCACATCGTCGCCGTGGTGACCGGGCGGCCCAAGCACGCTTACTCCATCTACCGCAAGATGGTCGATGCCGGCCGCAGCTTCGAGGAGATCCACGACCTCATCGGCATCCGCGTCATCACCAAGCGGGTGGCGGACTGCTACGCCGCCTTGGGCTTGGTGCACACCCACTGGCCGCCGGTGCAGGGGCGGTTCAAGGACTACATCGCCATGCCCAAGTTCAACCTCTACCAGAGCCTGCACACCACGGTGCTGGGCCCCGACCGCAAGCCGATCGAGGTGCAGATCCGCACCGAGGAGATGCACGAGCGGGCGGAGCGGGGCATCGCCGCCCACTGGGTCTACAAGGAGGGCACGCCTCCCGAGGACGTCGAGGGGGTGCGCTCCATCAGCGCCCTACCCCACGAGTACGAGAACCCAGAGGAGTTCCTGGCCAACCTGAAGCTGGACCTGTACCAGGACGAGGTGTTCGTGCTGACCCCCAAGGGCGACGTCAAGAGCCTGCCGCGCGGGGCTACCCCGGTGGACCTGGCTTATGCAGTGCACACCGAGGTGGGGCACCGCTGCACCGGGGCCCGGGTCAACGGGCGGCTGGTGCCTCTCAGCACCCGGCTCGAGTCGGGGGATATCGTGGAGATCCTGACCTCTCGTTCCGAGGACCACGGGCCCAGCCGCGACTGGCTCGGCTTTGTGCGCACCACCCGGGCGGCTGCCAAGATCCGGCAGTGGTTCCTGCGGGAGCGGCGCGAGGTAGCGGTGGCCGAGGGCCGGGAGCAAGTGGCCCGATTGCTGCGGCGCGAGGGCCTGGGGCTGAGCGCGGCCGCGCGCGACGAGGCGATGACCCAGGTGGCGGAGTCGCTCGGCTTTCACGACCTGGAGAGCCTCTACCAGGCAGTAGGGGACGGCTCGGCTCAGGCGGCCACGGTGGTGGCCCGCCTGGTGCGGCTGGTGCGGCCCCAGGCCGAGATGCCCGAGGAGCCGGCCGAGGGCTTCGAGTTGCCGGCCCCGGCCCGGGAACGGCCCCTGGGCAAGGGCATCATCGTGGAGGGCCTGGAAGACATGTGGGTGCGGCTGGCCAGGTGCTGTGCCCCCGTCCCCGGCGACGACATCGTCGGTTTCGTAACGGTGGGCCGCGGGGTCTCGGTGCACCGGGCCGACTGCACCAACATAGGGGCGCTGGGGGTGGAGCGCATGGTCGAGGTGGAGTGGGGGGTGGAGCAAGCCGGCACCTTCCCCGTCTGGATCCAGGTGGAGGCGCTGGACCGGCCTCGCCTGCTGCGCGACGTGACTTCGGCACTGGGGGATACCGGTCTGGACATCACCGCCTCCTCTTCCCGCCTGACGCGGGAGCGCACCGCCGTGCTCCGCTTCCAGGTGGAAGTGTCGGCCCGGGACGACCTGGCCCGGGCTCTGGCCGAGGTGCGCGGGGTGGAGGGGGTCTACGAGGCCCGGCAGGTGTTCCCCGGGGCCGATTGAGGCCGAATTCGGCGCCCGCCGGGTGAGGCCGAAGGCACGGGAACTACTCAAGGTATGCAAGTTGGCTACCGAGAGTAGTGCTCATGCGATCTGCTTTGACGTGCCGACGGCGTTCGGCCGACGGCGGCTTCGGTGTAGTGGAGTCGATGGTGGCGGTCACCATCCTGGCGATCGCCCTCATCTTGAGCATCCAACCCCTCATGGCATCACTAAACAGCATCCGCGCCTCGGAAGACGTGTCGGCGGCGGAGAAGCTGGCCCAATCGGAGATGGAGGCCATCCGGGCGCTGCCCTACGACGACGTCGGACTGCCGGGGCTGACGCCGTCGGGGGTGCTCGATCCGACCCGTACGGTGGACATGTCCGGCCACCGCTACACCGTCGAGGTGGAGGTGCGCTATGCCGGGTCGCTCACCGGACTGGACATCGTGCCCGGCGGCGGCGACGGAGCTCCTGGGGTGTGGGACCCGGGGGTGAACTACAAGGTGGTGACGGTGTCGGTGACCCCGCTGAGCCCCGGAGCTCAGCCGGTGATCATGGACGCCATCATCGCCCCGGAGAGGATCGGAGCTCTCGACGGGGTGGCCAGCGTGCGGGTCACCATCGCCCCCCATGAGCCCTTCGCCCCCAGTGAGCAGCAGTTGCCCTCGCTGAAGCTCGTCGGCCCCCCTTTGCCGGAGATCCGTTCCGGCACCCACGATGCCGTGCAGGTCTTCCCGGCGATCACGGTGGGGACGTGGACGGTGCAGACCGACGACGCCGCCGGCTGGCTCATCCATCCCGACGATGTGCTGGCGAGTAAGAACGTGGTGGAGGCGCGCATCGGCATGGTCGGGGAGGCCGCCTTCCGGGTGTACCGACCGGCCTCCCTGGTGGTGACGGTCGAGTCGGCGGAGACCCAGGAGCCCATCACCAACTTCACCCTCGGCCTGCGGCACTCTCCCAGTGGGCAGCAGACCACCTACCCCGCCGGGGTGGGCACCGTCTCCGGACTGATCCCGGATGCCTACGAGGTGACGGTGACGGCCAGCGGCTATGAGCCATTCACCTCGGGGTACATCAACATCCCTCAGGACTACCCCGATCCCGCCCACCGGATGACGGTGAGCCTGAGCCCGGTGACCCCTCCCGGAGAGGAGGACCCGCTGCCGGCTCCCCATCAGGTCACCTTCACCGTCTTCGACAACACGGGCCGTCCGGTCAACGGGGCCACCGTGGAGGTGGTGCTGCCGGGCGGTCAGACGGTGACCGGCCCGACCGACGCCGATGGCCGGAGTGTGCTCAACCTCATTGCCGGCGAGTGCCGAGCTACTGCCACCACCCCCTGGGGCCATGGACCGGCCACCGCTAGCTTCGATCCCGAGGAGGTCGACCGGGTGGCGCTCTGGCTGACCCGGCCTTCCGGGATGGGCACCGGGGTGCTCAGTTCGGGAGTGCGCGCCGAGTTCGTCTATCGGCGCACGCTGAGCGAATCCTGGACGGCGCTTCCCGCCAATTCGGTAGGGGAGGCGTCGTTCGTGGGTCCCCCGGCCAACTACTACGTGGCCAAGCGCTGCCTGGCCAACGGCCGGATCCAAGGTGAGGGCCGCCTGTCGGTGAGGTCCAATCGGGACCGCTTCAAGTCGATCAGGGGGTGGTGCCCGTGATCGCCCGCCTGCGGCGTGCCGCTCGCGGCGAGCAGGGGTTCACCCTGGTCGAGATGGGAGTGGCCACCTTCCTGTCGACCCTCGTGCTGGGTGCAGTAGTGCTGGTAGTCAACGCGGTGGGGCAGAACGCCTCCGACGCCCGGCAGCGGGCCGATCTGCAGGTGCAGGCCAGGGAAGTGGTCACCGAGATGGCCGCCGAACTACGAGCGGCCGAGGCCCCGCAAATCACGATGTCGGCCATCGCCTCCCTGGCCGAGAGTGCCCTGACCTTCTACTCGGACCGTTACGACTTCCCCGGGCCCGAGAAGATCGTGTACGAGCGCACCGCCTGCGCCGGGGAGTACTGCCAGTTGCGGGTGCGCCGCTATGCCGCCGACCCGGCTTCGGCGCCGAATTGGGTCTACCTGACCTTGCCCTTCAACGACGTGGTACTGCTGGAGCGGGTGGCGGCGACGCCCGCCATGTTCGCCGGCAGCAAGTGGGCGGGTAGTCCGCTGGAGCGCACCACGGTGCCGTCCTGCGGGGGGGCGACGGCGTGCAACTTCCCCATCGTCACCATCGTCCTGCGGGCGGCCCCTCCGGGGGTGTCCACGATTGAGGGGCCCTTCGAGTTGCTGGTGGAGGTGAACCTGCGCAATGCCTAGCCGCGACGCACGGGATCAGGGCTTCGCCATGCTCGTGGTGGTGCTGGCGGTAGGAGCGTTGGTGCTCATCGTCACCCTGGTGTTCCGCAATGCCCAGCAGGAGTACCGCGATGCCCAGTTGTTGCGGCGCCAGGACACCCTGGCGGTGGCGGCCGAGGCCATGCTGGAGCGATACGCGGCCAAGATGACCATGGACCCGCTCTTCTACCTGCACTGGGTGGACGAGGCGGAGGCGCCGCGCCGCTGCTCCGACACCCTGGCGGAGCAGTACAACCTGGTGGTCCAGCCGGGGGAGTCCTGGTACCCGGACTGCCGCACCTGGACCTACGAGGCGGCGGCGGAGTTCTTCCACCATCCCCTCCTCGGCGGGGAGGCCGCGGTGGAAGCCGACGATGTAGGGGCGTTGATCGGGGTGCAGCCGCCGGCAGGCGAGGCCGGCCTCACCCTCACGGTCGTCACCACTCAGGAGGAGTTCGGGCGGACCCGGGCGATCACGGCCGAGATCCATCCCCAGGCGATCTCCGAGTTCGCCTTCCTCCAGCAGGAGGACCTGCGCTTCGGCGCCGGCGCGGTCCTGTGGGGCAAGGTCTACGTCGGCGCCGACCTGGATTTCTCGACCTCGTCCCCGATCGGCGTGGTGCACAAGAACGCCTATGCCGAGGGGGCCATCGGGCGGAACTCGAGATACGGCCCGCCCATCTTCGCCGACGGGGCCGAGGGGTACGACTCCACCGGAGACTACAACGACATCCGGGTCGCCTATCCCCAGCCGCTGGACTTCGACACCTTCTGGGACGACCTCAACGTGATTCGCGAGGTGGCCTGCAACGGCACCGGGCTGTGCCTGAGCCGCACCTACAACCCCGGCCTCGGCCTGACCCAGAACCCGACAGCCTTCCTGGTGCAGCCTCTGGTGGAGGCCGGCCGGGGCCGCATCAAGGTCTGGGTGTCCTACGGCAACTACTCCACCTCCTGCCTCACCACCGAGGAGTGGTGGTGGGTCAGGTCCGACACCGCCAGCTGGAACCTTTTGGGCACCTACGACCTGCCTACCACCGGGGTGGTCTGGGCCGACACCCACCTGGTGATCGGGCGGCCCTCGGCGCCGGCAACCGTGAAAGGCGCGGTCACCTTCTATGCCGGGACGCTGGGGTCCCCCAAGAACCTCATCGTGGGCAGCGACATCACCTACGCCAGCGGCCTCAACGGGAGCGACGTGGTGGGCCTCATCGCCTCCGACGAGGTGTACCTGAGCCCGAGCGCCGTGGGCAGCGACCGGGTGCTCAACGTCTACGGCGCCATGCTCAGCCAGGGGGGGATCCTGGGGGTCTCCTACGACTGCGGCACGTCCGGGAACCTGGTCACCCCCAGCTACTCGACGCTCAACACCATCGGCGGCATCGCCAAGGTGAGGACGGGCAACCTCTCGGCTCATTTCACCACCCGCAACTACGACTTCGACCTGCGCCTCGAAGGCCTGCGCCCGCCCTTCTTCCCCCTCCTCGGCGACTCGTGGGACTACGCCGCCTGGCGGGAGATCCCCGTGCCGTGCTGGGCCGAGGGCTCTTGCCCGTGAGGCGATCATGAGGCGGCCCTTGCGCATCCGCGATGAATCCGGGTTCTCCCTGATCGAGCTGGTAGTGGCGTCCGTGCTCGCCGCGGTGCTGGTAGCGGCGATCACCGGCACGCTGCGGTCGGTGATCGGCAGCTCGCGAGACAGCCGGTTACGCCAGGAAGCCACCGCGCTCCTGGTGGGGCGGATGGAGCAGGCTCGGGCGCTCAGCTGGAACGCGCTGGCGATGACGTCGGTGGATGCTGCGGCGCCCCTCATCGATCCCGTTGCCGAGGCCTTGCTCGGCCAGGAAGCCGGGTTGCCGGGGGACGAAAGCCTCCTGGTGTGCGAGGGAGGGCTGATGACCCCCAAGTCGGTGGCGACCGCCGGCGGGGTCACGTTCACCACTTGGGCTTACGTCACCCGCCTCACCGCCGACCTGCGACGGGTGCTGGTGCTGGTGACTTGGGAGGAAGACGGGGCGCCGGGTTCCTTCCAGGCTTCCACTGTGATCTCCGACGTGTCGGCCGGAGGGGCCATCGTCACCGGTGCGGTGGTGTTCCCCGACGCCGCGGTGGTGGCCGCGGGCGATGCCGCGCTCACCGGCGGTGCCTCCACTCTCACCTCCCCAGGTACCTCGCACCTGGCCTCGGTGCACACGAACTTCAACTACTCCGACGGCACCTCGGTGGTGGACGGCGATGTGCGGGCCGGGGGGACGGCGACCGTGTTGCCGAGCAACGTCGGCGGCGTGATCGAGCAGAACGGAGGCGTGGTGGTCGTCCTACCCGACACCATGACCATCGAGGACTGGCGCTCCGCTCTGCGGGCAGCGGCGCAGACGGGCCAGGTGCTGTCGGGGAACCAGTCGTTCACCAACGTCACCATCAGCGCCCCCATGTACGTCTCGGGGAGCATCGACTTCTACGGGGGGGTGACGATCGACGGCGCTGGCCCGGTGTACGCCACCCAGGGGATTCGACTGCGCGACGGCTCTACGGTGTACTCGAATGCCGCGTCCTTGGTCTCGGATACTGTGGTGGAGTTCCGCCCCGGGGCGCAGTACCGACTGGCGACGGCCACCCAGGGTGGGGTGGTGGGTTTCGGCAGCTCCTCGAGCGCTCTCGTCCTCCTGGGCGGCACGGATGGGGCCTGGCAGGGGGTGGCCTATGCCCCCTACGGGGGTGTCACCCTGTCGGGGACCAACCCCTGGCGGGGAGCCCTGGTGGCGGGCGGTGATGCCGGACTGGGTCGGGTGGCGGTGACGGCGGGGAGCGTGATGTACCCGGCCGGGCTTCTGCCGACGGCAACGCTACTCGACGGCCTGCGCCCGCTGCCGGTAGCGGAGAGCACCTGCAACTGAGAGTTGCCCAATCGAATGCCACAGGTGTTCAAGCCGGGTGCATTCCCGGTCGATGAATACCTCGGCTCCGACCGGAAAGCCGCCATGCGTTTCAATCGCCGGATTCGCCTCTTCCCTCGGGAGGCTGCCGGGCTGACTCTCGTCGAACTCGCCTTGGCTATGGCCGGGATGGCCCTGGTCGCCACCACCATGGTCTCCGTCTTCGTCGGAGCAACCCGGGTAGAGCAGGTGCAAGCTGCCGACGATGCCGCACAGGAAGCGGTGCGCGACGCCCGGAGCCGGTTGGCCAAGGACGTCAGGGAGGCGCGGCGGTTCACCGCCGCGGGCCCGGCCTCTTTCAGCGTTTGGATCGACTACGAGTGGGACGCGGTCATGCCTGCCGCGGAGGTCGTGACGTGGTCGGTCAACTCGAGCGGCGCTCTCGTGCGGACGGTGGGGAGCTCTGCAGGCCGGGTGGAAGCCTGGGGCCTCTCGGGCGCCGAGTCCCGCTTTTCCTACGACAGCACGCTGCCGGCGCAGATCACCCGGGCCTTTGTGCACCTAGTCGTGGGGGTGGCCGGGCCCGGCGACGGGGCGCGCACGCTGGACTTCGAAGTCGCGTTGAGGAACGTGCCGTGAGACCAGCACCCTGGGCACAGCGAAGCCGATGGACCCCTTGCGGGCGGCGCCATTCGGAAGATGGCATGGCCGTGGTGGCGGTGGTTTTACTGGGCCTGACGCTGATCCTGCTGACGTCGGTGGTCAGCGTGCGCTCGCTGCGACAAACGGGCAACACCCGCTCCGACGCCCAGTGGGAGCAGGCTCTCCAGGTGGCGGAATCGGGCCTGGATCATGGGTTGGCTCTGGTGAACCTCGATGCCTCCTTCACGACCGGTGAGACCATGCCCGACACGTTCTCCGGGCCCGAGGCGCTCCGAGCCTGGGTGGTGGCAGCCGCCGATGCGCGGCCTTCGGCCGGGGTGGCAATCACGCTCAACGGCGAGTACGTGATTGTGCGCCCCACCAGCAGCAGCGCCGTCTTTGCCGTGGGGTTTGTTCCGGGACGGGAGGCCGACGGGCGCCGGGTGCGGGCGGTGCAAGCGCGGCTCGGCTCCGCGGAACTGTTCGGCGGCTGGAAGGCGCGCTACGGGGTGCTGACCGGGGGCCCGGTGCAGTTCATCGGCAATCCCCTCGTCTTCGGCGGCAGCGCCGTCGGGGTGCACAGCAACGGCTACCTCGAGGTGGGCGGCAGCACCTTCATCGACGGCTGCATGAGCTCCTCCGGAGGTGCGAAGGTCACCGGGTCGGTAGTCCAAGACCCCTCCTGCCAGCCGCCGGGCAATCAGGCGGCCGTGCAGATCCCGGTGATTGATCCCCGGCAGTTGTGGCATACCAGCCACTTTGATCTCTGCCCCGACGGCACAGTGAGGGCTGGGCCCGCCCACTCCTCACTGGGGTACACCGCCGGCGCTACTCCCTGCACGGGGTTCGTGCTGTCGTCGGATACCGCCACCGTCACCTTCCGGGGGTGGAAGTTCCTCGGCTGCTGCGACGCCCGCCTCGAAGCCCGGTGGCAGCAGACCTCGGGCACTCCCCACGACGGGGTCTACTACGTGCACCAGGGCTCTGTGGACCTGGCCTCCAACACGGGGTCGCTGGTGACCCCTTGGTACACGACCCTGCTGGTGGCGGGCAAAGGCACTTGCCCGGCCATCACCGGAGGCGACGTGAGCATCTCCGGTAGTCCGGTGATGCGCCCCTTCCCGGGCAGCAGCCTGCTGGTCGCCGCCGGCCGGGACATCGACATCTCCGGCGACCCGGATATGGGAGGGATCCTGGCGGCGCACGAGCAGCTCGAGAGCACCGGCCACACCCACGTGACTGAGGGCAGCTTCCTGGCCGAGGACGCCTGCGACTCGCCTGCGGACTACATCGACAGCAACTACATCGCCGGCACCACCACCCTGAACAACTCCGGGCCGCTGAGCAGCCCCTTCGGCGGAACCATCGTGCAGCCGGTGGTGGTGGCCTGGGACGAGTTGTAGCCGCCGGGTTTCGCCCCGGAGCCGGCTCCGCCGTACGCTTCCGCCGTGCACATCGCGTTCGCCCCGCTCTGGCTGGCCGCCACCAACTGCTACGTGGTGTCGGTGGAGGAGGGCGGGCCGGGGGTCATCATCGACGCCCCGCCCGACCCGGACGCGATTGCCGAGGTGGCGCGCCGTAGCGGGGTTGAGCCCCGCGCTCTGCTGCTCACCCACGGCCACCTCGATCACGTGGGCGGCGCCGGACCGACGGTGGCGGCGTTCGGCATCGCGGCTCACCTGCACCCCGACGACGAGTGGTTGGCGGCGGACCTGCAGGGGCAGGCTCGCCTGCTGCTCGGCCTGGGGGGCGGGGATTACCAAGGGGCCGCCGAGTACTTGCCTCTCGCCCACGGCGCCAAGCTCGAGGTCGCCGGGCTTCGCTTCCGGGTGATCCACACCCCGGGGCACACCCCGGGGCACTGCTGCCTGTGGATGGAGGAGGAGGGCGTGCTCTTCTCCGGGGATCACCTGTTCGCCGGTTCTATCGGGCGCACCGATCTGCCGGGGGGCGACTACCGGACGCTCCTGCGTTCGATGGCCGAACGCATCCTGCCGCTGCCGGAGGAGACGGACGTGCTTCCGGGCCACGGGCCGGCCACTACGCTGGCTCGGGAATTGGCTACCAACCCCTTCCTGCAGGGCCTGCCCCGGTGACCACTCGGGCCCCCAAGGGCACCATCGATGTGCTCCCGCCCGAGTCGGCTGCTTGGCGCCGCTTGCTGCGCGCCTTCGATTCCCTGGCGGAGCGCTACGGCTACGGGCTGGCCCTGACTCCGCTCTTCGAGGCGACCGAGTTGTTCGCTCGCGGGGTGGGGGAGGAGACCGAGATCGTCTCCAAGCAGATGTACAGCTTCACCGACAAGGCAGGCCGCGCCCTCACCTTGCGACCCGAGGCCACCGCATCGGTGGTGCGCGCCTATCTGCAAGAGGGACGGACCGGGGTGCTGAAGTGCGCCTATTCCGGCCCCATGTTTCGTTACGAGCAGCCCCAGGCGGGCCGGCGGCGGCAGTTCTATCAGGTCGGGGTGGAGTACCTGGGCGAGCCCTCGCCCGATGCCGACGTCGAGGTGGTGGAGGTGGGCTACCGGCTGCTCGAGGAGTTGGGCATCAGGGGGGTGATGGTGCTGCTCAACTCCCTGGGAGACCCGGAGGACCGGGTCGAGTACCGGCAACTGCTGCGTGCCTACCTGGCGGAGCGGGCCGATCTGCTCTCCGAGGACTCCCGCCGGCGCTTGGACACCAATCCCCTGCGGGTCCTCGACAGCAAAGCCGACGTCGCGGTGGTAGCCGAGGCCCCGGCCACCCTCGATCACCTGGGGCCGGAGGCGGCGGCGCACTTTGCCGCGGTGCGCCTCGGGCTGGAGCGCCGGGGCATCCCGTACGAGATCGCCCCCCGGCTGGTGCGGGGCCTGGACTACTACAACCGCACCGTCTTCGAGTACCAGGCCCGGTCGTACACCGCGGCGCAGGATGCCCTCGGAGGCGGCGGCCGCTACGACCCGCTCGCCGAGTTGCTGGGCGGGCCGCCCATTCCCGGGGTGGGCCTGGCGATGGGGGTGGATCGGATCGTGGCCGCCATGCCCGAGGAGGGGGGAGAGGGGAGCCTAGGGGTGTTCGTGGTGCTGGCCGACCCGGGGCGGCGGGCCGAGGCCCTCGACCTGGTGGCCATGCTGCGGGCGGCCGGGGTGTCTGCCGACCTGGACCTCGGCGAGCGTTCGGTGAAGGCGCAGTTCAAGGTGGCGGGACGGCGGGGCGCCGCGGTGGCGGCGGTGGTGGGGGCGGAATGGGCCGAAGGGCGGGTGACGGTGCGGGCCATGGCCGATGGTGAAGAGGAGACGGTGCCGATCGCGGAGGTGGCGGCATGGGCGCAGGCCCGCTGAGGACGGCGGGGGCGGGGACGCTCCGCCCGGAGCACGCCGGCGCCGAGGTGCGCCTGGCCGGTTGGGTGAAGGCGCGACGGGACCACGGTGGGGTGATCTTCCTCGACCTACGCGACGCCAGCGGGGTGGTGCAGGTGGTGGTGGACCCGGCGGCCGCCCCGGAGGCGGCGGGGGTGGCACGCGAGGTCCGCGACGAGTTCTGCGTGGCTCTGGCGGGCACGGTGCGCCTGCGCCCGGCGGGGATCGCCAACCCCGACCTGCCCACGGGCGAAGTCGAGGTGGCCGCCGCCGCACTGCGGGTGCTCAGCCCCTCGGATCCCCTGCCCTTCCAGATCGACGACCGGGCGGAGATCGACGAGGTGCGCCGCCTGGCCTACCGGTACCTGGACCTCAGGCGGCCCCGCATGGCGGCCAACCTGCGGGCCCGGTCTGTGGGAATCGCCGCCATGCGGCGCGTCCTGGACCGCATGGGCTTCCTCGAGGTGGAGACGCCCACTCTGATCCGCTCCACGCCCGAGGGGGCGCGCGACATGCTGGTACCCAGCCGGCTGCGCCCCGGGACGTTCTATGCCCTGCCGCAATCCCCCCAGCTCTTCAAGCAACTGCTGATGGTCGGCGGGGTGGAGCGCTACTTCCAGGTGGCCCGCTGCTACCGGGATGAGGACTTCCGCTCCGACCGGCAACTGGAGTTCACCCAACTGGACATTGAGGGGTCCTTCTGGGGCCAGGACGACATCCTGGCCACCCTGGAAGAGGTGATGGTCGAGGTGGTGTCCGCGCTGGACGCGACGCCCCCAGCGCGCCCCTTCCCCCGGCTGGCGTACTCGCAGGCCATGGCCCGTTTCGGCACCGACAAGCCCGACCTGCGCTTCGGCATGGAGATCGTCGAGCTCGGCACGGTGTTCGCCTCTTCGCGTTTTCAGGCCTTCCGCACCACGCTGGAGAGCGGGGGCCTGGTGGCCGGCATCGACGCCGGACCGCTGGGCCTCTCCCGCAGCGGCCTTGACGCCCTGGCGGACAGGGCCCGCGCCCTGGGAGGCAAGGGCCTGGTGACCGCCATTGTGGAGGAGGGAGGGACCCTGCGCTCCACGCTGGCCAAGCACCTCGACCAGGCCGAGACGGCGGCCCTGGTGGCTGCTTTCGGCGCCGTGCCGGGGGACACCCTCCTGCTGGCGGCGGGTGAGCCCCGCGAGACGCGGGTGCTGCTGGGCAAGTTGCGCCTGGAGCTGGGGCAGCCGAAGGGCCACCGGCAGCTGCGGTTCTTGTGGGTGGTGGACTTCCCAGTCTTCGAGGTCACCCCGGAGGGCGGGCTGGCCCCGGCCCACCATCCGTTCACCTCGCCGGTGGACGTGTCGGAGATGGAGGAGCATCCCGAGCGCGCCGTGGCGCGCGCCTACGACCTGGTGCTCAACGGCACCGAGCTCGGGTCGGGCAGCGTGCGGATCCACGACCCGGCCCTGCAGCGCCGGGTGTTCTCGGTGCTGGGCATCTCCGATGAGGAAGCTGAGCGTCGCTTCGGCTGGTTCTTGCGGGCACTGCGCTTCGGGGCCCCGCCCCACGCCGGCTTCGCCGTCGGCATCGACCGTCTGTTCTCGGTGCTCCTCGATGAGCCCAACATCCGTGAGGTGATCCCCTTCCCCAAGACCCAGACGGGCCTCGACCCGATGACCGAGGCGCCCACTGCGGTCGTCGCCGAGCAGTTGCGCGAGCTGGGGATCGACCTGCGGCCCGAGGCCCGGGCCGCGCTCGAGGGAGAGGGGGAGGCGCCGCCGGGGTGACCACCGGGGACCTTTTCGGCGAGGAGCGGGCGGCGCGGCGCCGCTCAGCCGAGCCGCTGGCCGCCCGTATGCGCCCCCGGGCCTTGGAGGAGGTGGTGGGGCAGCAGCACCTGCTCGCCCCGGGGGCGGCATTCGGGGAGATGGTGCGCGCCGGCCGGCCCTTGTCGATGATCCTCTGGGGCCCTCCCGGGACCGGCAAGACCACCTTGGCCTTTCTAGTGGCCGCGGCCACCGGAGCCGCTTTCGAGGCTCTCTCCGCCACCACCGCCGGGGTCAAGGAGGTGCGGGAGGTGCTCGCCACGGCGGGGCGCCGCCTCGAGGACGGCGGCGCGCGTACGGTGCTCTTCCTGGATGAGATCCACCGCTTCTCGAAAGCCCAGCAAGACGCCCTGCTGCCCGGGGTGGAGCACGGCACCGTGACCCTGATTGGGGCCACCACCGAGAACCCCTTCTTCGAGGTGAACTCGCCTCTCATCAGCCGGGCCACCCTGTTCCGGCTGGAGCCGCTGGCTCCTGCGGAGGTGGCGGTGCTCATCGATCGGGCGGTGCAGGACGCCGAAAGGGGCCTGGCGGGGATCGTGGCGGGCATCGAGGACGACGCCCGGGACCTCCTGGCGGAGCGGGTGGGAGGCGACGCCCGCCTGGCGTACAACACCCTGGAGGTGGCGGCGCTGCTCGCCTCGGGCCGGGGGCGGGCCCGGATCGGTACGGCCGAGATCGAGGAGGCCTTGCAGCGCCGGGTGGTCCGCTACGACAAGGCGGGCGATCAGCACTTCGATGTGATCTCGGCCTTCATCAAGAGCCTGCGAGGCTCCGATCCCGATGCTGCCGCCTATTGGCTGGAGACCATGCTCACCGCCGGCGAGGACCCCGAGTTCATCGCCCGGCGGATGGTGATCCTGGCCGCGGAGGACGTCGGCTTGGCCGATCCGGCGGCCCTGGGCGTGGCGGTGGCCGCGGTCCACGCCTTGGCGTTCGTCGGCCTGCCCGAGGCGGCCTATGCCCTGCACGAAGCGGCGCTGTACCTGGCGACGGCGCCCAAGTCGAACTCGGTCGCTCGGACCATGGAAGCGGCGCGCCGGGCGGTCGAGGACACCCCCGGGGCAGCGGTACCTCCCCATCTGCGGGGCACCGGCTATCGCGGTGCGGCCGCCCTGGGGCACGGGGTGGGCTATCGCTACCCCCACGACTTCCCGGGAGCCGTCGTGGCCCAGCAGTACCTGCCGGACGCCGCCGTCGGCCGGATCCTCTACCGGCCGGGGAGAGAGGGGGAGGAGGCGGCCCGGGCGGAGGGCCTGGCCGAAGTGGACCGCCGGGTGGGGCGTCCGCCGAGGGAGTGAGTACCCTTCCGCCCGTGCCGCCCAACCCGATCACTAGCGAGAACCCGCCCCTCTCCGTGGTCGCCGCCCGGAGGAGGGCCCGATGAGCATGCTGCGTAGCGGTGCCGAGATCCGCCGCGCCTTCCTGGACTTCTTCCGCCTGCGGGAGCACACCGTGGTGCCCAGCGCGTCGCTGATCCCGGTGGACCCCACCCTGCTCCTCACCAACGCCGGGATGGTCCCCTTCAAGCCCTACTTCCTCGGGGAGCAGCGGCCTCCCTACCGGCGGGCGGCCTCGGTACAGAAGTGCCTGCGGACCATCGACATCGACATCGTCGGCACCACCTCGCGCCATGCCACCTTCTTCGAGATGCTGGGCAACTTCTCCTTCGGGGACTACTTCAAGGAGAAGGCCATCCCCTGGGCCTACGAGTTCGTCACCGAGCACCTGGGCCTCGACCCGGAGGTGCTGTGGTTCACCATCTATGAGGACGACGACGAGGCGGCCGCCATCTGGATCGACGGGGTGGGGGTGCGCCCCGACCGGGTGCAGCGGGGCACCGCCGCTCAGGGCACCTTCTGGCAGATGGGCGTCCCCGGGCCCTGTGGCCCTTCATCGGAGGTGTTCGTCGACCGGGGGCCGGCCTACGGCCCCGGGGGCGGGCCCATCGGCGGGGGGGAGGCGGCGGAGCATCGCTTCGTCGAGATCTGGAACCTCGTCTTCATGCAGCACATCCAGGACGAGCCCTACCACGTTGTGGGCGACCTTCCCTCGCGCAACATCGACACCGGCATGGGCCTGGAACGGGCGGCCATGATCCTCCAGGACGTCCCCACCATCTTCGAGACGGATCTGGTGCGTCCGGTGCTGGCGGCGGCCGAACGGGTTACCGGGGCGCGCTTTGGTGCCGACGAGCGGCACGACGTGGCGCTGCGGCTGCTGGCCGACCACGGACGGGCCCTCACTTTCCTCATTGCCGACGGGGTGGTGCCCTCCAACGAGGGACGAGGCTACGTGCTGCGCCGCTTGGTGCGCCGGGCGGTGCGCCACGCCTGGGCGCTGGGGGCCACCGAGTTGGTGACGCCGGCCCTGGTCGAGGCGACCGTCGGGGTGATGGGGGAGGCCTACCCGGCGGTGGCGGAAGCCGCCGCCGGCATAGCCGAGACCGCCGAGCGGGAAGAGGTCCGCTTCCGCCGTACCCTGGAGAGCGGCTACGCCCTTCTCGAGCGGGAGCTCGACCACCTGGAGGAGGGAGCGGTGGTTCCCGGCTCGGTGGCTTTCCGGCTGCACGACACCTACGGCTTCCCTGTGGAACTGACCGCGGAGATGGCCGCCGAGCGCGGCTTCGGCCTCGACCGGGCCGGTTATGAAGCCGAGATGGAGGCGCAGCGCCGCCGGGCGCGGGCGGCCTGGAAGGGAGGGCCCGATGAGGGGGCGGCGCCGGTCTACCGGGGCCTCCTGGACCGTTTCGGCCCTACGGAGTTCGTCGGCTACGACCGGGTGGAGTCGGCGGGCCGCATCCTCAGCCTGGTGCGGCACGGGGAGGCCGTCGAGGAGGCCGCGGAGGGCGAGGAGGTCGAGGTGTACCTCGATCGCACTCCCTTCTATGCCGAGTCTGGCGGCCAGGTAGGGGACTCGGGCCGGCTGGAAACCGACACCGGCGCCGCCCGGGTAGCCGATACCCAGTTCCCGGTGCACGGCCTCCACGGGCATCGGGCTCTGGTGAGTTCGGGAGTGCTGCGGGTGGGCCAGGAGGCCGTGCTGATGGTGGACTCGGATCGACGCGAGCGAATCCGCCGGTCGCACTCCGGGACCCATGTGCTCCACTGGGCGCTGCGGGGGGTGCTCGGCTCACACGTGCAGCAGGCGGGTTCGCTGGTGGAGCCGGGGCGCTTCCGCTTCGACTTCTCCCATTTCGCCGCCGTCGATCCGGAGGAGCTGGTCGCGGTGGAAGACGCGGCCAACCGCCGGGTGATCGAAAACGCCCGGGTGCGGGCGTTCGAGGTGTCGCGCCGCGAGGCCGAGGAGCTGGGGGCGTTGGCCTTCTTCGGCGACAAGTACGGAGAGCGGGTACGCGTGGTCGAGGCGGGCGACTTCTCGCGCGAGCTGTGCGGCGGCACGCACGTGGACGCGACCGGAGAGATCGGCCCGCTGGTGGTCGTGGCGGAGTCGTCGATTGGGTCGAACGTGCGGCGGGTGGAGGCCTTCACCGGGGCCGAGGCCTATCGCTACTTGAGCGACCTGCGCGCTGAGCTCCGGGGAGTAGCCCATCGGCTGCGGGTGCGGCCCGACGCGGCCGGGGAGGCGGTGGATGCTCTGCTCACCCGCAACCGGGACCTCGAGAAGCGTCTCGAGGCCTACGAAGCCGAGGCCCGCGCCGGGGACGCGGGCACCCTGGCCGAGGAAGCAGAGGGGGTGGGCTCGGCCCGGCTGGTGGTGAGCGCCCGCTCGGGGACGATGCCCGACGAGCTGCGGGCTCTGGCCGTTCAGGTGCGCGACCGCCTGGGGCGGGGCCTGGTGGTGCTGGGGGCCGATCGCGACGGCAAGGCGAGTCTGGTGGCTGCGGTCAGCCGCGACCTGGTAGGGGCCGGCCTATCCGCCGCGGCCATCCTCGGCCCCGCCGCCCGGCTGCTGGGCGGCGGCTCGAGCCGCGATCCGGAACTGGCTCAAGCGGGCGGGCCCCACGGGGACCGCCTGCCCGAGGCCCTCGAGTTGGCCCGAGAAGCGGGCCGGGAGGCGTTGCGGGGGGCATGATCCCGGGCCGGGTGCTCGCGCTGGACCCCGGCACCCGCCGGGTCGGCCTGGCGGTCAGCGACCCGCTCGGCATCACGGCCCAGCCGCACGGGGTGCTGGACGCCACCGACCCAGAGCTACTGGCCCGGATCGGGCGGCTGGCGGCCGACCTCGGCGTGGAGCGGATCGTGGTCGGCCTGCCGGTGAGTCTCAGCGGGTCCGAAGGCCCGGCCGCGGCGGCAGCGCGGCGCTTCGCCGCGGAGGTGGCGGCGGCGACCGGCCTGCCGGTGGAGCTGCGGGACGAGCGCTTCACCTCGGTCACCGCGGAGCGAGTCCTGGTCGAAGCGGGGCTAACCGGGCGACGGCGGCGAGCGGTGCGCGACGGGGTGGCGGCGGCAGTATTGCTGCAGTCGTACTTGGATGGAGGGCGATGAGCGAGAATCGGCCCGGCACGGACGACGACCAGAACCGGTGGCTGAAGACCAGTCTGAAGGTGCTGGGCACCGTGGGCCTGGTGGTCTTGCTGTTCGGCGGGGCTTTCATTGGGGTGAAGGTCCTCGCCGGGATGGTCAACGACGCCCTGGGTGGGGGTGACGACGACATAGTGGCCGGGGAGCCGGTACAGGTCGAGATCGCCCCCGGCTCTTCGGCGGCGCAGATCGGCCGCCTGCTGGCCGAGGCCGGTGTCATTTCGTCGGCTCCGGAGTTCGAGCGCGCGGTGAGGCTGCAGCAGGTGAGCGACCGGCTGCAGGCGGGCACCTACGACCTCGAGACGGGGATGAGCATCGATGCGGTCATCGCCGCGTTGGTCGAAGGGCCCGGCGGGGGGGTGCTCCGCGTCACTCTGATCGAGGGGCTGACCGTACCCGCCATGCTCGATTCCCTTGCCGACCAGGCCGGGTTCCCCGTGGCCGCCCTCGAAGGAGCCCTGCTCGACGGATCGGTGTCCTCGGATCTGCTTCCCGCGCCCCCGGAGGTGCTGGCCGGCTGGGAGGGCCTGCTCTTCCCCGATACCTACGAGATCTTCGAAAACGACCCGGCGGCCGAAGTGCTGCAGCTTCTGGCCGATACGGCCGAGCAGCGGGTGGCGTCGGTGGACTGGTCCTACCTGGCCGACCGGAGGCTCACTCCCTACGACGGGGTGATCATCGCCTCGCTCATCGAGCGAGAGGCCAAGCTGGATGAAGAGCGGCCGTTGATCGCCAGCGTGATCTTCAACCGCCTCGAAATCGACATGGCTCTGCAGATCGACGCCACGGTGGTGTACGCCCTGGGCGGCCTCCCAGCCGGGGGACTGAGCCTGGAGGACCTGGAGATCGACTCCCCCTATAACACCTATCGTTACAAGGGACTGCCGCCGACGCCGATCTCCGGGGTGCGGCTGGCCTCGCTGCGGGCCGCGGCGGCGCCTGCCGACACCGATTACCTCTACTACGTCTTGAGCGACGCCGACGGGCGGCACGCCTTCACGGCCGACTTCCAGGAGTTCCTCGAGTTCCAACAGCAGGCTCGGGAGGCGGGGCTGATCCCGTGAGGCTCGTGCTGCTGGGCGACCCGGTCGGCCACTCGACCTCGCCCGCCATGCACAACGCCGCCTTGGCAGCCGTCGGCATCGAGGGCCTGTATGAGGCGCGTCGTGTGGACGCCGCGGGGGTCTACCGGGCGTGTGCCGAGATCCGGTCGGGGGCGCTGCACGGGGCGAACGTGACCATGCCGCACAAGAGGGTCGCCGCCGCGGCCGCCGACCGGCTGCTGCCGCTGGCCCACCGGGCCGGCGCGGTGAACACTCTGTGGGCGATGGAAGGGGAGGTGGTGGGGGACAACACCGATGCCGGCGCCCTTCCCGGGGTCTGGGCTGCGGCCGGGCTACCCGCCGGGAGCCCGGTCCTGGTGCTGGGGGCCGGCGGTGCGGCCGCGGCCGTCCTGGCCGCCTTAGGGGGCGCTCGCCTCGCCATCGCCGCCCGCCGCGCCGGGGCGGGGGCGGCGCTCGCCGGGCGGCTGGGGATCGAGGCCGAGGAGGTCCCGTGGGGTGATCCGCTGCCGGGGGCGGTGGTGGTGAATTCGACCCCGCTGGGCCGCGAGGGGGAGAGCCTGCCCGCGGGAGTGGTGGAAGAGAGCGCCGGCCTCTACGACCTGCCCTGCCGTCCGGGCGGCAGCCCGGCGGTGCTCCTGGCCCGGGGGAGGGGGCTGCCGGTAGCGGATGGGTGGGATCACCTGGTGGCGCAAGGCGCCCTCTCCTTCACGCGGTGGACGGGGCTGCCGGCGCCCATTGAGGTGATGCGCCGGGCGGCGACGGGCGAATAGCGCCGGGCGCGCTGAGATCACGCTGCCGAGGCAGGCGTGTCGAGATGCGTTGCGGGCGCGTATCGCGGCTTCCGGTCGCGCCGGGGGCACGACTCGCCGATCCCGAACCGGCTCAAGGGCTCTCTGCCGCCTGCCGACACTCCCCGTAGTCGACCACTGCGGAGGAGCCCTCGGTGCCTGCAGATGCCGAGCACATCGGGTCGTTGCTGCTCGATGAAGGCCTGCTGACCCGACGCGACCTGGAACGGGCCACGGCGGTACAGGCCGAATCGGGCCTGCCCCTGACCCGCATCCTGGTCGAGGAGCACATCATCGCCGAAGCGGACATCGTGCGGGTGCTGGCTCGTCGCTCCGGCCTGGAGTATGTGAACCTGGCCGAGAGCACCATCGACCCGGCCGCCGCGGCCCTGCTGCCGGAGTCGCTGGCCCGCCGGTACGTGGTGATCCCCATCGGTTTCGAGAACGATCGCCTGGTAGTGGCCATGGCCGACCCCAGCAACGTGCTGGTGGTCGACGATTTGCGCGCCATCACGGGAATGCGCATCTCGCCCCGGATCGCCACCCGGAGCGACATCCTGGATGCCATCCGGCGTCTGGCGCGCTACGACGAGTCGGTGGCCGACTTGGCGGACATGGTGGCCGACGGGGAGGCGGTGGAAGACCTGTCCAAGATCGAGGCCGCCGTCGAAGAGGCGCCCGTGGTCAAGCTGATCAACACGCTGATCACCCGGGCGGTCAACGAACGGGCTTCGGACCTGCACCTGGAACCCGGGGAGAAGGACCTGCGGGTGAGGTTTCGTATCGACGGGGTGCTGCACGAAGTGATGACCACACCGCGCTCGGTGGCGGGAGCGGTGGTGAGCCGGGTGAAGATCATGGCCGACCTCGACATCGCCGAGCGGCGGGTGCCCCAGGACGGCCGGGTGGGCCTGCGGGTGAACAACCGGCCGATCGACCTTCGGGTGGCGACGCTGCCCACCATCTACGGGGAGAAGGTGGTCATCCGGGTCCTCGACAAGGACGACGCGGTCCTGCAGCTGTCGGACCTCGGCTTCATGCCCCACGCGCTCGACAGGTTCTCCCAGTCCCTGGCCAAGCCGTACGGGGCGATCCTGGTCACCGGGCCGACGGGGTCCGGCAAGACCACCACCCTGTACGCCGCGCTCAACGTGCTCAACAAGCCGGATCGCAACATCATCACGGTGGAAGACCCGGTGGAGTACCGCCTGGCGGGGGTCACCCAGGTGCAGGTGAACCGCAAGGCGGGCCTGCTCTTCGCCACCGCCCTCAAGTCGATTCTGCGCTCGGATCCCGACATCGTGCTGGTGGGTGAGGTACGAGACACCGAGACGGCCAAGACCGCGGTGGAAGCCGCCCTCACCGGGCACCTGGTGCTCACCACGCTGCACACCAACGACGCGGCCTCTTCCATCAACCGCCTGGTCGACATGGGGGTGGAGGCGTACCTGGTGAGCTCCGCCCTCGACTGCATCGTGGCGCAGCGGCTGGCGCGCAAGCTCTGCCAGCGTTGCCGGCGCCCCCACGAGGCCTCCTCGGAGGTCCGGGTGCAGATCGGGCTGCCGCCGGAAGGGGAGCCGGCCACCATCTTCGAGGCGGTGGGCTGCAAGGTGTGCTCGGGCACCGGCTACCGCGGGCGGCTGTCCATCAACGAGGTGCTCACCGTCACCGAGGAGATCCAGCGCATGGCGGTGGAACGCCGGCCCTCGGACGAGATCAAGAAGGTGGCGATCGAGCAGGGCATGCGCACGTTGCGCCGGGACGGGCAGGAGAAGGTGCGCCTCGGGCTGACCACGCTCGAAGAGGTGCTGAGGGTGGTGGTGTGAGCATGCCCGATCCGAAGGCCTTCCGGCAGTTGGGGCAGCTCCTGGTGGACCGGGGCGTGCTCGCCCCATCGGCCCTGGAGCACATCGTGGCTCGGGCGCAGGACGCCGGGGCCCACCCCACGCGGTTGCTGCTCGGGGAGGGACGCGTACCCCCGGAGGAAGTGCTTCGGGTGGCCGCCGAGCGCTTGGGTATCGAGTACTTCGACCCTACGAACGGATGGGAGCCGGATGCCGAGGCGCTCGGTCGCCTCGACCCGGCCACCGCCACCGGGCAGCAAGCTCTGCCGCTGCGGCGCGAGGGGCCCGACGGCCTGGTGGTCGCCCTGGCCGATCCCATGAACCGGGCCAAGCTGTCTCTGGTGGAGAAGCTGAGCCGGTGCCGGGTGGTGCCCGCGCTGGCACCCCGGGCGGGCCTAGAGGCCGTCCTGGCCCGGGTCTACGGGCCGGGGAGCTCGGCGGTCCGGCCGGCGGCGGCCAACGGCAGTCCGGCCCGGCGCGGCTCGGAGAGCCCGGAACTGCGGCTGGGCGATGCCCCGGTTGAGGGAGAGGACCCGGGATACCACCTGAACCAGCTGCTCGAGCTGGTGCTCGACTCGGGCTCCTCTGATCTCCACCTGACCGCGGGGTCACCGCCGTTGCGACGGATCGACGGCGAAATCCAGCCGATCGAGGGGTACGCGCGGCTGATGCCCGGCACGCTCCGCACCCTGATCTACGGCATCTTGAGCGGACGCCAGCGTGAGGAACTCGAGGAGAAGCGCGAACTCGACTGCTCCCACCCGGTGGCGGGGCGGGGCCGCTTCCGGGTCAACGTCTACTTCCAGCGCGGGTCCGTCGGGGCGGTGCTGCGAGCCCTCCCGGAGCACATCATGTCTCTCGAAGAGCTGGGTATGCCCCCGGTGGTGGCGGAGTTCACTCGCATGAGCCGGGGCCTGGTGCTGGTGACGGGGGCCACGGGTCAGGGCAAGTCCACCACGCTGGCTTCCCTGATCGACCTGATCAACCGGACCCGAGCGGTGCACGTGATGACGGTGGAGGATCCCATCGAGTACATGCACCGCCACAAGATGGCCGTGGTGAACCAGCGCGAGGTGGGTTCGGACACGGTGAGTTTCGCCAGCGCCCTCAAGCACGCCCTCCGTCAGGACCCCGACGTCATTCTGGTGGGCGAGCTGCGCGACCTCGAGACCATGGCCACTGCCCTGACCGCCGCTGAAACCGGGCATCTGGTCTTCGCCACCCTGCACACCCAGGACGCCCCGGGCACGGTGCAGCGGGTGATCGATGTGTTCCCCTCCCACCAGCAGCAGCAGGTGCGGGTGCAGCTGGCCGGGTCGCTGCAGGGTGTCGTCTGCCAGCAGCTGCTGCCGACTATGAACGGCAAGGGACGAGTGGCCGCGGTGGAGGTGCTGGTGGCCACCCCGGCGGTGCGAAACCTGATACGGGAGGGCAAGGTGCACCAGATCCGCACCGCGATGCAGGCCGGGGGCAAGCACGGCATGCACACCATGGAGCAGTCGCTGGCCCATCTGGTCCGGGCGGGCCAGATCTCGGTGGCCGCGGCTACAGAACGGGCCTCGAATGCCGAAGAACTGATGGATCTCCTGGGGAGGGGGAGGCTGTGAGCAATCCCACGATGACCTTCGAGTACAGGGTGCGCGACCGGGCGGGCGGCGTCCAGACGGGCCAGATGGAGGCCGCCTCGTCGGCTGCGGTGGCCAAGACCCTCCGTGACAAGGGCTTCGTGCCCCTCAAGATCGCCGAGCGCCGGGTGGGCACCCTCGACAAGGAGGTCAAGCTCCCCGGGATGAAGAAGAAGGTCAAGGCCAAGGAGGTCGCGGTCTTCAGCCGTCAGCTGGCCACGATGGTGAACTCCGGGCTGACCCTGGTGCGCGCCCTCACCGTCCTGCAGGAGCAGAGCCGCAATCCCACGCTGGCCGGGGTGATCGGCGACGTCCGCACCCGGGTGGAGCAGGGGTCCAGTCTGTCGGCCAGCCTGGCCAGCCACCCGAAGGTCTTCGGGCATCTCTACGTGGCCATGGTGCAGGCGGGGGAGGTGGGCGGCGCCCTCGACGAGACTCTGATCCGGCTGGCGGACACCCTGGAGTCCGGGGTGCGGCTGCGCTCCAAGGTGAAGTCGGCTATGGCCTACCCGGTGGTGGTCCTCGGGCTGCTCGTGCTCATCCTGAGCGCGATGCTGCTTTTCATCGTGCCGATCTTCAAGAGGATGTACGACGAGTTGGGGGGCACCCTGCCGGCGCCGACGCAGATGCTCATGACCCTCTCGGGGATGCTGACCAAGTTCTGGTGGCTGCTGGCGTTGCTGACCATCGGCACGGTCGTGGGCTTCAAGCGTTGGATCCGCACTCCTGCGGGTCGCGCCAAGTGGGATCGCCTGAAGCTGCGCTTCCCCGTCTTCGGCAAGCTGGTGCAGAAGATCGCCATCAGCCGCTTCGCCCGCACCATGTCGGTGTTGAGCCGGACCGGGGTGCCGGTGCTCCAGGCGCTGGACATCGTGGCGGACACCGCGGGCAACGCGGTGGTCTCCGAGGCCCTGGCGGACGTGCAGGAGTCGGTGAAGCGAGGCGAGTCGCTGGCCGGCCCTCTGGCGCGCCATGAGGTCTTCCCCCCGATGGTGACCCACATGATGGCGGTGGGGGAGGAGACTGGCGCCCTCGACGCCATGCTGGCCAAGGTGGCGGACTTCTACGACCAGGAGGTCGACGACTCGGTGAACGCCCTCACCAGCCTCATCGAACCCTTCCTGATCGTGGTGATGGGCGTGGGCGTGGGCGGCATCCTCATCTCGCTGTATCTGCCGATGTTCAGCATCGCCAACCTGATCCAGCGGTAAGCGGAGCATCGAGGCAACCGCAGCCGGGCCGGGAGCCCGGCTGCGGCGCGTTCGGGGGTGCGCAACCCGCTCAAGAAGCGTCGCGGCGCGGCCGATAAAGCCTGCGGATCGGGAACCCCCGGTCCGGGACCGAGAAACCTGAGGAGGTTTCCAAGATGACCAAGGCCATCCGCAAGCGGCTGGCCGGGAGCGAGGGCTTCACGCTCATCGAGCTCATGGTCGTGGTGATGATCATTGCAGTCCTCATCGCCATTGCCATCCCTTCGTTCCTCGGCTTCCGCAAGTCCGCTCAGGACCGGTCGGCCCAGAGCGAGGTCCGCAACGTGCTGCTCGCCGAGAAGGCCTTCTGGCTGGAAGACGGCGACTACACCCAGACCGCGGGCGACATCACTGCTCTGGAGCCGAACGCGGTGATCGCCGCCGACCCGGCGGACGGTGTCTTCCTGGACCTGAACGCCGCCAGCGCGGACATCGTCTGCCTGGTGCGCGATTCCGATTCGGGGAGCACCTTCTCCATCTGGGAGAGCGCGACGGCGGGCACCTTCTACGGCGCCACCGACCTGTCGGCCGCGGACTGCCCGGCGGCTGCCCCGGCCGGCTACGTCCAGGGCGGCTGGTAAGCACACCCAACGTCTACCGAGTTGCTGGGGGCGGGCCGACGGCCCGCCCCCAGCCCGCTTGTGGAGGGGTCTCGTGAAACACCGGCCGAGGGGTGATGTGGGGTTCACCCTGATCGAGCTGATGATGGTGGCGGCCATCCTGGCGGTGCTGCTGGCCGTGGCCATTCCCTACTTCCTCGGCGTTCGCCACGCGGCCCAGGACCGAGCCGCCCATACCGATCTGCGCAACATCCTGCTGGCGGAGAAGATGGTGTGGCTGGAGGAGGGGGCCTACACCGCCGATTGGGGTGTTCTGCGGGCGGTGCGCCCGGGTTCCTGGCTGAGCCTGGACCCGGCCGATGGGGTGTACGTGGACCTGAACGACGCCGACCCGCAGGTCGTGTGCCTGACGCGAGACTCGGCTTCGGGACGGGTCTTCTCCATTTGGGACAGCGCCGCACTGGGAACTCACTACGGGGCCACGGACCTCTCCGGTGCCGACTGCCCGGCGGTGATTCCCGCCGGGTACCACCAGGGCGGCTTCTGACCCGGCCGGCGTGGCAGGCCGCCGGGCATCAACCCCTTCACCTTCGCCTTCGCACGTCCGATGCTGTGAGACGGGGGCCTCGAGCCGGCGAGCGGAGCAGGAGGTGACCGGCGGTGACAGGTTGGCTGGCAATCGTGGGTGCGGTGCTCGGCCTGGTGGCCGGGTCGTTCGTCAACGTGGTCGCCTATCGCGTCCCCCTGCGGAAGTCGGTGGTGCGCCCCCGGTCGGCTTGCCCGGCGTGCGGCCATGAGATCCGGGCCCGGGACAACATCCCGGTGCTGTCCTGGCTCTTGCTGCGAGGCCGGTGCCGCGATTGCGGGAGCGGCATCTCGGTGCGCTATCCGTTCGTGGAAGCCGGCACGGGGGCTGCCTTCGCCGGCCTGGCCCTTCTGCTCGGGCCGTCGTGGGCCTTGCCGGCGTTTTGGTGGGCGGCCGCAGTCGCCATCGCCCTGACGCTGACGGATCTCGACGTCAAGCGGATCCCCGATCGCATCCTGCTGCCGGGGGCGGCGGTGACGCTGGTGCTGCTGGGGGCGGCGGCTTTCCTGGACGGAGAACCCATGGCCTGGGCGCGCTCCGCCGGGGGAGCGGCGGCGTACTTCGCCCTGCTCTTCCTGGTGGCCCTGGCGGCGCGGGGCGGCTTCGGGTTCGGCGACGTGAAACTGGGCCTGCTCCTGGGGGCGGTGCTGGCCTATCGATCCTGGGGCGTGCTGGCGGTGGGGGCGTTCGCCGCCTTTGCCGTAGGAGGGCTGGTGGCGGCGGGCCTGCTCGTCACCCGGCGGGCCGGGCGCAAGGATGCGATCCCTTTCGGCCCGGCTATGGTCGTCGGCGCCGCGCTGGCCCTGGCTTGGGGGGAGACCATCGCCGGCTGGTACCTGGGCTGACCACCTTAGGCGCGCGGTCCTCGCGCGGCCCGCGCTCGGCAGGATCAGCCCAGATCCTTGGAGGCGCGCGGTCCGTTGTGTAGCCTTTTGCCTGACACCCGTGTAGTTACCACGGTGTGATCGAGCGAGGAGCCGCCCCGGGCGGCCACAACGGAGGAGTGATGCCGATCGCGGTCGGCCTCGACATTGGCTCGGAGGCGGTGCGGGCCGCCGTAGTCGAAACCGGCAAGCCCACTCCGGTGCTGCGCCGGTTCGTCGAGATGCCGCTGCCGCCGGGAGCGGTCCAGGGCGGCGACGTCGTCGATCAGGGCGCCGTTACCGAGGCAGTGAGCGCGCTGTGGAAGCGCCATCGCCTGCCGCGCAAGCGGGTTGTGGTGGGCATCGCCAACCAGCGGGTGATCGTCCGGCAGGTCGACGTGCCTCACCTGGAGGAGGAGGAGCTGCTCGAGGCCCTGCCGTACCAGGTCCAGGACGCCATCCCGATCCCGGTCGAGGAGGCGCTGCTCGACTACGTGCCGCTCGAGGAGTTCGGCACTCCCGACGGCGACCTCATGCTTTCCATACTGGTGGTGGCGGCCCAGCGCGAGATGGTGGAGTCCCTGGTGGGGGTGGCGCGCAAGGTCGGGCTGCAAGTGCTCTCGATCGACCTGCAGACCTTCGGCTTAGTGCGGGCGGCGTTCGGGGCGGATCTCACCCTGGGGGGTGACGGGCCCCAAGGAATCCTGGATATCGGGGCATCTATGTCCCAGATCGCCGTCGTGCGCGGCGGTATCACCCGCTTCGTCCGGATCCTGCCCACCGGGGGAAACCAGTTCACCGAAGCGCTCATGGCCGGGGCGTCGCTCAGTCGGGAGGACGCCGAGGAGAAGAAGCGAGTGGCGGGAGTGGTGCCCTCCGGCCTGCCCGAAGGCGACGACGAGCAAGCGGCGCTGCGCCGGCTGCTCACCCGCACGGCCGACGGCCTGATCGAGGAGATCCGCGGCTCGGTGAACTACTACCTGACCCAGGCGGGGGAGCATTCGCTGGAGCGCCTGCTGGTGTCGGGGAACGGGGCGCGGCTTCCCCATCTGGCCAACCGGGTGGCGCGGGCGCTGGGCACGCGCGTGGAGCCGGTCCGGGTCCTGGACCACGTCAGTGTGGGTCGGGTGCACATGACCGAATCGCAGCTGCTCGACCTGCAGCCCGTGCTGCCGGCGGCGGTGGGCCTGGCGTTGTGGGGGAGCTACGTGGTCCCACCCGGCAATCGCTTCGCCCACGTGGCTCGGGAGGACTGACGCGTGCGCCCCATCAACCTGCTTCCCCCCGAGGTCGCCGAAGAGAGAACCCGTCGGCGGCTCATTGGGCTGTTGATACTCGCCGCCATCGCGTACGTGCTCGTGCTGGTGGCCGGGGTGTTCTACTGGAACACCCGTGTTTCGGCAGCGCGGGCCGACGTCGAGCTGCAGCAGGAGGTCAACGCCGGCCTGGAGCAGGAGGTGGCCTCACTGGCGGAGGCCGCCGCATTGCAGGCGGAGTTTCGCTCGAAGGCGGGCTTGGTGCAGGAAGCGCTGGCCAACGACGTCGACTGGGGCATCTTCCTCAACGACCTCTCCCGGCTTCTTCCCGAGCGGGTGTGGATGGAGTCGTTCAACGGGAGCATCATCGAGGGCCAGATCGGCGGGGTGGTGGGCCAGGTCGCCTTCACCGGAGTGGCCTTCGAGTTCCCGGACGTTTCGGAATGGCTGCGCACCCTGGGCGCGGGCGGGTTCGCCGGTGTCACCGGGCCCTGGGTGAGTATGGCTTCGGAGAGCGCCATCGGCGACGAGGTGGTGGTCAACTTCAGCTCCTCGGCGGCGCTCACTGCGGGGGCGGTCACCGACCGCGCCCAGGAGCTGATCCCGGAGGTGCCCTGACATGCGCCGCTGGGTGATCCTCACCTTGGTTTTGGCGCTGGTGCTGGCGGTGGCCTGGTGGTTCTTCCTCATCTCGCCGCGCAACGGCCGCATCGCCGAGGCGCGCGACGACCTGGACGCGGCGCAGCAGCAGGAAGCCGCGCTGCGGGCCCAGGTGACCCAGCTGCAGGCCATCCGGGACGCCGAAGTCGAGTACCTAGCCGGCATCGGGCAGATGGAGAGCCTGATCCCGGCGCAACCCCGACTCGATGAGTTCATCGACGACGTGTATGCCCTCTGTGACACCACCGGAGTGCAGCTATTGAACCTGGCGCCGGCCATGCCGGTGGCGATCACCGGTTCCGAGCTGCGGCAGATCACGGTGGCTACCACCATCGACGGGGACTTCTTCGAGGTGCTGGGCTTCCTCTTCGGGATCATGGACATGGATCGGCTGGTGCGGGTGGACGCCATCGCCGTGTCGTCGGGCCAGGATGAGACCGGGGCGACCACGCTGTCGGCGAGCCTCAGCTTGCGGCTGTACACCCTCGCCGACCTGGTGCCGCTGGAACCCCTCCCGGACGACGGGGGCGCCGGCAACACCGGTGAGGGCACGGGCGAGCAAGAGATGGCGCCGGAGGCGCAGACGACGATCGTCCCTTCCACCGTGCCGCCGACCACCGGCCCGAGCGCGGAGGCCTGACATGGGACGCGGGACCTTGCGGCGCACTTTCGTAGCGATCCTGGTGGCCGTGCTGCTGGTGGGAACGGCGGGGACCTCGGTGTGGTTGATGGCCTCCTCGGGAGTGCTTTCCCTGGGAGGAGACGGGCGTCTGCCCGGGGCCCCGGACCCGGGGACGGCGGGCCCGAGCGGCTCCGCCGGTACGATTCCGGCGGCGGGGGGCTTCCGCGTCGCTCAACCGCGCGATCCCTTCGCTCCTCTGGTCACCAGCCCGACGAGCACCACCCTCCCCGACGGCTCCACGACGACCGGCGGGGATGGTTCCACTACGAGTACCACCGGCGGTTCCACCAGCAGCACGACCGGCGGCGGCACCACGTCCTCCACCAGCTCCACCTCTACCTCCACGACCTCCGGAGGCAGCACCACCAGCACCACCGGCGACCAGCCGAGCGGGAAGCGGGTGTCGCTCTTGGAGATCCGCGACGAAGGCGGAGTGAAGAAGGCGGTGCTGACCGTGGACGGCCAGACCTACACCGTCGGCGTCGGGGACACCTTCGCCACCGACTTCAAGGTGATCAGCCTGGCCACCAGCAGCGGAGTGTTCATGTACCGCGACAGCGTGTTCACCCTGGCGGTGGGGCAGTCGATCATCAAGTAGTGCTCCCCGGCGCGGGGGTACCATCGCCGGTGTGCTGCGCTTCCTGACTGCGGGTGAGTCACACGGCCCGGGCCTGGTCGCCATCGTGGAGGGGCTCCCGGCCGGCCTCGAGGTGACCGGCGAGATGGTGTCGGCAGAACTCGCCCGTAGGCGGCGGGGCCGCGGCCGCGGCCCGCGCATGCGGGTGGAGCGCGACGAGGTCGAGATCCTGGGCGGGGTGCGGCTGGGTCGCACCCTTGGGGGGCCGGTGGCGGTGGTGGTGCGCAACACGGAGTGGCCCCGTTGGGAGGCGGCCATGTCCTCGGTCCCCGGCCCCGTGCCGGCGCCCCTCACGGGGCCGCGGCCGGGGCATGCCGACCTGGCCGGGATGCTCAAGTACGACACCCACGACGCCCGCGACGTGCTGGAGCGGGCCTCCGGGCGGGAGACGGCGGCTCGCGCCGTAGCGGGGGCCCTGGCCGAGCGACTGCTGGCGGAGGCGGGGGTGGGGGTGATCGGCCACGTGGTGGGCATCGGGGAGGTAGCGGCCGACGGGCGGGTCCCCGGCGCCGGCGACCGGGGCAAGGTGGATCGTTCCGGTGTGCGCTGCTTGGATCCGCAGGCGGCGACCGCCATGGCCGCCGCCATCGATGCGGCCCGGCGTGAGGGCGACACTCTGGGCGGGGTGGTGGAGGTGCTGGCCTACGGGGTGCCGCCCGGGGTGGGCAGCCACGTCCACTGGGATCGGCGGCTGGATGCCGCCCTGGCCGCGGCGGTGATGTCGATCCCCGGAATCAAGGGGGTAGAGATCGGCGACGGGTTTGCTGCGGCGGGCCGGCGGGGCTCCGCAGCCCACGATGCGATCACCTACGGCGCGAGCGGGTTCGAGCGGCCCACCAACCGTGCGGGAGGCATCGAAGGGGGCATGAGCAACGGCCAGGTCATCCGTCTGCGGGGGGCGATGAAGCCGCTGTCTTCGCTGCGGCGGCCGGTGACCAGTGTGGACGTGGTGACCAAGCAGGCCGCAGCGGCCGCGGAGCAGCGTTCCGACGTCTGCGCCGTGCCCGCGGCCGCAGTGGTGGCCGAGCACATGGTGGCCTGGGTGCTGGCCGTCGAGATGTCTCGCATGTTCGGGGCAGATACCGCCGCGGACTTCGCTCGGGCGGTAGAGGCCTACCGGCAGCGCCTGGCCGGGTTCTGATGGCGACTCTCTGGCTGGTGGGAATGATGGGAGCGGGGAAGACCCGGATCGGCCCGCTGGTAGCGGCCCGTTTGGGGAGGCCGTTCGTGGACCTGGACGAGGTGGTGGCGGGGGCCGCCGGCCGTTCTGTGCCGGAGATATTCGCCACAGAAGGGGAGGCGGGCTTCCGCCGGCGGGAGGCGGCGGCGTTGGTGGAAACGGCCGGGAGCGCGGCGGTGGTGGCCTGCGGGGGTGGGATCGTGGTGGCGCCGGAGAACGTAGCGCTGCTGCGGCGCACCGGCCTGGTGGTCTGGCTCGAGGCGCCGCCGGAGGTCCTGGAGGAACGCGTGGGCGACGGCGGCGGCCGTCCCCTGCTGGCCGGCGAGGGGCGGCCCAGCTTGCGGAGTCTCGCGGCCGCCCGGGAAGCGGCCTATCGGGGAGCCGCCCACCGGCAGGTGGCCACTGCGAACCGACGCCCCGAGGAAGTGGCCGACGAGGTGGTGCTGTGGTGGAAGTCCTGCGAGTAGCCGGGGCGACCGACGTGGTGGTAGGCCGGGGGCTGCTGTCGGCGTCCCTCGTGGTGGAGGAGCGCCCGGGGCGCCGCCGGGCCGCGTTCTTCTGCCAGCCGGGGGAGCCGGCACGCCTGAGCCGGCGCCTGGCTCGAGAGCTGCAGGCGGCGGGGATGGCCTCCGCGGTGCGAGTGCTGCCCGACGGCGAGGCGGCCAAGACCATCGAGGTGGCGGCGGCAGCCTACGCGTGGCTCGCCGGTCTGGGACTGACCCGGGAGGACACCGTGGTCGGGGTGGGAGGAGGCGCGTTGACCGACGTCGCCGGGTTCGTGGCGGCCACCTTCCTGCGGGGGGTAGAGGCGATCCTGGTGCCCACTACGTTGCTGGGAGCCGTAGATGCCGCCATCGGTGGTAAGACCGCGCTGAACCTGGGGGCGAAGAACCTGGTCGGGGCCTTCCATCACCCTTCTCGGGTTATCGTCGATGCGGACCTGCTCGACGGCCTGCCGCTGGATCTGCGGCGGGAGGGCTGGGCCGAGGCCCTGAAGGCAGGGCTGGTGGGAGATCCCGGCCTGGTGGCGATGTTCGAGCGCGACGGCACTCATACCGACTTGGCGGAGGTAGTGCGGCGGGCGGTGGCGGTGAAGGCGGCGATCGTGGGGCGCGACCCGCGAGACCACGGGGAACGGGCTCACCTGAACTACGGGCACACCATCGGGCATGCCGTGGAGGTGGCCGGCGGCCTGTCCCACGGCGCAGCGGTGGCGGTGGGTATGGTGGCCGCCGGCCGGGCCGGGGCCGAACTGGCCGGCTTCGCTGAGGAGGCCCGGCAGCGGGAGGTGATCGCGAGCCTCGGCCTTCCGGTGGCCGCCCCGGGACTCGACGGTGCGGAGGCCCGCCGTCTCATCGGGCAAGACAAGAAACGCTCCGGCGCGGGCCTGCGCATGGTGGTGCTGGAGGTGATAGGGAGGCCGCGCCTGGAGATGGCGCCGACGGCTACCGTAAGCTCCGCTCTCGCCGCCGTAGGCATCTCGTGAGGAGCCACATGCCAACGCCCGCCCGCATCGACGCGCTCGCCTCCCGCCTGGAGGCCCCCCTACTAGTGACCCGCGCCCCCAACCTGCGCTACCTCATCGGCTACACGGGCAGCAACGGCTATCTGCTGGTTCGCCCCGGCGGTGGAGGGGCCTTTCTCACCGACGGCCGCTACGGGGAATCGGCGGCGCCGTTGCTGGAGGCGTTCCCGCACTTCGATCTCCGGGTCTACACCGGTGATCTCTGGAAGGCGCTGGGGGATCTGCTCGCCGGATTGGAGCGGGTGCAGGTGGAAGCGGCCGGGGTGACCTGGGAGTTTGCCCGGGGCCTCGAAGAGAAGGCCGGGGTGGCCCCGATCCCCGCCGCCGCAGGCGTCGAAGACCTGCGGCGCGCCAAGGAGGAGCCCGAGCTGGCCGCGCTGCGCACCGCCGCCGCTGCCGGAGACGCCGCCTTTGCCGCCCTGGGCGAGCTTCTGGGGCGAGCGGCCCGCGAGGCCGACTTGGCCTGGGAGCTCGTCGCCGAGATGCGCCGCCACGGGGGAGAGCGGGCCGACTGGGAGGCAATCGTGGCGGCGGGCCCGGCCGCCTCCATACCCCACTACGAGACCGGGCCGGCGCCCCTGGGGTCGGGCCTGCTGCTGCTCGACTACGGGTGTGTGGTCGACGGCTACCACTCCGACATGAGCCGCACGGTGTGGCTCGAGGGCCCCGCCGACCCGCTTATGCGGCAGGTCTACGGTGTGGTCCTGGAAGCCGAGGAGGCGGGGATCGTCGCCTGTCGGCCGGGGGCAACGGGGCATGAGGTGGACGAGGCGGCGCGCGCCGTGCTGCGCGCCGCGGGCTACGAGGAGCAGTTCCTCCACAGCACGGGCCACGGGGTGGGGCTCGAGATCCACGAGCCGCCCTGGCTGCGCCGCGGCAACGAAGACCCGCTGCGGGTGGGGGACGTAGTCACGGTGGAGCCCGGGGTGTACCTGCCCGGAGTGGGCGGGGTGCGCATCGAGGACATGGTCCTGGTAACGGAGTCGGGCCCGGAGATCCTCACCGGGTCGCGCCGGGAGTTGGAGCGCCCATGATCTCAACGAACGACGTCAAGCCGGGCATGGCCCTCGACCTCGACGACGGCATCTTCCAGATCGTCGAGTACCAGCACACCAAACCTGGCAAGGGCAAGGCTTTCGTCAAGATGAAGCTGAAGAACCTGCTGAGCGGGGCGGTCATCGAGCGCACCTTCCGGGCCGACGAGCCGGTGCAGCAGGCGATCATCGAGCGCCGGGCCCACCAGTACTTGTACTCCGATGACCTGGGCTACCACTTCATGGATGGGGAAACCTACGCCCAGCTCACCCTGAGCCCGGACCAGGTGGCCAGCGCCTCGGGCTTTCTGAAGGAAGGCGATTCCATTCTGCTGGCCATGTACAACGGGCGGGCCATCGGCCTCGATCTGCCGACGTCGGTCGTCCTGGCCGTTACCCATGCCGAGCCCGGGGTGAAGGGGGACCGGGTGTCCGGGGCGACCAAGCCGGTGACCCTCGAGACGGGGCTGGTGGTGCAGGTGCCGCTGTTCGTGGACGCGGGGGACCGAGTGAAGGTCGACACTCGCAGCGGGGCCTACATCACCCGGGTGTGACGTGGACAGACCCGACCCGGCGGCGCTAGCCCAGGCCCTGGCGGACGCGCCGTCCGACGCGGAGCTGGCAGCCATCTTCCGCGCCGCCACCGAAGCCGATGGGACTCGCCAGCTGCGTGAAGCGGTAGACCTGTTGCGAGCCGCGGCGCGCGGTGAGGCGGTCCCGGCACCGGTCCTGGGCCCGGAGCCCCTCTCTCATGTGACGCAGCTGGTGCGGCGCGACGAGGTACTGGAGGTCCTGTACGAGGCCGACGTGCTGGCCCGGCCGCCTGAGGTGGAGGGTTTGGACGAGCTCGGGGCGACCCTGGCGCGCGGGGCCTGGGCGGAACGTGACGACCTGGATGCCGCTATTGGGGCGGCCGCCACCGACTGGCGGGTGGAGCGGCTGGCGGCAGTGGACCGGGCCGTGTTGCGGCTGGCGCTGTGGGAGTTGCGGCATCGCCCCGACCTCTCCTCTCCGGTGGTGATCTCCGAGGCGGTGCGGCTGGCGAAGGCCTACTCCACCGAGCGCAGCGGTGCCTTCGTCAACGGGGTGCTCGGGAGGCTGGCTGGCGCCCGGGGGGAGCCGCGCTGACGAGACGGCGGGCCGCGCCGTGCTAGGGTGCCGCCGAACGTCCTTTAAGCCGGTCCCGTGAGGCCGGGAAGGGGAGCCACAATGCGAATGCCGACCACGGCCACCCGCGGGGTGGCCTTTTTGCTGCCATGAAGGCGCTTCTCGACGCAGCCGACATGGCCCGGGCGGTGCGCCGCATCGCCCATGAGATCCTCGAGCGCAATCGCGGCGCCGGCGACTTGGTGCTGGTGGGGATCCACACGCGCGGGATCCCGCTGGCCCGGCGGCTGGCGGCGGCGCTGGCCGAGGCGGAAGCGCCCGTGCCGGTAGGGGAACTGGACATCGCCCTCTATCGCGACGACCTGGATCGGCGTCCCGTCACCCGGGTGGGAGCCACCCGGGTGCCGGTGCCCATCGATGATCGAGTGGTCGTGCTGGTCGACGACGTGCTCTACACCGGCCGGAGCGTGCGGGCCGCCCTGGACTGCCTGGCCGACTTGGGCCGGCCGCGGCGGGTGGAACTGGCGGTGTTGGTCGACCGGGGCCATCGCGAGCTCCCCATCCGGGCGGACTACGTGGGCAAGAACCTGCCCACCTCGACCCTGGAGCGAGTCTCGGTGCGCCTGGCGGAAGTGGACGGGGAGGACGGGGTGTGGGTGGGGGTGGAGCAATGATGCGCCACCTGCTCGATATCGCCGACCTCGGCCGGGCGGACCTCGAAGGCTTGCTCGACGACGCCGACGGCTTCGTGGAGGTGCTCGCCCGGCCGATCCCCAAGGTCCCGGCTCTGCGGGGCAAGACGGTGACCACCGCCTTCTTCGAGGCCTCCACGCGCACCCGCCTCTCCTTCGAGCGGGCGGCCAAGGCTCTGTCGGCCGACACGATGACGTTTGCCCCCGGCACTTCCTCGCTGTCGAAGGGCGAGAGCCTCAAGGACACGGTGCTCACCCTTCAGGCGATGGGCTCCGACCTGCTGGTGATGCGCCACCAGGCAGTGGGGGCGGCCCGGCGGGCGGCCGAATGGCTGTCCATCCCGGTGGTGAACGGGGGTGACGGCGCCCACCAGCACCCCACCCAGGCGCTGCTGGACGCCCTCACCGTGCGGCGGCGGTTCGGCAGCCTCGAGGGTCTGGAGATCGCCATCGTCGGCGATATCCGGTACTCGCGCGTGGCTCGCTCCGACCTGCTGGCCTTCTCCAGCCTGGGGGCGCACGTCACGCTGGTGGCGCCGCGCACCCTGTTGCCGGTGACCACCGAGGACTGGCCGGTCACGGTGAGCCCGTCGCTGGATGAGGTGCTTCCCACGGTCGACGTGGTCTACCTGCTGCGAGTGCAAACCGAACGCGGCGGAGCCAGCGTGTTCCCTTCCCTGGCCGAGTACACCTCCCGTTTCGGGATGACCCGGGAGCGGCGGGCCCGGCTGAAGCCCGGTGCCGTGGTGATGCACCCCGGGCCGATGAACCGAGGGGTGGAGATCGCCGATGAGGTGGCCGACGACCCCGACTCTCTGGTGCTGGAACAGGTGAGCCTGGGAGTGGCAGTGCGCATGGCGGTGCTCTTCCGCCTGCTGGGAGGTGAGGCAGATGTCTGACATCTTGCTGGCGGCGGGCATCGTGATGACTTCGGCAGGGGCGATGCCTGCCGACCTGCGCCTGGGAGAGGGCGGCATCATCGCCGTCGGGCCGGATCTCGACCGGGTCGGCGCCGAGGTGGTGGATTGCTCGGGATGCTGGGTGGGGCCCGGGTTGGTCGACCCCCATGTGCACCTGCGCGAACCGGGGCAGGAGTGGAAGGAGGACATCGAGTCGGGCTCGCGGGCTGCGGCCGCCGGCGGGTTCACCGCGGTGGTGGCCATGCCCAACACCGATCCGCCCATCGACTCCGGTCACCTAGCGCGCTTCGTGGCCGACCGGGGCCGGCTGGTGGGCCTGGTGGACGTGTTCCCCGCGGGTTGCGTCACCGCCGGCCGGGCCGGACAGCGACTGGCCCACCTCGACGAGCTGTGGGCGGCCGGGGTGCGGGTGTTCACGGACGACGGGGACTCGGTGGCCGATGCGGGGCTGCTGCGCCGCGCCATGGAGTACCTGGTGGACCTGGGCGGCGTGGTCTCGCAGCATGCCGAGGACCGCGGGCTGGCCGGAGCCGGCCAACTCCATGAAGGGGAGGTGTCGGCCCGGCTCGGCCTGGCGGGCATCCCCGGCGCAGCCGAGGAGGTGGTGGTCGCCCGCGACCTGGCCGTGACCCGCCTGACGGGAGGCCGCTACCACGTGCAGCACGTCTCCACCGCGGGGACCGTGGCCCTGGTAGGGGCGGCCAAAGAGGCGGGACTGGCGGTCACCGCCGAGGTAGCCCCGCACCACCTCGCCTTCGACCATCGCGCCGTGCTCTCCACCGATCCGGCCTTCAAGATGTACCCGCCGCTGCGCCGTCCCGAGGACGTGGAGGCCCTGCGGCAGGCTCTGGCCGACGGCACGATCGACATGGTGGGCACCGATCACGCCCCGCACGCCGCCCACGAGAAGGACGTGCCTTTCGAAGATGCCCCACGCGGGGTCATCGGCCTGGAGACGGCGGTGGGGGTGGTGCTGGAAACGGTGGGCCTGGGCTCCGTGGACTTGTTCACCCGCATGGCCCTGGCCCCGGCGCGGATGGCGGGCCTGGCGGACCGGGGGAGGTGGCTGGCGGTGGGGGAGCCGGCAACGATCACGGTGATCGACCCTGCGGTGTCGTGGGTGGCGGAGCGCTTCCATTCGCGTTCGGCCAACAGTCCCTGGCGGGGACGGGCCCTGCGCGGGCGGGCCCGGCACGCGCTCCTTCGCGGGCGCTTCACCCTGCGCGACGGCGAGGTGCAGTGGTGAGCCGGCGCCATCGCCGAGGGTGAGATCGTGGACCTCACCACTCGCCTCGGGCCGCTGACCCTGCGGACGCCGCTGGTGGCCGCCTCGGGGACGGTGGGGTCGGTAGTGGACTTCGCCGCCGTAGGCGCCCTGGAGCACTACGGGGCCGCGGTGGCCAAGTCGGTGAGCGAGGAGCCCTGGCCCGGCCGTCCCCCGCCCCGCCTCTACCCGGTCGGAGGCGGGATGCTCAACGGAATCGGCATCCAGAACCCCGGCATCGCCGCCTGGCTGAAGACGGTCGCCCCCCGCCTACCGGGGCTGGGAGTCCCGGTGTGGGGGTCGGTGGTGGGCCACACCACCGCGGAGTTCGCCCGGGTGGCAGCGGCGATGTCGGGTGCCGGGGTGGCGGCGGTGGAGGTGAACCTCTCGTGCCCCAACCTGGACGACGGAGCCCTGTTCGCCCTGGACGCCGCGGTGTCGGCGGAGGTGGTAGCGGCGGTGCGGGCGGCCACCAGCCTGCCGGTGGGGGCCAAGCTCTCGCCCAACGCGCCCGACATCGCCCGGGTGGCCGGGGCGGCGGTCGCCGCCGGCGCCGACTTCCTGGTGGTGGCCAACACCGTCTGGGGAGCCGCGCTCGATCCCGAGACGCGGCGCCCGGGGCTGTCGGGGGTGATCGGCGGCTACTCGGGTCCGCCCATCAAGCCCATCGCCTTGCGGGCGGTGCTGGAAGTGCGCCGGGCACTGCCGGAGGTGCCCCTGGTGGGCTGCGGCGGGGTGCGCTCCGGCACCGATGTGGTGGAGTTCCTGCTGGCCGGGTCCCAGGCAGTAGCGGTGGGGACGGCGCACTTCGCCGACCCGCGGGCGGGGAAGCGGATCATCGCCGATCTGCACCGCTACGGGCGCCGGCACGGGGTGGCCCGGGCGGCCGAACTGATCGGAGCGTGGCAACCGTGGTGAACAGCCCTCTCCTGATAGCCCTCGATCTGCGCCGCGGCGAAGAAGCGATCCGCCTGGCCCGTGCCCTGGCAGGCCGGGTGGCGGGGTTCAAGGTGGGCCTCGGCCTGCTCTACGGCCCGGGCCCCGGCCTGGTGGGGGCCGTGGCGCGCCTGGGCCCGGTGTTCGCCGACGCCAAGCTGCACGACATCCCCAGCCAGGTGCAGGCGGCGGCGCGGCGCCTGGGGGAGTACGGCGCCCGGTGGGTCACGGCACACGCCTCGGGCGGGGTCGACATGCTGCAGGCGGCGGCAGCCGGGTTGTCCACCGGGGCGGGGGGCCGGGAATGCGGGGTGCTGGCGGTAACCGTGCTCACCAGCATCGACGAGGCCGCGTCCAGCGCCCTCTTTGGGCGCACGCCGGGAGAGCTGACCTCCCGTCTGGCCCGGCGGGCCGCCGAGGCCGGGGTGGAGGGGGTGGTGTGCTCGCCCAAAGAGCTGGGGGTGGTAGCCGAGGTGGCTCCCGGCCTGGTCCGGGTCACGCCCGGCATCCGCCCGGCGGGCATGGAGTCCCACGACCAGCGGAGGACGGCCACCCCGGAGGAGGCGTTGGCGCGCGGAGCGGACCTGCTGGTGGTAGGACGGGCGGTGACCGGGGCGCCCGACCCCGTGGAGGCGGTGGCGCGCCTGCACGAGGCCCTCGGCGTCCTATAGAGTTGAGCCCGAGGGAGGGAGGGGTGATGGCACCACCGAAACTGACCCCGGAGCAACGGGCGCAAGCGCTGGCCAAAGCGGCTGCCGCCCGGCAGCAAAGGGCGGCGGTGAAGCAGGCGCTGAAGGAGGGGTCGCTGACCCTGGCCGGCCTGCTGGCCCGAGCCGAGACCGACGACGCCGTGGGTGGGCTCAAGGTGAGCGCCGCCCTGGTATCGCTCCCCGGCCTGGGGAAGGTGAAGGCGGCGCGCCTCATGGAGCGCCTGGGTATCGCCGAGAGCCGCCGGTTGCGGGGCCTGGGCGTCAAGCAGAAGGAGGCGCTCATCGCCGCCCTCTCCTGACCCGCCCCGCCGCGGCCGCCTCGTCGTAGTCTCCGGTCCTTCGGGGGCGGGGAAGTCGAGCGTCGTGGCGGGGCTCGCCGCTCGACTCCCGTTCCACTTCTCGGTGTCGATGACCACGCGCCCGGCAAGGCCGGGGGAGAGGGATGGAGTCGACTACTTCTTTGTGGATCGGGAGCACTTCGGGGCCGCTCGGGACTCCGGTGAGTTGCTGGAGTGGGCGGAATACAGCGGGCACCTGTACGGGACTCCTCGCTCGCCGGTGGAGGCCCACCTGGCGGCGGGTGCCTCCGTCCTGCTCGACATCGAGTTGCGGGGGGCGGAGCAAGTCAAAGCCGCCTATCCGGAGGCCGTGCTGGTCTTGGTCGCCCCGCCCAGCCTCGAGGTGCTGGAGGCCCGCCTGCGCGGACGGGGGGACACCGACGACGAACAGATCGCCCGGCGCCTGGCCATCGCCCGCGGCCAGATGGAGCAGGCGCCCCGCTGGTTCGACCATGTGGTGGTGAACGACGACCTGGTGCGGGCCATCGACGAGGTGGCCGGTATACTGACGGCCCCCTCACCCCCTGGAACTGCAGCATGATGATCGAACCTGCCATCGAGACCGTCCTGGAGCGGACGCAGAACCGCTTCGCGCTGGTGGTGCTGGCGGCGCGCCGCGCCCGCCAGATCAATGCCTACTTCCACCAACTGGGGGACGGCCTCGGCTCCTACGTGCCCCCCCAGGTGCACTCCCTGTCGCGCAAGCCACTGTCGATCGCCTTCGAGGAGATCGCTGCCGACAAGGTGATCATCGACCGCGGCGAGTAGCGATGCTCGCCGGCCGGCGCATCGTCCTGGGCATCACCGGGGGAGTCGCCGCCTACAAGAGCGCCCACCTCGCCCGCCTGCTGGTCCAGGCGGGGGCTGCGGTGCGCACGGTGCTGACCGACTCGGCCCACCACTTCCTGGGTCCGGCGACCCTGGCGGGCATCACCGGCACGGCTCCCGAACGCGACTTCTGGGGAGAGGCCTCGCCGGCCCCCCACCTCGACCTGGCGCGCTGGGCTGACGCGGTGTGCATCGCCCCGGCGACGGCCGCCACCATGTCCCGCCTGGCCCAGGGGCTCAGTGAGGATCTGCTTTCGGCGGTAGTCCTGGCCACCCGGGCCCCGGTGCTGGTGGCGCCGGCGATGCATTCGGAAATGTGGTCGCATCCCGCGACCCAGCGCAACCTGGCGGCGCTGCTGGCCGATGGGGTCATCATCGTGGGCCCGGCCAGCGGGCCGCTGGCCGGGGGCGACGTGGGGCCCGGGCGCATGGCGGAGCCCGAAGAGGTCTTCGCCGCGCTGGAGCAGGCCCTGGGCGGGGGCGCCCTGGCCGGCTGGCGGGTGCTGGTGACGGCGGGAGGGACGCGCGAGCCCGTAGACCCGGTGCGCTACCTGGGGAACCGCTCGTCGGGGAAGATGGGCCATGCAGTAGCCGAGGAGGCGGCGGCGCGCGGCGCCGCGGTGACCTTGATCACTGCCGCCGAGCCACCGGAGATCCCCGGGCTCGAGGTGGTGCGGGTGGAGACGGCCGAGGAGATGGCCCGGGCGGTGTGGGGCCGAGCCGAGGCCTGCGATGTGGCAGTGTTGGCCGCGGCCGTGGCGGACTTCCGCCCGGCGCGGCCGGCCGCGACCAAGCTGCGCCGTGCCGACGGCCCGCCGGCTCTGGCCCTGGAGCCCACCCCGGACATCCTGGCCGGGGTGGCCGCGCTGGCTCACCGGCCGTTCCTGGTGGGCTTCGCCGCCGAGACGGGTCCGGCGGAAGGGGCGGTGGCCAAGGCGGCTTCAAAGGGAGTGGATCTGCTCGTGGCCAACGACGTCACGGCCGCCGGCTCGGGCTTCGGCACCGAGACCAACCAGGTCGCACTGATCCTTCCCGACGGCACGGTGGAGGCCTGGGAGTGCCTTCCCAAGCGCCGGGTGGCGGCCCGCCTCTGGGAGCGGATCGCCGAACTGAGGAGCCGGGGCACACGCTGAGCGCGCCCCTCGTGGCCCGGGTGGTGCCGGATCTCCCTACCTTCGCCGTCGACGACGGCTTCGCTTATGAGGTACCCGCGGGCATCGACGTCGAGGTAGGGGCGATGGTGCGCATCCCCCTCGGGGGCAGGAGGGTGGGTGGCTTCGTCGTTGCCACAGGAGAGGCAGCCCGGCCGGGACTGCGGCCCGTTGTCTCCCGGCGCGGCGAGATGCCGGTTTTCGACCGCAGCCTGCTCGAGGTGATGCGCTGGGCGGCCACGCACTACGTGGCCCCGCTGCCGGTGCTGCTGGCGAAGGCGGCCCCGCCCAACTTGCCGCGGCGCCGACGGGGAGGGGAGTTGCCCCCGGTGCCATCGTGCGGGGCTTCGGTGCTGCCCGAGGTGTCGGCGGCGGCCGCGGCCGGGGAGCACCTGGGGGCCCGATACCTGCTGGGGCCGGGCCCCTGGGCGGCGCCGCTGGCCGGCTTGGCGGCACCGGTCCTGGCGTCGGGGCGCAGCGTGCTGGTGGTGGTGCCCGCGGTGGCCGAGGCTCGCTCGCTGGCGGCGCACCTGGGGGAGCGCTTCGGGGCGAGGGTGGTGGCCGTCCTTGCCGAAGATGGGGGTGCGGCCCTGACCGCGGCTTGGGAGGCAGCCGCTCAACCCGGACGCCTCGTGGTGGGCACCAGGGAAGTGGCGCTGTGGCCGGTGGGCGGCCTGGCCCTGGCGGTGGTGGTCGACGAAGGCCGTCGGGGCCTGAAGGATCGGGCTACTCCCACTCTCCACGCTCGCGACCTGCTGTGGCGCCGTTCGGCGGTGCAGCGCTTCCCCCTGGTGCTCTGTGGGGCGGTCCCCACCGGCGAGGCGCTGGAGCGCGCCCCGGCGCTGGTGCGTTACGGCGGGCGCCTCTGGGGGCTGGTCGAGGTGGTGGATCGCACTGCCGAGCCGCCCGGGAGCGGGTTGATCGGCGAACGGGGCCGGCAGGCCCTCCGGGCGGTGGTGGCCGAGGGAAAGCGGGCCTTCGTGCTCGCCGAGACCCGGGCCCCGGCTCTGCGCTGCACGAGCTGCCGTACCCTGCGCGTCTGCCCCCGGTGCGGGGCTCGTCCCGATGCCGGCGGATCCTGCCCGCGCTGCGGGGTAGCCCTGGGACCTTGCCTTCGCTGCGGGGGGCGGCGCTTCGAGGCCCTCGGGGCGGCGGTGGGGCGCCTGGTGGCCGAGCTGGGCGGCTTCCTCGGGCGGGGGGCCGTCGGAGAGGCGGGGACCGGCAGGAACGTGGTCGTCGGCACCGAACGCGACCTCGCCGGGCTGCAGCCCGTGGACCTGGGGGTAGTGGTAGACGCCGACGGACTGCTGCGTGCCCCGCACTACCGCGCCGTGGAAGATGGCTTGCGCCTGCTGGCCCGGGTTGCCGCTGCCGCCGGCCCGGGGCGGGGGCGCCGGGCCTTGGTGCAGACCGCCGACCCGACCCATCCGGCACTGGGCGCCCTGCGCCGCGGGGACCCGCTGCCGCTGCTGGGAGACGAAATGGCGCGGCGGGCGGCGGTCGGCTTCCCACCGGCGGGGGAGATCCTGGTGGTGGAGGCGGCCGGGGTGCCGGAGGGCGCCGACGCCTCCCTGCGGTCGGCCGTCGCCGGGCGGGCCGAGGTGCACGGGCCGGCGGAACGGGGCGATCGGCTGAGGTGGCTGCTCCAAGGGCGCGATCTCCACGGCCCCCGTCTGATGCTGCGACGCCTGGTCCAGGACTGGCGGGACGCCGGGGCCCGGGTGCGGGTGGACGCCGACCCGATCGACCTCTGACCGGGGCTAGTCTGCCGAAGAGGCACTGGAGGCACCTTGGCCATCTTCCCCATCCGGGTGTACCCGGACCCCGTCCTGCGCACCCCGGCGGCGCCGGTGGCCCGAATCGACGGGGACATCCGGCGCCTGGTCGACGACATGTTCGAGACGATGTACCGCGCCCCCGGGGTGGGCCTGGCGGCGCCACAGATAGGCGTCGCCCTGCAGGTGGTGATCTTCGACATCGGGGACGGCCCGCATCACTTGATCAACCCGGTGCTGTTGGAGACCTCCGGATCGTGGACCTTCGATGAAGGGTGCCTGTCGGTGCCGGGGCGCTACTGGCCGGTCCGCCGTCCCGGGTTTGCCCGGGCCCGGGGGCTGAACCTGGCCGGCAAGGAGATCGAGTACGCCGGCGAGGAACTCCTCGGGCGGGTGCTGCAGCACGAGATCGATCACATCGGCGGCATCCTCCTGCTGGAGCGCCTGCCCCGGCGGGCCCGCAAGCAGGCGTTGAAGGAGATCCGCGAGGAGGAGATGCTGCGAGGGGAAGGTCGGTGAGAGCGGTCTTCTACGGCACCCCGGTGGAGGCGGTGCCGTCGTTGCGGGCGCTGGTGCAGATGGCGGAGGTGGCCCTGGTGACCACCCGGCCCGACAAGGCGCGGGGCCGATCCGGCCGGCCCCAGGCGCCGCCGGTGAAGGAGGCTGCTGCCGCGCTGGGCCTGCCGGTGAGCCAGCCGGGGCGCGCCGCCCAGGACCTCGAAAGGCTGCGATCCCTGGCCGTCGATGTGGCCGTGGTGGTGGCCTACGGGCAGATCCTGCCGTCCGAGCTGCTCGAGGCGCCGCGCTGCGGGTTCGTCAACGTGCACTTCTCCCTGCTGCCCCGATGGCGCGGGGCGAGCCCGGTGGTCAGGGCGATCCTGGCCGGCGACGAACTGACCGGAGTCACCCTCATGCAGTTGGATGCCGGCATGGACACGGGCCCGGTGCTGGCCATGCATCCGACGGGCGTGGGGCCCGAGGAGACCGCAGGTGAGCTCGCCGCCCGCCTGGCGGAGATCGGGGCGGCGATGCTGGCGGCGCACCTTCCGGCGTACGTTGCCGGCGAAGTGGCCCCGCGGCCTCAGCCGGCCGCCGGGGTCACCGCCGCCGCTCGGGTACGAGCGGAGGAGGCTTTCGTGGACCCCACCCGCCACCGGTGTGAGGCGGTGGTGCGGGCGGTGCGGGCTTTCGATCCGAAGCCCGGCGCCTGGACCGAACTGGACGGGGTACGCCTGAAGCTGTGGGGAGCCCGGGCGGTCGAGAACCCGGGCCCCGAGCCCGGCCGGGTGGAGGCGGTGGAGGGCAAGGTGCTGCTGGGGGTCCCCGACGGCGCAGTGGAACTCCTCGAAGTCCAGCCGGAGGGACGGCGACGGATGACGGCGGGGGAGTGGATGCGGGGCCGGAGGCTGCAGCCGGCGCGGTTCACCCCGCCGGAGGGATGAGCACGGCGGTCAGGTCCTCGCCGGGGTCCGGGTAGGCCATGTGGAGGCTCTCCAGGGCGTCGACGAGGGTCGTGGCCACCACCAAGTTCCGGAACCATTTGCGGTCGGCGGGGACGACATACCAGGGCGCCCACGGGGTGCTGGTGCGGGACAAGACCTCCTCGTAAGCCGCCCGGTAGGCACTCCACCGCCCGCGCTCCTCGAGGTCGCCCCGGCTGAACTTCCAGCGCTTGGCGGGGTCGTCGCGGCGTGCCGCCAGGCGCTCGGCCTGCTCTTCGGGGGAGATGTGGAGGAAGAACTTGAGGATGGTGGTGCCCTCCTCGGCCAGGAGGCGTTCCCAGGCGTTGATCTGGGCATAGCGCCGGCTCCACACCCCCTCGGGCACCAGCCCGTGCACTCTCACGACCAGCACGTCCTCGTAGTGGCTGCGGTTGAAGATCACCATCTCCCCGGAGCCGGGGGTGTGCGGGTGCACCCGCCAGAGGTAGTCGTGGGCCAGCGCCTTCTCGGTCGGGCGTCCGAACGAGGCCACTTTCACTCCCTGGGGGTTGACCCCGTCGAAGACGTGGCGGATGACCCCGTCCTTGCCGCCGGTGTCGGTGGCTTGGAGTACCACCAGCACCCGGTGTTTCCCCTCGGCGTAGAGCAGCTCCTGGAGGCCCTCCAGGCGGCGGTTGAGGGCGGCAACGCGCTCCTTGGCCTCCTTCTCTTCGAGCCCGGCGGTGTCGCCCGGGTCGAAGGCGGCCAGATCCACGGTGGTGTCGGGCGGGATGCGGTAGCGGTCCATGGCGTCAGCGTAGGCCCCGGCGGCGGCCGGGGCGGCAACGGCCCGAACTAGCCTGCCGAGAAAAGGAGGTCGCCCCGATGCCCCCTGGGTTGTGCTACATCGCGGTGGTGTCGCTTCTCACCGGCGCCGGAATGGGGGGCTTCTGGACGGTTGCCCTGGCGGCGCGGCGCGTGCCCGAGGTGTCTGCAGGGCGGATCGACATCTGGTTCCACATCGCCGCCGAATACGCCACCGCTGTGGCGTTGCTCGCCGGGGGAGCTGCCATCCTGGCCGATCACACTGCCGCCTGGTCGGCCGTGCTGTCCTCCTTCGGCCTCGGGCTCCTCGTCTACTCCCTGGCTGCCTCGCCGGGTTACTACGCCGAGAAGCGAGATCGGGGCGGCCTGCTGATCTTCGCCGGGTTCTGGCTGCTCGCCATTCCGGCCGTGGTGCTCCGCTTCGCCTACTGGTGAGCTTCACAGGCGCGAGCGGCCGGCGGCTACTCCCGCGATACACTCGGCCGGTGGCCAAGCCTGCTCGCATCGCCGCTTCGATCCTGAACGCCGACTTCGCCCGCTTGGGTGAGGAGCTCGGCCGTATCGAGCCGTATCTCGACTTCCTGCACCTGGACATCATGGACGGGCACTTCGTGCCCAACCTCTCCTACGGGCCTCCGGTGATCGCCTCGCTGCGGCACGTCTCGCGCCTGTTCTTCGACGCCCATTTGATGGTCACCAACCCCATGGCACTGTTCGAGGCGCTGGCGAAGGCCGGGGCGAACAGCGTGACGGTGCACATCGAGGTCTACCCCGACCCGGCCCGGGCGGCCGCGGCGGCCCGCGACCTGGGCCTCCAGTTCGGCCTGGTGCTCAACCCGCCGACCCCGTTCGCTGCAGTGGCTCCCTTCCTGGAGTTGTGCGACCTCCTGCTCGTGATGTCGGTGAACCCCGGGTTCGGCGGACAGGGCTTCATCCCCGAGGTGCTGGAAAAGGTCGAGGCGGCCCGAAAGCTCATTGACTCGCGGGGTCTCGCTGCCGATATCGAGATCGATGGCGGCATCACACCGGATACCGCTCGGCTCGCCCGGAGAGCCGGCGCCGATGCCTTCGTGGCCGGCACCGCGGTCGTCCGTGCGCCCGATCCGGTGGGAGCCGTCGAGGAACTCCGAGCCGCGGTCCGGGACTAGATGAGCGAACACATCTTGGTCATCGATGACGACGCCGACGTCGTGCGCTTCGTCCGCATGAGCCTCGAGCGCGAGGGCTACGAGGTGAGCGCGGTCACCGAGGGCATCGCCGGCTTGCGTGTCGCCCTGGAGCGCCCCCCGGATCTCATCCTGCTCGACATCCTGATGCCCGACCTCGACGGCCTGGAGCTGTTGAGCCGGCTGCGGGTGAACCCGGCCACGTCCAGCGTTTCGGTGGTGCTGCTGACGGCGCGGACCGACTCGCGCGATCGGGTACGCGGGCTGGAGCTGGGGGCCGACGACTACATCACCAAGCCGTTCGACATAGAGGAGCTGGTGGCCCGGGTGGGCGCGGTACTGCGCCGCTCGAAGGCAATGCGCGACCTGTCGCCCCTCACCGCGTTGCCGGGGAACTTCCGCATCGCCGAGGAGTTGCAGCGCCGGGTGGCCAGCGGGCGGCCTATGGCGGTGGTCCACGCCGACCTGGACAACTTCAAGGCCTTCAACGACCACTACGGCTTCATGCGGGGTGACAACGTCATCAAGTTCACCGCCAACGTCCTGGTGCAGGCGGCGGTGGAGACCGACGACGCGTCGTGCTTCGTGGGGCACGTAGGCGGGGACGACTTCATCGCGGTCATGCAGCCCGACGTCGCCGAGACCTTCTGCAAGACGGTCGTGGACCGCTTCGACGATGGCATCCTGGACTTCTACGACCCCCAGGATGCCCTGCGCGGCTTCGTGGAGGTCATCGACCGCCGGGGAGAGCGCCATGCGTTCCCCATCGTCTCCATCTCCATGGGCGTTGCCACCAACCTGCGGCGAACGTTCACCAGCGAGTGGGAAGCGTCGGCGGTGGCCTCAGAGATGAAGGAGCACGCCAAGCACGAGGCCGGCTCCTGCTACAAGGTGGACCGCCGCAGTCGCTGACCTCTGGGGCGGCCCGGCGCGGCCGGTAGAATGCCCTCGTTAGGCCCTTCTTCAGGGCGGGGTGCAATTCCCGACCGGCGGTAGAGCCCGCGAACCCCCCTTTGGGGGCCGACCCGGTGTGATCCCGGGGCCGACGGTGACAGTCCGGATGGGAGAAGGAGGGCTCGCGCCGCTCGTTCGCGGCCGCGCGCCCCATGATGCGGAGACCGGCATGGACTACGAGCGGCTGATGAGCGAGGCGATCACCCTGGCCGCGCCCACCCGGCCCCACCCCAACCCCCGGGTCGGCGCGCTGGTGCTCGACGCCGCCGGGATGGTGGTCGGGCGGGCGGCCCACGAGGGCCCGGGCCGGCCCCATGCGGAAGTGGTCGCCCTGGGACAGGCGGGGCTGCGGGCGGCGGGAGGGACGCTGGTCGTCACTCTCGAGCCCTGCGACCACACCGGGCGGACCCCGCCCTGCACCGCGTCCATCCTGGCGGCGGGGGTGGCGCGGGTGGTGGTGGGAGCGGTGGACCCCGACGAACGAGTGTCGGGGCGGGGCCTGGCCCGGCTCCGGGCGGGAGGGCTCGAAGTGCACTCCGGCATTGCCGCCGCGGCGGTGGAGGCCATGGACCCGGCGTACTTCCACCAGCGCCGCACCGGGCGGCCCCGCCTCACCCTGAAGGCCGCTCTGACCCTCGACGGCCAGGCAGGGGCGGCAGACGGGACTTCGCAGTGGATCACTTCGGCCGAGGCCCGGGCGGACGGTCATCGTCTGCGGGCGGAGGCGGACGCGGTGATGGTGGGGGCCGGCACGCTGGCTGTCGACGACCCGCGGCTGACGGTGCGCTTGCCGGGGTACCGGGGGCCGCAGCCCCGTCCGGTGGTGGTGGCGGGCCGGCGCCCGCTGCCCGCCGGGGCTCGGCTTTGGGAGCGGGCCCCGGTAGTCCTGGCCCCGGGGGAGCGGGATTGCCCGGGGGAAGTGGTGGTGGTGCCGGGCCCCGACGGAGTGGACCTGGCGGCCGGGCTGGCGGCGCTGGCGGGCCGGGGCTTGCTCGACCTGCTGGTAGAGGGCGGTCCGACGCTGGCCGGGGCCCTGCTGCGGGCGGGGCTGGTGCAGCGAGGGGTGTTCTACCTGGGGGCCCGCCTCGGAGGCGGGGTGGGGCTCCCCGGCATAGCGGGGCACTTCGCCACGCTGGCCGCTGCCAGGGAGGTCGAGTTGGTGTCCGCAGAGCGGTTGGGGCCGGATCTGCGCGTGGAGTTCTTTGTGAAGGAGCAGTGATGTTCACTGGGATCGTGGAAGGCATGGGCACGGTGGTAGAGGCGGCCGACGCCGGGGGCAAACGCCGCTTCGGCATCGAGGCGGGCGAGCTCGGCGCCGGTATGCAGGTGGGAGACTCCATTGCGGTCAATGGGGTCTGTCTGACCGCGGTGGCCCTGGCGGGCCGGCGGGTGACGGTGGAAGCGGTCGACGAAACGCTGGCCCGCTCCAACCTCGGCCTGCTGACGCCGGGGTCGCCGGTGAACCTGGAGCGCCCCATGCGAGCGGACGCCCGCTTCGACGGGCACATCGTCCAGGGCCATGTGGACGGGGTGGGCACGGTGCGCTCCGTCGAGCACGAAGGCGCCTCGATCCGACTCTGGGTCGATGTGCCCCACGGCCTGCACCGGTACCTGGCAGAGAAGGGCTCGGTGGCCGTCGACGGGGTGAGCCTCACGATCTCGGGAGTGGATGCGGGTGGGTTCGAGATCGTGCTCATCCCGCACACACTCGAAGTGACCTTGTTCGGCAGCCGCCGCCCCGGCGACGCGATGAACCTCGAGGCCGATGTGATCGCCAAGTACGTGGAGCGCCTCCTGGAGGCGACGCGATGAGCTTCGCCACCATCGACTCCGCCGTTGCCGCCTTCTCCCGCGGGGGATTCGTGGTGGTGGTGGACGATGCCGACCGGGAGAACGAAGGCGACTTGATCGTGGCCGCCGAGAAGGTGACCCCGGAGCAGATCGCCTTCATGGTGCGCCACACGAGCGGCCTGATCTGCCTGCCGGTGGTGGGGGAGCGGCTCGATGAGCTCCGGCTTCCGCTAATGGTCGCCGAGAACACGGACGCCCGCCGCACCGCCTTCACCGTCTCGGTCGACTACATCCCGAAGACCACCACCGGCATCTCGGCTGCCGACCGCGCCGCCACCATCAGGGCGGTGGTGGACCCGCGCACGACCGCCGGCGACCTGGCCCGGCCGGGTCACATCTTCCCCCTGCGCTACCGGGAGGGCGGGGTGCTGATTCGGGCGGGACATACCGAGGCGGCGGTGGACTTGGCCCGCCTGGCGGGCCTGTACCCGGCGGGAGTGCTCTGCGAGCTGGTGAACGATGACGGGTCGATGGCGCGCCTGCCCGAACTGGATCGCTTCGCCGCCGAGCACGGCTTCCCCCTGATCAGCATCGCCGACCTCATCGCCCATCGGCGCCGTCGCGAGAAGCTGGTGCGGCGGGTGGCCGAGGCGGTGCTGCCCACCGAGTTCGGCATGTTCCGGGTGGTGGGTTTCGAGTCGCTGCTCGACGGGGTCCAGCATGTGGCCCTGGTGTGCGGCGAAGTCGCCGGCGCCTCCGATGTGCTCGTCCGGGTGCACTCGGAGTGCCTCACCGGCGACGTGTTCGGCAGCCGCCGCTGCGACTGCGGCTACCAGCTCCACGATGCCCTGCGGCGGGTGGCGGAGGAGGGCCGGGGGGTGGTGCTGTACCTCCGGGGCCACGAGGGCCGCGGCATCGGGCTGCTCCACAAGCTGGCCGCCTACGCGCTGCAGGAGAACGGGCGGGACACCGTGGAGGCCAACGAGGACCTGGGATTGCCGATCGACGCCCGGGACTACGGCATCGGCGCCCAGATCCTGGTGGACCTGGGCATCAGCAGCATGCGTCTCTTGACCAACAACCCGGCCAAGCGGGCCGGGCTCGAAGGCTACGGCTTGAGCATCACGGAGCGAGTCCCTCTCCAGACCCGGCCCACCGCCGAGAATCGGCGCTACCTGGCCACCAAAGCGGCGAAGATGGGGCACCTGATCGACCTGGGAGACGATGCCGATGCCTGAGATCGCCGGAGCCGCCGACGGGAGGGGGATCAAGGTGGGGGTGGCGGTGGCCTCCTTCAACGCCTTCGTGACCGATGGGTTGTTGCAGGGCGCCCTGGAGGCGCTCACCGCCGGGGGGGCCCCCGAGCCGGTAGTGCTGCGGGTGGCGGGCTCCTTCGAGCTCCCGGTGGCGGCCCGGGCGCTGGCGGAGGCCGGGTGTGAGGCGGTGGTTGCCCTGGGGGCGGTGATCAAGGGGGAGACCGACCACTACGAGCATGTGGCCACCCAGGCGATCGCCGGCCTGCAGCAGGTGGCGTTGCAGACCGGGGTACCGGTAGCCCTGGGCGTGCTCACGGCGCGCCGGGCCGACCAAGCCCGGGAGCGCAGCCTCCCCGGGCCGGGGAACAAGGGTGCTGAGGCGGCCCAGGCGGCGCTGCAGGCGGCCACGGCGCTGCGGCGCTTGCGGGGCGGGTAGGCGGCGGTGAGCGGCGGGGTGCCCGTCCTGCGGGGAGCGCTCCGGGGCAAGGCGCCTACCTTGCGGCTGGAGCGGGAGATCTGGGAGGGGGGCGCCCGGGTGGTGGTGGGCATGGACGAGGTGGGACGGGGGGCCTGGGCGGGGCCGCTGACCGTGGGGGCGGCAGTGCTGCCCTCCGATCGCCGGGTGTACAAGGTGCGCGACTCCAAGATGCTCACCGAGGGGGAGCGCGAGGCTCTCTTCGACCGTGTAGCGGAGTGGTGCCGCGGCTGGGCGGTGGGCCATGCCTCAGCGGAGGAGTGCGATGCGCTGGGCATGTCCGAGGCGCAGCGGCTGGCCGCGCGGCGGGCCCTGGAGGCACTCGGGTTGGCGCCGGACGCGGTGCTCGTCGACGGGATCTGGGACTTCGTCGGGGGAGCGCGGAGTGTGGTGCGGGGCGACGCCTCGTGCCTGTCGATTGCCGCCGCCTCGATCCTGGCCAAGGTGAGCCGCGACCGCATCATGCGCGCCGAGGCAGAGCATTTCCCCGCCTACTGGTTCGAATCCAACAAGGGCTACCCGGGGCCGCGCCACCGCGCCGCTCTGGCGTGGCTGGGCCCCAGCGCCATCCACCGCCGCTCCTGGGCCTTCATGGATGCTTTGGCCTGGCCCGGCCTGGGCCGCTTCGAACGGCCCGGCTACCAGCGGACGCTGTTCCCGGCGGGGGTGGGGCAGGCCTGGACCGAGGCGGAGGGAGGCTGATCCCCCCCGTTAGGGAGCCTCGGGAGAGAGGAGGCGGCGGCGGATGATCTGCTCCACGGCGTCGGGATCGTCGGGGGTGATCCAGGGGCGTACGAAGCCGTCGAGGTGCAGCAACAGCCCCACAGTCTTGCGGGGGCGCTGCGGATCGAGGTGGGTCCAGTAGCGGGGGCTGGTAGTGCCCCAGATCCGCCACTTCCCCGTCCAGGTGGTGAGAGGGAAGCGCTCGACGGAGCGGATCTTCGAGTAGGCGATGGCCTTGGCCGGGCCGAACGGGAAGTAGTAGCCGCGGATCAGCAGATGCTCGGGAGCGCATTCGATCCAGCGGTCGTGATAGAGCGATTGGGGATGGCGGGCAGGGGGCATGAGGGGATGGTAAGCCCGGCGCTCGGCCCCCGCAGGCCCTGTGGGAGTACAGTGGCCGGGGGGAGAGGGCCGGACGGCGGCCTCGACAGACGATCCAGAGGAGAGAGAAGATGAAGGAACGCTTCAGCACGGGGGAGTGGGAGCAGCTCAAGCGACTGCCCCCGCTCATGTTCGTGTTCGTTGCTCTGGCGGACGGCAAACTGCAGCCGGAGGAAGCCGAGAAGTTCGCCAACGAGATCGGCGACGCCTCCCGGTACCGCGACCCGCTGCTGCGCGAACTGCTCTTCGACCTGAGCCAGCCGCGGCAGTTCCAGACGGCCTTCGAGGGGGCTACCCGGATCGTCGGGACCAGCACCGAGGCCATCGACCGGGAGATCAGCGGCATCAGGGTGCTGCTGAAGGACAAGCTGAGCGACGAGGAGTACCACCGGTTCTTCTACTCCCTGATCGGCATCGGGAAGATGGTGGCCGACTCTGCCGGGGAGGAGAAGAAGGGCGTCTTCGGCACCAAGAAGTCCGCTCCCGGGATGAGCCAGGAGGAGGCCCAGTCGCTCACCCTGCTGGCGGTGAAGTTCGGCGTCGACCTCGCCGCCGGTCAGAAGGCGGTCGAGCGGCTCTAGTACCTCGAGGCGGGGCTGCCGGGGGCGAGGCCTTCCGGAGAGGTTGGACTCGCCCCGGTGCTCCCGTATACTCCCGCAGACAATCGAGACCAAGCGGAGGCGCTGCTTCCCACCCGGCCGCTCTCGGGCGCGCCGCGGTCCCCTAACCGGAGACGGCAGCTGCCTGCCGTCTTTTGTTTGGCCACAGGAGGAGCAATAGCACAGGAACTGCGCGTCAACGAGCGCATACGGGCGCGTGAGGTGAGGCTGGTGGCCCCCGACGGGTCGCAGATCGGGGTCAAGGCCATCGAGGAAGCCCAGTGGCTCGCGGTGCAACTCGGCCTCGACGTGGTCGAGGTCGCCCCCGACGCCAACCCGCCCGTGTGCCGGCTGATGGACTACGGCAAGTACAAGTACGAGCAGTCGGTCCGCCAGCGTGAGGCCCGCAAGAAGCAGACCCGGACGGTGATCAAGGAAGTGAAGTTCCGCCCCAAGATCGACGACCACGACTTCGAAGTGAAGAAGCGCCGGGTGGTCGAGTTCTTGGAGGAAGGGGACAAGGTCAAGGTCACCATGATGTTCCGGGGCCGGGAGATCACCCACCCCGAGCTCGGGGAGCGCCTCCTGCGGCGCCTCGCCGAGGACGTTGCGGGAGTAGGGGCCATCGAGATGCCGCCGGCACTCGAGGGACGCAACATGACCATGCAGTTGGCGCCGGAGCGCAAGGCTCGCCGGGCCCGGGAGGCCGAGGCGGCCTCCGCCCCCGCCGCCGAGGAGTGAGGACCATGCCGAAGACGAAGACCAGCCGGGCGACGGCGAAGCGGATCAAGGTGACCGGGACCGGTCGCCTGCGTCGCCGCCAGGCCGGCGGCAAGCACCTGAAGCTGGGGAAGAAGCCCCGGAGCACCCGCCTGACCCGCTTGAAGGGTGAGGTGAGCGTGTCCTCCGGCGACCGCCGCCGGGTTGCGCGGCTGCTGGGGAGGTAGACGATGGCACGCGTCAAGCGCTCCGTCCACAGCCGCAAGAGCCGGCGCCAGATCCTGGAGCGGGCCAAGGGGTTCAAGGGCGCCCGCAGCCGCCGCCTGCGCGCCGCGCACGAGCAGGTGATGAACGCCATGCAGGACTCCTACCGCGACCGGCGCGCCCGCAAGGGCGAGTTCCGGCGGTTGTGGATTGCCCGCATCAACGCCGCCGCTCGCCAGCACGGCACTACCTACTCGCGCCTCATGGCCGACCTCAAGGCCGCCGAGATCGAGGTGGATCGGCGCATGCTGGCCGATCTGGCGGTGCGCGATCCGCGGGCCTTCGGGCAGCTGGTGGCCGGGGCTTCGGGGAAGTCCAACGGCTGAAACGCCCGCGGCGGCCTCTCCCCGCAACTCGCGGGTGCTGGAGGCGGCAGCGCTCCACGACCCCCGGGCGCGGGCCCAGACCGGACGTGCCCTGCTCGAAGGGCCGCACCTTCTGGGCGAGGCCTTGGCCGCCGGGGCGCGCATCGAGCGGATCTTTGCCCGGGCCGACGACGCGATCTCCCGAGAGGCGGCCCGCCGGGTGGGAGTCGACCTGGTGGTGGTGGACGAGCGGGCGCTTCGCCGCCTGGCCACCACCGAGCACCCGCAGAGCCCGGTTGCGGTCTTTGTGATCCCCGACCCACCGCCGGTCGCGGCGGGGGACGTGCTGGTGGCGTGGGGGGTGGGCGATCCGGGCAACGTGGGCACCCTCATTCGATCCGCCGCCGCCTTCGGCCTCGGCTTCGCCGCCGGGCCGGGCACGGCCGACCCGTGGGCGCCCAAAGTGTTGCGGGCCGCCGCCGGAGGCCACTTCCGCACCGGGGTGACGCGGCTCGATACGCTCGACCCGTTGCGAGCCGGCGGGCGGCGGCTGGCCGCCACGGTGGCCCGCGGCGGGATGCCCCCGGCGGCGCTTCCGGAGATGCCGCTGGCCATCCTGGTGGGAGAGGAGGCTCGCGGCCTGCCCCCGGAGGTGGTGGCCGGGTGCGACCTCGCGGTCACCATCCCCATGCCCGGGGGCTCCGAGAGCCTGAATGCCGCTGTCGCCGGGGCGATCGTGGCTTACGAGGCGGCGCAGCGGCGCCGGAGCAGCCGCGGCGGGGAGGCGGCGGCCGCCCGCCCATGAGTTCCGGGCGCCTCCCGGATGGGGGCGGTCGGGCCCTCAACTAACCTGCGGTGCCGTGGACGACGTGCTGTCGCGTTTGCGTGTCGTGGAGGCCGAGGCTCTGGCCCGCCTGCAGGAGGCGGTGAGCGCGGCCCACATCGATGCTCTGGAGCGCGAGGTCCTGGGCAACGCTTCGGAGATAGCGGCGGCCCGACGCGGGCTGAAGGACCTTCCCGACGAGAAGCGCCGGGAGGTGGGACGGGGCATCAACGAAATCGTCGGCCGTCTCGGCGGCCGATTCGCCGAGCGCCGCACCCAGGTGGCCGCCGCGGAGGAGGCGGAGCGCCTACGCCGGGAGCGCCTCGACATCACCCTTCCCGGGCGGGGGGCCCTTCCCGGGGCTGCTCACCTGGTGATGCAGGTGCTCGAGGAGGTCACCGACATCTTCGTGGCGCTGGGTTACACGGTGGCCGACGGGCCCGAGGTGGAGACGGCGTTCTACAACTTCGATGCGCTGAATACCCCGCCTACCCATCCGGCTCGCCTGGAGAGCGACACCCTGTACGTGGAGCACGGCCCCGATCCCGAAGGAGTGCTGCTGCGGACGCAGACCTCTCCGGTGCAGGCCCGCTACATGGAGCAGCACCCGCCGCCGGTGTACATCGTCTCCCCGGGCCGGGTGTTTCGGCGCGACACCATGGACGCCACCCACACCCCGGTCTTCCACCAGATCGAAGGCTTGGCGGTCGACGCCAACGTGACCTTCGCCGACCTGAAAGGCACGCTGGCCCACTTCGCCCGGGAGTTCTTTGGGCCCGAGCAGCAGGTGCGCTTCCTGCCCCACTTCTTCCCCTTCACCGAGCCTTCCGCCGAGATGCACACCACCTGTTTCGCCTGCGGCGGCTCGGGCTGCCGGGTGTGCGGGGGCGGTGGCTGGATCGAGCTGCTGGGTTGCGGGATGGTGGACCCCAACGTCTTTGAGGCGGTGGGCTACGACCCCACTGCGGTGTCGGGTTTCGCCTTCGGCGTGGGCCTCGATCGGCTGGCGATGATCCGCTACGGAGTCCCCGAACTGCGCTACTTCTTCGATCCCGACCTTCGCGTGCTGGAGCAGTTCCGATGATCTCCCTGCGCTGGCTCCAGGAGTTCGCCGACCTCCCCGACGACGGGGAGGAAGTGGCGCGGGCCCTCTCGGCCTTGGGGCACGAGGTGGAGGGCATGCGCCGGGTGGAGGCGCCCTTCAGCGGGGTGGTGGTGGCCCGGGTGCGGGAGGTCCGCCCCCATCCCCGGGCCGACAAGCTGCGCCTGGCTCGCCTCGACACCGGGTCCGGCGAGCAGGAGGTGGTGTGCGGCGCCTGGAACTTCGAGGCCGGGGCCATTGTGCCGCTCTCCACGGTCGGGGCGGTGCTCGCCGGGGGCTTGCGTGTCGGGGAGCGGGAGATCCGGGGGGTGCTCTCGCGCGGCATGATCTGCTCCGAGACGGAGTTGGGCCTGGGCGAGGAGTCCGCCGGGATCCTGGTACTGGGCGAGGAGTACGGGGTGGGGGCCGACTTCGCCGCCTGCCTGCCTTTCCCGGACGTGCTCTTCGACGTCACCGTCACCCCCAACCGGCCGGACGCCATGTCGATCTACGGCCTGGCCCGCGATCTGGCGGCCCTCTACCGGGTGCCGCTGCGCCGCCCCTCGGGGGATGTCGGCCCCACCGGGGCTCCTACCACCGGCCGCGCCGTGGTTGAGGATGCGGCGCGTTGCCCTCGTTTCACGGCACGCGAGGTCCGCAACCTGAGCCTCGGCCCGTCACCGTTGTGGATGCGGTTGCGGCTGCGCCACGCCGGGGTGCGGCCCATCAGCAACGTGGTGGACGTGACCAACTACGTGATGCTGGAGCTCGGCCAGCCCATCCACGCTTTCGACCTCGATCTCATCCCCCAGGAGACCCTGGTAGTAAGGCGGGCCCGGGAGGGGGAGACCCTCACCACTCTGGACGGCGTGGAGCGGCGCCTCGACCCGGAGGATCTGCTCATCGCTTCGCCCGACGGGCCGCTGGCGCTCGCCGGCATCATGGGCGGCGAGTCTTCGGAGGTGCGGCCGCAGACCCGGCGGGTCTTCCTGGAGGTCGCTCATTTCTCCGCCCCCGGCATCCTTCTCAGCGGCAAGCGGCACGGCCTGCGCAGCGAAGCCGGGTCACGCTTCGAGCGCGGGGTGGACCCGGCGCTGCCGCCCCTCGTCTCCGCCCGGGCGGCCCGGCTGATGGCCGACCTGGCGGGTGGGGAAGTGGCGGGTGGGTTCATCGACTTCTACCCGCAGCCGATCGAGCCGTGGGTGGTGGCGCTGCCCCGATCGGAACCGGCCCGCCTGCTGGGGGTGGAACTCGGCGCGGAGCGGATCGACGATCTCCTCACCCGCCTGGGGTGCCGCGTTACCGGGGATGACCCCCGGCAGGTGACCGTGCCTACCTACCGGCCGGACGTGACCCGGCCCGCCGACCTGGTGGAAGAGATCGCCCGCCTGCACGGCTACGACGAGTTCCCTTCGCGGCTCCCCAAGGGGGTGGGAGAGGGTCTGCCGGTGTGGGAGCAGCGCCGCCGCCGGGTACGCCGGGCCCTGGTGGGCGCCGGCTGCTTCGAGGTGATGACCTTCTCCTTCCAGGGGAGAGAGGATCTCGAGGCGCTGGGCCTGCCCGCCGACGACCCGCGGTGCCACCCGGTGCGCGTACGTAACCCGCTCAATGAAGAGCAGGCCTTCCTGCGCACCAGCCTGGTGCCGGGCCTGCTGGCGTCGCTGCGGGCCAACGCGACGCGCGGGCGGGGGGATGCCGCCGTCTTCGAAATGGGACGGGTGTTCTTCCCCGCGGCCGGGGAGCTGCCCGAGCAGCCCCAGCGGGTGGCCTTTGCCGCCACCGGGCGGATTCCCGGCCCGGGGTGGGAGAAGGCGGCGGAGCGCGATGCCCGGGATGCGGTGGGTCTCTGGGAAGCGCTGGCCGCCGCCCTGGGGCTCGAACACCGCATCGAGCAGGTGGCGGAAGCCCCCTTCCACCCGGGGCGGTGCGGTCGGGTCTACCTGGGAGACCACCCGGTGGGGGTAGTCGGCGAACTGCACCCCGCGGTGGCGGGGCGCCTGGAGCTGGCCGGCCGGGTGGCCCTGGGAGATTTCGACCTCGACGCCCTGCTGATCTCGCCGCCGCGGCGGGACTTCACCGCCCCGAGCCCCTATCCACCGGTCGTCTTCGACCTGGCTTTCGACCTGGCCGAGGAGGTGCCTGCCGGCGCTCTGCTGGCAGCGGTGTGCGCTGCGGCCGGGCCTCTCCTGGAGCGGGCGGAGATATTCGACGTGTTCCGCGGGGCGGCGTTGGGTGAGGGCCGGAAGAGCCTCGCGATGCGGCTGACCTTCCGGGACCCGCGCCGGACCCTGACCGATGCGGATCTGGTCCCGATCCGGGCAAGCATCATCGAGGGAGTCGCCTCCTCGCTCCAGGGGCGGCTCCGAGGAGGCTGATATGGACCTCTTGAGCGTCACCGACCTGGGCCGCGACGGGCTGGCCGAGGTGCTGGCCACCGCTGCCGCGGTGAAGGCCGACCCGGCGCGGGTGGCCGGGCGCCTGGCCGGGCGCAAGGTGGGGCTCTTCTTCGAGAAGCCCTCCACTCGCACCCGGGTGTCCTGTGAGGTGGCGGCCGCCGACCTCGGTGCCGTGCCCTTGGTGCTCAAGCAGGACGAGGTAGGCCTGGGCAAGCGGGAGTCGGTGGCCGATGTGGCCCGCACCCTCGACCGCTACCTGGACGTGCTCGCCTTCCGCGTGTTCCATCACGGCGACCTGGTGACCTTGGCAGACCACGCCGATGCCCCGGTCATCAACCTGCTCTCGGACCTGGAGCATCCCTGCCAGGCGCTGGCCGACCTGCAGACGCTGGCCGAGGCCCGGCCGCTGGCCGGGGCGACGGTGGCCTTCGTGGGGGATGGCAACAACGTGTGCCATTCACTTCTGCTCGGTGGGGCGTTGAGCGGGGTGAGCCTCCGGGTCGCTTCGCCGCCGGGCTACGCGCCGGCGCCGGAGATCGTGGAGCGGGCGCGAGCCTTGGCCGCCCCCGGGGTGGCGATCGAGATCGGTGAGGACCCCCAAGGGGCGGTGCGGGGGGCGGATGCCGTCTACACGGACGTGTGGGCCAGCATGGGCCAGGAGGCGGAGGCGGCAGAGCGGCGGCGCCTGTTCGAGCCCTACCGGGTCGACGAGCGCCTGTTCGGCCTGGCGGGGCCGGCGGCGATCTTCCTCCACTGCCTGCCGGCCCATCGCGGCGACGAGGTCACCGACGAAGTGGCCGATCACGAGCGCAGCCGGATCTTCGATCAGGCGGAGAACCGCATGCACGCCTTCAAGGCTCTCCTCCTGCACCTGGCAGGGTGAGCGACCTACCGACGCTGCTCTCCGGGGACGTCGTGGCCGCGGCGCGCGGGCTGCTGGGCCGGCGCCTGCGCAGCGAGCTCGACGGGGTCGTCTGTGAGGTGATGCTGACCGAGGTGGAGGCTTATGGGGGTGCCGAGGACCCGGCCAGCCACGGGTTCGCCGGGCGGACGGCGCGCAACGCCAGCATGTTCCGGGCGGCGGGAACCCTGTACGTGTACCGCTCCTATGGGATCCACTGGTGCCTGAACGCGGTCACCGGGGTGGTAGGGGAGCCGGCGGCGGTCCTGCTGCGGGCGGGGCGGCCGGTGCGGGGCGAGGAGCACATGCGACGGCGGCGGGGTCGCGCCGACCACCTGTGCGACGGCCCCGGCAAACTGGCCCAGGCGCTGGGGGTCACCGGGGCGCAGGACGGCACGTCCCTCTTGGAGGGGGTGGTGCGCCTGGTCGGCGAGCCCCCGGTGCGGCGGCGCATCGTCGCCGGGCCGCGGGTGGGGATCAGCCGGGCCGCGGAGCGGCCGTGGCGATTCCGGCTCGTGGAGCCGCTCTGATCGGGGGGCGTTCTCAGGGATTGACGAGCAGGGTGATGCCGCCCGTCGGCGGCTCTCCCGCAGCGGGGGTCTGCGACCACACCTGCCCGCGGTGGAGGACGGCGCGGCCCGGGTCGGGCTCCGGCCCTACCACGACCCGGACCACGAAGCCGTAGGCCTCCAAGGCGCGCCGGGCATCAGCCGCGGCCAGGTTCAGCACGTCGGGGGTGGCCGTGCCCGGCTCGGGGCCGACGACGGTGAGGGCCACCTCAGCCCCGGGGGAGAGGGGGCTGTCGGCGGCGGGGTACTGGACCAGGACGGTGCCGGGCACCCGGCCGGGGGCCCCGACCCATTCCGCGGTCGCCTGGTAGCCCGAGGCCTCGAGCCAGGCCACCGCTTCGGCCAGGTCGCGGCCGGCCACCGCCGGTACGAAGCCGGGAGCGGGCAGGTCGAGCCCCTCGGGGTTGTGGATCGGGCAGGGGACGGTAGGGGCGTCGTCGGGGTGGACCAAGACGGTGGCGACGTGGGCTCGCGGACAGAGCGGACCGGCAAGGAAGCCCGTGGAGAGGTCGACCTGCACGGCGACCAGGTCGTCTTGATCGGCATCGGGAAGATCGCGGTAGGGGATCCCGGACAGGGCCCCGGTGGCGAAGCGGGCCCAGATTTGCGCCGGCCAGGTCCCCCCGGTGATGGTGAAGGGGGTGTGGGGAGCCTCGAGCGGCCGGTCACCCTGGGGGAAGCCCACCCACACCGCGGCAGCCAGCTCGGGGGTGTAGCCGACGAACCAGGCGTCGTACTGGCCCTCGGTGGTGCCGGTCTTGCCGGCCACCGGCCGGCCGATCTTGGCTTGCTGGCCGGTGCCGCGGCGGACGACTTCGGTGAGGGCGGCGGTGACCTGCTCCGCCACGGCAGGATCCAGCGCGCGCTCGATGGTGGGCACGGCCTCGAAGAGGATCCGGCCGGACTGGTCCTCGATTCGAGTCACCAGGATCGGGTCGATGTGCAGCCCGCCGGCGGCGAAGGTGGCGTACGCCGACGCCATATCGAGCACGGTCACCTCCTGGGTGCCTAGGGCGAGGGAGGGGAGGGGCTCGAGCGGCGTGTTGATACCGGCCGCGCGGGCGACGGCGATCACCTGTTCCGGCTCCAGGAGGCCCATGAGGCGGGCATAAACCACGTTGACCGAGAAGACCGTGGCCTCGAGGAGGGTGAGGTTGGGGTAGGTGAGCTGGTTGAAGTTCTCCACGCGCCAGCGGCCGGCTGCGGTGCGGATGACCGCGGCGCGGCCTCCCTGGAACTCGGCGTCGAGGCCGATGCCGGCCTCGAGGGCGGCAGCGAGGACGAAGGGCTTGAAGGCGGAGCCGGGCTGGCGCCGGCCGAGGGTGGCCAGGTTGAACTGGGCTACCGGGTCGGAGGTGTCGTAGTAGTCGGCGCCGCCCACGAGGGCGAGCACGTGGCCGGTGCGAGGGTCGACTGCCGCGAGTGCCGCCGCCGGGCCACCGGAGGGAAGCACGGAGGCGACCGCGGCCTCGGCGGCGATCTGCGCCGCCGGGTCCAGGGTGGTGTAGATGCGCAAGCCTCCGGTGGTGAGCAGATCGAAGCGATCCTCCGGGGTGTCGCCCAGGGCGGGCTCGGCGAGCAGCCGGCGCCGCACCTCTTCGGTGAAGTAGGGGAACAGGGACCGGTCGGCCGACCCTTCGGGCTGCAGGTCCAGCGGCCGGACGCCGGCGGCATCGGCTTCATCCTCGGCCAGCCAGCCCAGCTCGACCATCTTGGCCAGAACGGTCTGGCGGCGCGAGATCGCCGCGTTCGGGAACTCATAGGGATTCAGGTCATTGGGTCGGCGGATGAGCCCGGCGAGCAGGGCCGACTCATCGAGGGTGAGGGCGGCGGCCTCCTTGCCGAAGTAGCGGCGGGCGGCGGCGCCGATTCCGTAGGCCCCGTTCCCGAAGTACACCGTGTTGATGTAGCGCTCGAAGATCTCCTGCTTGCTGAGGGTCTTCTCGACCCCGAGAGCCAGCGAGACCTCGCGCATCTTGCGGTCGAGGCTCACCTCGGGGGTGAGGAGGGCGTTCTTGATGTACTGCTGGGTGATGGTGGAGCCGCCTTCGACCACCTCGCCGGCCTCGAGATCGGCGCGTACTGCTCGCACCATGGCCCGTAGATCCACCCCGGGGTGCACCCAGAAGCGCTGGTCCTCGATGGCTACCACCGCATCCACCAGGTGGCGGGGCAGGTGCTCATACGCCACCAGCACCCGATCTTCGCCCGCGTGCCATTTGGTGAGCGCCGTCCCGTCGACGGCGTACACCACGCTCGTGAGGCTGCCCGCTCCTATGCCCGGATCCTCGATGGGCTCAACTGCGCAGGCGGCGGCTATCAGCGCTATAACCAGCACGCCCGCCGCGCGGCGAGACATCGCGGCTTTCCTGAGGGTTGGCTACTGCGCGCGAAGGGTAGTGCCCCGAGTGCGCCACGCGCGGGATTTATCCACAGGGAGATCGGGGGGCAGACTCAGCGGAAGCGCGCCAGGAAATAGCGCTTCTTGCCCACCCGCAGCACGACGGTGGAGGTGCCGGCGAGGTCGCCGGGGCCGAGCCGGGCGAAGGCATCGGCAGCGCGACGGTTGTTGAGGCTGACCCCGCCCTGTTCGATGAGCCGGCGGGCTTCGCCGCGGGACCGGGCGGCTCCGACCGCGACCATGAGGTCGGCGAGGTCGAGGCCCGTTTCCAGGCGGGCGCGGGGGAGTTCCACGGAGGGGGCCGACTCGAAGGCATCGGCCAGGGTGCGGTCGTCGAGACCGGCCAGCGGTTCGTCGCCGAAGAGGAGCCGGGTGGCCCGCAGCGCCGCCTGGACCCCCTCGTCACCATGGACGATCCGGGTGACCTCCTCGGCCAGGGCCCGCTGGGCGGGGCGCGCCGCGGGGTTGCGCTGCTGCTCCTCGTCGAGGGCGGCGATCTGGTCGAGAGGCAGGAAGGTGAAGATGCGGAGGAAGCGGGCGGCATCGGCGTCGGGGACGTTGAAGAACCACTGGTAGAAGGCGTAGGGGGAGGTGAGTTCGGCATCGAGCCACACGGCCTCACCAGTGGACTTGGAGAACTTGGTCCCGTCGGAGCGCTCCACGAGGGGCCACACCAGGCCGTAGACCTGGGCACCGTGCAGCCGGCGGGTTAGATCGATCCCGGCGGTGATGTTGCCCCACTGGTCGGAGCCGCCGGCCTGGAGGCGACAGCCGTAGGCGGCGTAGAGGTGAGCGAAGTCGTAGGCCTGGAGGAGCTGGTAGGCGAACTCGGTGAAGGAGATGCCGTGCTCGCGCTCCTCGAGGCGGCGGCGGACCGACTCCCGGGCAATCATGGCATTGACCGAGAAGTGCTTGCCCACGTCGCGTAGGAATTCGATGAACCCGAAGCGACCCAGCCAGTCATAGTTGTCCAGCAGCAACCCGTCCCGAAGATCGAGCACCCGGGAGAGCTGGCCCCGGATTCCCTCCAGGTTGCGGTGGAGGCGGTCTTCATCGAGGAGCTCGCGCTCTTCGTCGCGGAAGGAGGGGTCTCCGATGCGCCCCGTCCCGCCGCCGGCAATGGCGAGGGGACGGTGGCCGGCGCGCTGCAGCCAGGCCATGGCCATCATGCCCATCAGGTGGCCGATGTGGAGCGACGCGGCCGTAGGGTCGAAGCCCACGTAGAAGGTGACCCGCCCGTGGGCGAAGAGGTCGCGCAGGCCTTCCTCGTCGGTGACGCCGTGGATGAAGCCGCGACCACGCAGGACGCCGATGGGGTCGGTCATGCAGGGGGACGCTAGCCCGCCGGGAGGTCGGCGGCCAACCGGGCGGCGCCGCCTTGACGAGGCGCGGGGGAGCGGCTAACGTACCGCGCCGCACCTGAGGCGCGTCCTCGCGGGCGCAGCCCGGGTGGTCGGAGTCCCGGCTCCTTGACAACTGAACAGTGTGTCAACAGCCAGTCGAGCCCTCCGCGGGTGGCTTCGTGCCGTCCGCGGTCGGTCGTACTTTCGAGCGCACCGCGCCACACGCGCGGTGACGGCGGGTGGATGGTTTGGCCACACACCCGCCTGCAAACTCGCACGTGGATTCCGGCCTTCGGGCCGAGATCTCCGTTGGAGAGTTTGATCCTGGCTCAGGACGAACGCTGGCGGCGTGCTTAATGCATGCAAGTCGAACGAG
>JAFGCH010000080.1 GCA_016932695.1 Acidimicrobiia bacterium | reverse complement strand
GCCCCCGGAGCGGACGACCGGTCTCGAACCGGCGACCTTAACCTTGGCAAGGTTACGCTCTACCAACTGAGCTACGTCCGCAGGCCTATTCAGCATACCATCGGCCGCTAAGCCAGTTCCCTAGAGGCCGCTGGAGCCGAAGCCGCCTTCTCCCCTCTCGGAGGGAGGTAGTTCTCCTACCTCCTGCATCTCCTCATCCAGCACCGGGACCACCACCAGCTGGGCGATGCGATCTCCCCGAGCCACCGTGACGGTCTCCCCGCCGAGGTTCACCAGGATCACCCTGATCTCGCCCCGGTAGCCGGCATCCACAATGCCCGGGGCGTTGACGATACCCAGCCCGTGGCGTTGCGCCAGGCCGCTCCGGGGGGTGACCAGGCCGGCATAGCCCTCCGGGATGGCCACCGCCACCCCGGTGCCCACGGTGATTCGCTCCCCCGGGCGAAGAGTGGCCTCGATGGCAGCGCGCAAGTCCACGCCGGCGTCGCCGGGTCGGGCTCGCGACGGCAAGGGCAGACCTGGGTCCAGGCGGCGTATCAGCACCCGCCGCGCCCCGCCGGCCTCGGCCGGAGGGCTCACTCGCGATCCTCGAGCGCCGCCAGTTCCTGCTGGAAGTCCCGGGTGCCGGCGAAGCCCTTGTAGACCGAAGCGAAGCGCAGGTAGGCCACCTGGTCGATGCGCCGCAGCCCCTGGAGCACCCACTGGCCGATCTGGTCGGAGGAGATCTCGGGCCCGTTCTCCTGAGCCAGCATCTCGACGTCGCGCACCAGTCCCTCGACCGCCCCCGGCGGCACGGGGCGATCGGCGATGGCGAAGCTCACGCCGCGCAGCACCTTGGCCGCCGAGAAAGGCTGCACGGTGCCGTTGCGCTTGCGCACCACCAATGCCGCCTCCCGTCGCTCGTAGGTGGTGAAGCGATTGCCGCACTCCGGGCATTCGCGGCGGCGGCGGATGGCCTCACCGCCCTCGGCGGGCCGGCTGTCCACCACCCGAGTGTCGGGAGCGTCGCAGAAGGGGCAGTGCATCGGTGGAACGAGGTTACCCGCCCCCGAGAAACACCGCCCGGGGAACACCGTCGCCCGCTCAGCCGCCGGAGGGAACCTGCAGCACCTGGCCGGGAACGATGCTGGGCGTCTCGAGCCGGTTCGCCCGGCGAATCTCGTACACCGTGCGCCGCACGTCGCCCCCCGCCGGGGTGCGACCTGCGGCGATGTCCCACAGGGTGTCCCCGGTGACGACCACGTGCTCCACCCAACCCTGGTAGTCGTCACCGGGCTCCCCATGGCCCGCGGCCACGGCGTTGGCGAGCAGGAGAACCACCCCGAGGGCGACCGTAGTGAGGAGAACCGCCGCCCGGATCGGGCTCTTGACGGAGATCGACATGGGCTGGGCCTCCTGGCTCGCTTCCCGCCGTGCCGGCCCCGGTTGGGGCCGAATCACACCCGCAGAACCTACGATGCGGGTGTGACACGAACATGCGTTCGCCATGACGGGATGGTATCGAACATATGTTCGCTCGTCAAGGCGAACATATGTTTGCCCTCTGGCCCGCGGACGGTTAACCTCTCCTCCCGAGTCCACCGGGGAGGCAGTTCATGCCCGCCAGCGACATCAGCGGCCGACAGCGAGAGATCCTCGATTTCATACTCCGCACCGTGCGCCAGCGCGGCTATCCGCCCTCTGTCCGTGAGATCGGCGAGGCGGTCGGGCTGAACTCCCCGTCCACGGTCCATAGCCATCTCTCCGCTCTGGTCAAAGCGGGGTACCTGCGGCGGGATCCCTCCAAGCCCCGCGCCATCGAGGTCACTGCCCCCGGGCGGGCCCAGCCCGACCTGCGGCGGGCACCCGTCCGCGACGTTCCCCTCGTCGGCCGTATCGCCGCGGGCTCGCCCATCTTGGCCGAGGAAGACATCGAGGACATCCTCCCCCTCCCCACCGAACTGGTCGGCCACGACCCGGTGTTCATGCTGCGGGTGCGCGGCGACTCCATGGTGGGCGCCGGCATCTTCGACGGCGACCTCGTGGTCGTCCGCCGCCAGGCCGATGCCGACAACGGCGACATCGTGGCCGCTCTCATCGACGGGGAGGAAGCCACGGTCAAGCGCCTGCACCGCTCGTCCGGCACGGTCACTCTGCTCCCGGAGAACCCGGCCTACGCTCCCCTCGTGTTCACCGAGGGAGTGCAGCTCCTGGGCAAGGTGGTGGCAGTGCTCCGCCGCCTGCGCTGAGACGGCTCACATCGACCCGCGGAACACCGCCCGGGCCGGGCCTTCCATCCATACCCGGTCTCCCTCGATCTCGATCTCCAGCGGCCCCCCGGGCAGCATCACGGTGACCCGCGGGCCGGTCAGCCCGCGGCGGTGCGCCAGCCCCGCCGCCGCCGCCGCCCCGGTGCCGCAGGCCAGGGTCTCGCCCGCGCCGCGTTCCCAGACCCGCAGGTCGAGCCGCTGCGAAGACACCACGGTGGCGAAACCCACGTTGGTTCGTTGGGGGAAATGAGGATCCCCCGCCACGATGGGCCCCACCGCGGCTACCGGCACGGAATAGCAGTCGTCCACGAACGCCACGGCGTGGGGATTACCCACCGTCACCGACTCGAGGTGGTAGCCGGCGAGGTCCAGCGGGGCCACGGGCGCCTCGGCGAACCTCCCCACCAGGGCCCGTACCGGGCCCTCGGCCGGCACCGTCACCGGGAGCTCCCCCACCGGCGTCTCGACCAGCAGTCCCGGCCCCGACGCCAGGCCCTCCAGCACGGCGAAGCGTCCCACACAGCGCAGCCCATTGCCGCACATCTCCGCCGGTGAGCCGTCGGCATTCCAGTACTCCATGCGCACCCGGTCCGCGCCCAGAGAAGTCACCACCAGCAAGCCGTCGGCTCCGATGCCCCGCCGCCGGTCGCACCAGGCGGCCACATCAGCCGCCGCGGGTGAGGCCGGCCCCCGCAGCACCACGAAGTCGTTGCCGAGCCCCTCCATCTTCACGAAGTCCATCCGGCCTCCTCCAGGGCAATCCGGGCCGCCGCTTCGCGCCGTACCGCCTCATCATCCCACCGCAGCCACCGGATGCGGGGATCACGCTGGAAGAAAGTGCGCTGCCGGCGGGCCAGAGCCCAGGTGGCCGCCGCCGCTCGCGCCCGACCTTCTTCCAGCGACGCCTCGCCTCGCACTACCGGCAGCAACTGCTTGTAGCCCACCGCCTGGGCCGCCGTGCGGCCGAGCCGGGGCGCCAGTCGCGCCACCTCTTCCAGCAGCCCGGCGGCCAGCATGGCGTCGAGCCGCTCCTCCACCCGCGTCCGCAAGGCTTCCCCTGGGTCGAGGCCCACGGCGACTACCGGCAGCAAGGGGAGGTAGGCCCGCACGGCGGCTGCCCCCTCCCCGGCGAAGCGAGCCGAAGGGGTGGCCCCGGTGAGCCGGTAGACCTCCAGGGCCCGGGCCACGCGCCGCGGGTTCGCCAGGTCCACCCGGGCACCGACAGCGGGGTCGGCGGCCAGCAACTCGGCCGCCGCCTGCTCCGCCGACACGGCCTCCACGTCGCGGCGCACCGCGGGATCGTGCGGCGGAAACTCCAGGGGGTCCACCAGAGCCCGGAAGTGCAGCCCCGACCCGCCCACCACCAGCGCCGGCACGCCGCGCTCGGCGAGATCCGCCAGCACCGCCCGGCCCGCCCGCTGGAATCCGGCCACCGAGAACGAGGTGGCCGGATCCACCAGATCGATCAAGTGGTGACGCACCCTGGCCTGCTCGGCGGGGCGGGGCTTGGCGGTGCCGATGTCCATGCCGCGGTACACCTGCATGGAATCCACCGACACGATCTCCGCCCCAACCGCGGCAGCCACCGCCAGCGCCGCCTCGCTCTTGCCGGCGGCGGTGGGCCCCAGCAGGGCGGCGACGAGGCTCAGGGGACTGCTCTCCCGATCAGGTGGCTGGGGGCCGCTCGCTCCAGCCGCGCCCGGAGGAAAGTCCCCGGGGGAAACTCGCCGGGCAGGTGGACCACCTTGTTGGTCCGGGTCCGGGCAGTGGCCATGGAGGGATCCTTGCGGCTGGGGCCCTCGGTGAGGACTTCCACCTCGCCGCCCACCAGTTCCCGATTCCGAGAGAGGGACATCTCCTGCTGGAGGTCGGCGAGACGCGAGAAGCGCTCGGCGGCGACCTCCGGGGCCACCTGACCCTCCATTGCAGCCGCCGGCGTTCCCGGCCGAGGCGAGTAGATGAACATGTAGGCGCCGTCGAAGCGGGCCTCCTCCATGACCTCCAGAGTCGCCCGGAAGTCCGACTCGGTCTCCCCGGGGAAGCCGACGATCACGTCCGTCGTCACCGCCAGGCCCGGAACGATCCTCCGCATCATCTCGAGCCGGTCGAGGAAGCGCCGTGGGGTGTAGCCCCGGTGCATCGCCCGCAGAATGCGGGCGCTCCCCGACTGGAGGGGCAAGTGCAGGTGTTCGCAGACGGCCGTGGTCTCCGCCATAGCCCGGGCCACGTCCTCCCTCATGTCCTTGGGGTGAGGGCTGGTGAAGCGCACCCGGCGTATGCCCGGAACCTCCCCCACTCGCCGCAGCAACTCGGCGAAGACCGGCCGGTGGCGGCCGTCCACCCCCAGGTCGCGTCCGTACGAGTTGACGTTCTGGCCGAGCAGGGTGACTTCGACCACCCCGTCGGCGGCCAGTCGCCCCACCTCCTCGATGATCTCCCCCGGCCGGCGGCTGACCTCGGGCCCGCGCACGATGGGCACGATGCAGAAGGTGCAAGCGTTGTTGCAGCCCACCGTGATGGTGACCCAGGCGGCGTGATCCAACTCCCGTCGCGAGGGCAAGTCCGCCGAGAATGCGTCGGCTTCAGCCGAGCTCTCGAGGATCTCGGTGATGGGGCCCCACTCGTCTGCATGGTCGAGCAGGTCCAGCACCCGGTGGAGGTTGTGCGTGCCGAACACAACGTCCACCCACGGAGCCCGCCGGCGCACCAGGTCGCGGTCCTTCTGGGCCAGGCAGCCTCCCACCACGATGCGGAGACCCGGCCGCTGCCGCTTCGCCGCCTTCAGGTGCCCCAGAGTGCCGTAGAGGCGATCGTCGGCGTTCTCCCGGATGCAGCAAGTGTTCAGGAACACCACGTCCGCGTCCTCAACGGATACCGCGACCGTCATGCCATCGGCAGCGAACAGGCCGGCCACCCGTTCACTGTCGTGCTCGTTCATCTGGCACCCGAACGTGCGCACCAGATAGCGCTGCCCCACCCGGGCAGGCACCCGCCCCGGCGCACGCTCGGGCGGCGCCAGGCGTGCTGTCATCGGGCGTAATCGACGGAGCGCAGTTCGCGGATGACGGTGACCTGGATCTGCCCGGGGTACTGCAGGTCCTCCTCCAGCCGCCGCGCGATGCGCCGCGCCAGGTCGGCGGCGCCCAGGTCATCGATCTCCCCCGGGTCCACCACCACCCGGACCTCGCGCCCGGCCTGCATGGCGAAGACCCGCTCCACCCCCTTGAAAGTCCCGGCGATCTCCTCGATGCGCTCCAGGCGGTGGACGTAGGACTCCACCGCCTCCCGCCGAGCCCCCGGACGCGCCGCCGACACCCCGTCGGCGGCCTGGACGATCACTGCCGTCAGCGTGCGGGGCTCCACCTCGTTGTGATGGGCCTCGATGGCGTGGACCACCGCCGGGTCCTCCCCGAATCGGCGGGCGATCTCGGCGCCGACCATGGCGTGGGAACCCGCCAGCTCGTGGCTCACCGCCTTGCCGATGTCGTGGAGGAAGGCCGCCCGCCGCGCCTGCGCCGGCTCCACCCCCACCTCGGCGGCCAGCATGCCGGCCACCTTGGCCGTCTCCACCAGATGGTTCAGGACGTTCTGCCCGTACGACAGCCGGTACTTGAGCCGCCCCAGCAGGTTGACCAACTCGGGGTGCATACGGGTGATCCCCACCTCGAGCAAGGCCCACTCCCCAGCGTCGCGCACGCTCTGCTCCACCTCGGCCAGCGCCTTCTCGTGAGCGTCTTCGATGGACGCCGGGTGGATGCGCCCGTCGGCGATGAGCCGTTCCAGCGCCAGCCGTGCCACTTCGCGCCGGACCGGGTCGAACGCGGACAGGGCCACCGCCTCCGGGGTGTCGTCGACGATGATGTTGACCCCGGTCACCGCTTCGAAGGCGCGGATGTTGCGCCCGTCACGACCGATGATGCGCCCCTTCATGTCGTCGGAGGGCAGCGGGATCACCGACACCGTGGTCTCGGTGACGACCTCGGAAGCCAGGCGCTGGATCGAGGCGGTGAGAATGCGCCGGGCGCGGCGGTCGGCTTCCTCCCGAGCCTTCACTTCGAGATCGCGCAAGAGCACCATGGCGTCGCGCCGCCCCTCGTCCTCCACCCTCCGCAGCAACTGCTCCTTGGCCGCCTTGGCGTCGAAACCGGCTACCTGCTCGAGCTCGAGCCGAGCCTGCTCGCGCAGCCGCTCCGCCTCGAGGCGCACGTCGCCGACTTCGCGCTCGCGCTGCAGGAGCAGGGTCTCCCGTTGGGCGAGGTTGGCGGCTCGCTGCTCGAGGGTGGCTTCGCGCTGCTCGATGCGCTGCTCGTGGGCCCCCAATTCAAGCCGCCGATGCTCCAGCGCCGCTTCCTCACGATCGCGATAGGCCTGCGCTTTGGCCCGGGCTTCCTCGTCGGCCCGGCCCAGCGTCTCCTGGGCCCGGCGCCGGGCGTCGGTTACCAGATCCTCCGCTGTCCCGGCCGCCAGCCCCTGCCGTCTCCGCTGGAGGGCTCGCCCGGCAAAGAGGCCCACGGCGAGAGCCAGCAAGGCGCCTGCCGCTGCCACCACTGCGGTCATCATGTCCCCTCCTCAGGGGCCCGGAAGACGAAGCGTCGAACCCTGCCGGGTTCGACGCACACACGGCCACGCTCCGCTGGTCTGGCTCGCCTGGTAGAAAGCCTCCTCGGGTCTCCGGGCCCGGTTCTTCTCACTGATTGGGTTCCGTGCTGGGCCGCAGCCCAGTCGTGTGCGCGTTGTGGGGCCATGGTACCCCTTCGACAGCCCAAGAGGGCAGCCCCTTCACACGCTCTGCGCCGCGCTTCAGTCGGCGGGGGCCTCCTCGACCTCACCATCGGCGGCCACCGCCGAGGCACGCGAAACACGCCTCTTGGGGGCACCTTCGGCGGCTGCCAACCCCACCGCCGCCAGCACCCGGGCCTGCAGCTGCACCGCCACCTCCGGGTTCTCGCGCAGGAACCGCTTGGCGTTCTCGCGGCCCTGGCCCAGCTGGTCCCCGTCGTAGGTGTACCAGGCCCCGCTCTTGCGGACCACGTCGTAGTCGACCGCCACGTCTAGCAGGCTGCCCTCGCGGGAGATGCCACCGCCGAACATGATGTCGAACTCGGCCTGCCGGAAGGGCGGGGCCACCTTGTTCTTGACCACCTTGACCCGCACCCGGTTGCCGATGGCCTCGTTGCCGTCCTTGATCGACTCGATGCGCCGGATGTCGAGACGGGTGCTGGCGTAGAACTTGAGCGCCCGTCCGCCCGGCGTGGTCTCGGGGTTGCCGAACATGACCCCGATCTTCTCGCGCATCTGGTTGATGAAGATGGCGGTGGTGTTGGAGCGGCTGATGGTGCCGGCCAGCTTGCGCAGCGCCTGCGACATGAGCCGGGCTTGCAGCCCCACGTGGGTGTCGCCCATCTCGCCTTCGATCTCGGCGCGAGGCACCAGCGCGGCGACCGAGTCGACCACTACCACATCGAGGGACCCGGAGCGGATCAGCATGTCGGTGATTTCGAGGGCCTGCTCCCCGGTATCGGGCTGGGAGATGAGCAGTTCGTCGATGTCCACCCCGAGCGCCTTGGCATAGACCGGGTCGAGGGCGTGCTCGGCATCGATGAACGCGGCGATGCCGCCGTTGCGCTGCGCTTCGGCCACGATGTGCAGGCCCAGGGTGGTCTTCCCGCTGCTCTCGGGCCCGAAGATCTCGACGATACGGCCCCTCGGGACGCCGCCGATGCCCAGTGCCAGGTCTAGGGCCAGAGCCCCGGTGGAGATGGCCGCCACCGGCTGCACCTGGTCGGACCCCAGCCTCATGATGGCGCCCTTGCCGAACTGCCGCTCGATCTGGGTGATGGCCATGTCGAGGGACTTGTCCCGTTCCACTGGCGCTCCTT
>JAFGCH010000011.1 GCA_016932695.1 Acidimicrobiia bacterium | reverse complement strand
GCGAACTGGTCGCGGCGCAGGAAGCCCTTGGTGCCGTCGATGGGGTCGATCACCCAGGTGAACGGCTCGGCTCCCCCGCGGTGGTCGATCCAACCGAGCACCTCGTCCAAGGTGACGGCGCGGCCCAGCGCCCGGCCCACCAGGCGGACGATCTGCTCCGCCCCCGCCGCCCCCGCGTGCGCGGCGAAGTGGGCCGCCCCCTCCTCGGCGATGACCCCGTGCCCGGGGAAGGCGGCCGCCACCGCTTCCAGGATCACCGCCTGTGACCCGTAGTCGGCCACGGTCACCGGCTCCTTGCCCAGCTTGGCCATGGCGTCGGGAGCCGCCGGGGCTTCTTCCAAGACACCGAGGCAGACGGCGGCGGCGGCGCGAGCCGCACGGCGGGCGGCGTCGAGGAGATCGGCGAGAGAAGGGGTCATAGGGAAGCGGACTGTAGCGGCCTGCCGCGATGCACCATCCCAGACTGCGAGGACGCCAGTCTTGCTATCTCTGTGATATTATATTGCTATCACTCAGGAAAGGCCGCCGTCGACGAATCGGCGGGTGGCGTCCCACAGGAGGTAAGCGCGGTGAGCCCCGACGAAACCATGACCCCCACTCAGGAGCGGGAGCGCCCCGTCATGAGCGGCTGGCCGATGCTGGCCGTCGTCCTCTTGCTGTACCTGGCTTTCCCTCTGCTAGTGGTACTGGCGTTCACCAGCGGCTCAAAGGCTGGGGACGGCAGCCTCCAGCCGGTGTGGGCGCTGATGATCGGCGGCTTCGTTGCTCTGACCACAGCGATCGTGCTCTCCCCCGGGTTCTTCACGCTGCAGCCCAACGAAGCCCGCGTCCTCATCCTGTTCGGCAGCTATCGAGGAACCGCCAAGCAGGCCGGCTTCCGTTGGGCCAACCCCTTCTACAGCAACGGCCCGGCCGGGCAGTCGCCCGGGCAGACGGCCTGGGCCCAGGCCAAGGCGAAGGCAGCCGACAAGTCGGCTCCGGCCGAGCCGAAGAAACTGAAGCGGTACAAGATCAGCCTGCGGGCCCGCACCCTGAACGGTGAGAAGCTCAAGGTGAACGACAAGCGGGGCAATCCGGTGGACATCGCCGCGGTAGTGGTGTGGCGAGTCGAGGACACCGCCAAGGCCATCTTCGACGTGGACGACTTCGAGACCTACGTTGCCACCCAGAGTGAGACGGCGGTACGCCACCTCGCCACCGCCTATCCCTACGACTCAGGCGAGGCCCTCCCCGACACCGCCGAAGAGACCACTGTGCGCGGCAACGTCGACGAGGTCTCCGAGGCGCTGCGAGTTGAACTGAGCGCCCGCCTGGCGCAGGCCGGCGTAGCCGTGGAGCAAGCCCGCCTCACTCACCTCGCCTACGCCCCCGAGATCGCCCAGGCGATGCTCCGCCGGCAGCAGGCGGAAGCGGTGATCGCCGCCCGGCGCAAGATCGTCACCGGGGCGGTGAGCATGGTGGAGATGGCCCTGGAAGCCTTCCGGGTGAACCAGGTGATCGACTTCGACGAGGAGCGCAAGGCGGCCATGGTGAGCAACCTCATGGTCGTGCTCTGCGGCGAGAGCCAAGTGACCCCGGTGGTCAACACGGGCACCCTGTACACGTGAGCCCGGGCCGCACCGCCGCAAGAAACCGGCCGCTCGGTAGATCGGCGGGCTGACCCATGGCCGAACGCAAGCAGTTCCTCCTCCGCCTCGATCCGGAGCTCTGGGCCGCCCTGGAAAAGTGGGCCGGCGACGAACTGCGCAGCGTGAACGCCCAGATTGAGTATCTGCTGCGGGCGGCGGTGCGCAAGCGCCGCAGCGCCGGTAACCGACCCGGTGCTGCGGCCCCCGGCGATCCCGAGCCCTGACCCGAGCGAGGACCGCGCCTCCATCACTAGCCTCCGCGCCACCTACGGGGAGGGGTCACCTGGACGTCGGGCTGTCACGTCACCGCCTGTTCTTCATGTTCGGCGCCATGTACTTCGTGCAGGGCGTCATCCAGGCCTATCAACTGAACTTCTTCAAGCCCCACATGGACGCCGAGGGCATCGACCCCGATCGCATCGCCGTGGTGGCCTCGCTGGCACTCCTCCCCTTCGTGATCAAGTGGCTGTACGGGCTGATCTCGGACCGCTGGGCGCTGTTCGGCCGTGGTCACCGGGTCCCCTACATGCTGATCGGCCTGGTGGCTTGCGCCGTCGCCTTCTTCGCGGCCTACTTCATCGACCCGGGGGCCTCCTTCTCCGTGCTCGCCGCCATGGTCCTGACGGCGACCTTCTTCATGGCCCTCTTCGACACCACCGCCGACGCCCTCGCCGTGGACGTGGCCGACCCACAGGACCACGGCCGCATCCAGGCCTCGATGACCGGGGGCCGGGCCGCCGGCCTGGTGCTGATCTCCCTGGCCTTCGGCTTCATCGCCGACGCCGCCGGCTACCAGGCGATCTTCCTGGTCATCTCCGGCCTGCTGCTGGTGCCCCTCTGGTTCGTGAGCCGGGTACAGGAGCCGGCGCAGCGCACGCCGGCGCACACCTTCGACCGCCGCGCCTTCCGGGTGATGCTGCAGCCCCGCTACCTGCTCTTGTCCCTGTTCCTCATCCTCGCCTGGTTCTTCTTCCAGGGCATCGACGGCCTGGTGACCTACTACATGTCCGACACCCTCGAGTCGTCGAGCCGCACCATCGGCATCTACGGCACGCTGAAGGGCGCGGGCATGGTGATCGGGGCCCTGGCGGTGTCCCGAATAGTGGCTCGGCTCGGCCGGACGGCGGCTGCCCTCATCACCGTGGGCGCGGTGCTCGGCGGCGGGCTGACGCTCAGCGCCATTCACTCCGAGAAGGCCCTACTGGCGGTAGCCGCCCTCTGGGGCATCGCCGTCGGGCTGCAGTGGACCTCCTACGTCACCATGGAGATGGGAGTCACCGACACCCGGATCGCCGGGGCGATGTTCGCCATCCTCCAGACCATGGGGAACATCGGCATCGGCGCCGGTGAGGGTGTGGCCACCGCCCTCACCGACAACCTGGGCTTCCCCACCGTGTTCCGCCTCCTCGCCCTGGCCAACCTGGCCTTGATCCCGCTGATCCTGCTGGTCACCCGCCTCTTCCGCTCGATGTGGGAGCGCCCCGACAGCGGCCTGGTAGTCGAAGCGGGCTGAGCCGTCGGCGTCGCGAGCCGGGGGCGGCCTGCGGCCCTAGCCGCTCACCCGCCGCCCGACGATGTCATCCCCGCGAGAGGGGTGGCGCCCGTCGGACCACACCACCAGGAACCGGCCCGCCGCGGTGCCGTAGGCCACCGCGGGAAGGTGCTCGTCCTCTAGGGCACCGTTGCCGCTGATGCGGAAAGCGGCGCCGGCCATCTTCCCCGAGACGGCGACGCGACGCCCGAAGATGTCTTGGCCGCGATACAAAGGCAGCGGCGCGTTGCGGTCGTCCCGCCACACCACCAGGAACCGGCCTGCCGCGGTGCCGTAGGCCACCGCCGGTGAGTAGGCATCCCACGGGCTGGGCTCGTCGCCGACCAAGAGGTCCTGGCCGAGGAGACGGCCCTCGCCGGCCATCCGCCGGCCCCAGATCTCGTCCTACCGTCCAGTAGCCCTTAGGGTCGCGCCACACGACCGGGTACTTGTCGGGGCGGGGGCATGGGCCACCGCCGGGTCCTCGGGCTGGGCAGTGCTTCCGCTGATGGTCCGCACCTTCCCCACGGGGGATCCGGACCCCGAGACGAAGCGCCCCACTACGGGGCCCGACCCCATCTTGCGGCGGGCCTTCCCGCCACACCACCAGGAAGCGGTCGCGGCTGGAGTCGTAGGCCAGGGCGGGTCGCTGGTAGTCCCGGGTGTTGCTCCGATGGCTGATCCGGGTCTCCGCACCCACCGGGGTCCCCCCGGCGGCCACCCTCCGGCCGCGGACGTCCCACCCTCGTGCCGCCTGAGCGCGTGAGTCGCCCCACACCACCAGGAACTGATCACCGGAAGAGCACCAGGCCACCGCCGGCCACCCCTCGTTCTTGGCTCCCCGGCTGATGCGGAAGTCGCCCCCTAACACCCCCCGCCGGCCGCCACACGACGCCCGTAGATGTCGGTGGCGGTCCCGGCGCGGCCGTCGGTCCACACCTGCCGCGACGTCGCGCTGTGGGCGACCCCGGGATCCTGCTCGTCGTCTACGGCGGCGGGCCCACTGATGCGGAAGTCGGGCCCCAGCACCGATCCGTCGGCCCCGACGTGCCTCCCGTAGATCTCGTAGCCACGGCCACCGGCCCGGTCACGCCCGTCGCGCCAGACCACCAGGAAGTCGTTGTTGTCGGAGTTCCATGCCGCCGCCGCCCCGATCTCGTCGCTGAGGGCTGCCGCACCGCTGATCCGGAAGTCCTTGCCGAAGACGGGCGGGGCTGGCGACCCGAAACCCCCGGGCTCGGCCGCGGTCGGTGCCACCGTCGGCAGAGCGGCGGCCACCGCCCCGTATCCCCACCGCAGCCATCGCCCCATGGCCTGCCTCCTCGACCTTACCTTTACCAGACCGGGTGCCTCCCGGCAACGGGCCCGGGCTCAGTCGCGCAGTTCCTTGATGGGCCGTCGGCCGGCAAAACCCGCTTCGGGCAGGTGGTACCAGCCGATGCGCTCCTCGCCCTCGGTCCAGCACAGCAGCACCTCGCGCCCCCCGTACTCGGCGGGGAAGTCCACCAGCGGCGGTGACACCCCTTTCACCTGGAGGTGGTTCTCCTCGAACCAGGTGAGGAGGGCGCCCATCTCCCCCGCTACGGCAGAGTCCAGGCCCCCGCGCTGCCCGTTGCGACGGGCCCGCCGGCGCGCCCCGGCCACAGCGGCGGCGGCCTGGCGCTGCAGGGCGGCGAGGCGGGCCACACGCGGCACCACCTCGGGCAGCAAGGCATCGGCCTCTTCGATGGTGTAGCGCTCGGGCACGGCCCCATTGTGGCGCCTCGGCCCAGGCATGAGGCGGTTCGGCCCGGGCATGGGGAGGAAGCCCGGCGTAACCTGACGCCCATGGCGACGATCTTCACCAGGATCATCCAGGGCGAGATCCCCTCGCATCGGGTCCACGAGGACGAGCACACCTGCGCGTTCCTCGACATCAACCCGGCCCGGCCCGGTCACACGCTGGTGGTGCCCCGGCAGGAGGCCCCCACGGTGTTCGACTTGGACCCGGCGGCCTACGACGCCCTCTGGCGAGCGGTGCGCCGGGTAGCCGGCCGCCTGCAGCGCGCCACGGCGTGCGAACGAGTGGTAGTGGTGGTCTACGGAGCCGATGTGCCCCACGCCCACGTCCACCTCATCCCCCTGGAGGCCGGGGGGCACCTGGCCTTCCCCGAGCCGCAGTCGGCCGTTCCGGAGGAACTGGCCGCCATGGCCGAGCGCATCCGGGCGGCGGACCGACCCGCCTACGACGAGCGCAGCGCCCTGGTAGTGGTCGATGTGCAGCACGACTTCGCCGACCCGTCCGGCAGCCTCTACGTGAAGCGCGCCGAGGAGATCCTGGTACCCATCAACGCCGAGATCGCCCGGGCGACGGCCGCCGGGGCCACCGTGGTCTACACCCAGGACTGGCATCCCGCGGCCACCCCCCATTTCGCCCGCGACGGCGGCGTGTGGCCGGTGCACTGCGTCGGAGGCACGCCGGGGGCGGAGTTCCACCCCGCGCTGCACATCGCGGACGGCGCCCTCTTCACCCGTAAGGGGACGGGCGGCGAGGACGGCTACTCCGCCTTCTCGGTGCGCCACCCCGTCGGCGGGGAGGTGTCCTCGACCGGCCTCGATGAGGCCCTGCGGGAGCAGGGGGTGGACCGAGTGGTGCTGGTCGGCCTGGCCACCGATTACTGCGTGAAGGAGACCGGCCTCGATGCCGTCCGCCTCGGCTTCGAGGCGGCAGTAGTCACCGCCGCGGTGCGGGCGGTGGACCTGCAGCCGGGAGACGGGGAGCGCGCCCTGCGGGATCTGGCCGAGCACGGGGTCGAGATGCGGTGAGCGGGCCCCTGCACCCCGCCGACGCGGCCTCCGCCGCCCTGCTCACCGACCTCTACGAGCTGACCATGGCCGCCGCCTATATGGCCGACGGCAACCACGGCCGGGCCACCTTCGAGCTCTGGGTGCGCGACCTGGGAGAGCACCGCAACTTCCTGGTGGCCGCCGGCCTCGATGATGCGCTGCGGTACCTGGAGGGCCTCCGCTTCGAGGGCGAGGCCCTGGCCTACCTGCGGTCGCTGGGGCGCTTCTCCGCCGAGGCTCTCGAGTTCCTCGCCGGGTTGCGCTTCACGGGCGAGGTGTGGGCCATGCCCGAAGGCACCATCGCCTTCGCCGGGGAGCCGCTGCTGCGGGTGACCGCCCCCATCATCGAAGCCCAGCTGGCCGAGACCTTCCTCATCAACACCGTCGGCTTCCACACCCTCATCGCCTCCAAAGCGGCCCGGGTCACCCTGGCGGCCGGGGAGAAGGATTGGGTGGACTTCGGGGCGCGCCGGGCCCATGGGGCCGATGCCGCCCTGGGGGCGGCGCGCAGCGCCTGGCTCGCCGGGGCGGCGGCCACCTCCCTGGTGCTGGCCGGGCACCGCTTCGGCATCCCCGTGACCGGCACCATGGCCCACTCCTACGTGCTCTCCCACCCCTCGGAGAGCGAGGCCTTCCTGGCCTTTGCCCGCACCTTCCCCGAGGACGCGGTGCTGCTCATCGACACCTTCGACACCGTCGCCGGAGCCCGCGTTGCCGTCGCGGCCGCTCGCGAGCTCGCCGCCGAGGGCATCCGGGTGGCCGGGGTCCGCCTGGACTCAGGGGACATGGCGATGCTGGCTCGCGAGGTGCGGCGCATCCTGGACGAGGCCGGCTTCCCCGACATCCGCATCCTGGCTTCGGGCGGCCTCGACGAGCACTCCGTGGCTGCCCTGGCCGCGGCGGCACCCATCGACGGCTTCGGCGTGGGCACCCGCCTGGCTACCGGCGGCGACGAACCGAGCCTCGACGCCGTGTACAAGCTGGTGCAGGACGCTTCCGGCCCGCGCATGAAGACCTCTACGGGAAAGGCCACCCTGCCGGGCGTAAAGCAGGTCCATCGCATCGAAGAGCACGGCAAGGTCTTCGGGGACACCATCGCCCTGGCGGACGAAGCCGGCGTGGCCGGGTGGCCGCTGTTGCGCCAGGCGATGGCCGGAGGGCGCCGCCTCGACCCGCCCGAGCCCCTGACGGCGGGACGCGAACGCTGCCGGGCCGGCCTGGCTTCCCTGCCGGAGCCGCTCCGCTCCCTCGAAGTGAAAGCCGAGGCCCCGGTGCGGGTATCGGATGAGCTGCGGGCGCTGGCGCGCCGCCTGGGCGAGGCTCATCCGCCAGCGGCCGAACTCCACTAGATTCGGGATCCCCAATGCGGCCCCCAAGGAGGGTGCCATGGAAGCCACACCGTCCGGGCCCGGCCAGGGCGCCCCGCCCGACGCCTCCGGCGCGCCCCGGTCGGCCGCCGGGGTGGAGGCGTTCGCCCGCGACATCCTGAGGGCGAGCCAGCGGGAGTTCCTGCGAGCGGCCCGCAGCCAGCGCTTCGCCTTCGCCATCATGAAGTGGCTCTTCCTGGTGGTCTTCCTCATCGCCCTGGGCGCGGCGATCGCCACCGTCCGCATCGCCACCGATATCCCCGAGGGCGGCTACAACTGGGCCCACGCCGGAGTGGTGGGCGGGGTGGGGGTCATGGCCGTGCTCCTCTTCCTGCTGCTCCTCTACATGCGCCCTCTGGCGGCGCTGGAGCGCAACGCGGTGGTGCAGTCGTTCCTCACCGTGGTGGTCAACTCCTACTGGACCCGCCTGCTCTACGTGAAGGAAGCGGCCGACATCGACGTCCACCTCGAAGACGCCACCGCTTACACCGTGCAGCACCTCGGCGCCCTGCTCGACCGCCAGATGCTCGGCGGCAGCCGCTACCTCGACCTCGTGCGCCGGGCCCAGGAAGAGGCCGGGCAGGACCCCGGCGCCTACTCCACCCCGCTGTAGGCGATGCGGCATCTAGGCCCGGCGCTGATGGGGCTCGCCCTGCTTCTCGCCGGTTGCTCCTCCCCGGGCGCCGCGGGCACCACTGCTTCCCCGACCACCGTGCTGGCGACCACTACCAGCGCCCCCGTCCCCTCGACCGTCGTTCCCCCCTCGACCACCATCCCACCGGTCGACGTGACCGCCCTGGCCCGAGGCGTCCTCATGGTGGGCCTGCCCGGCCGGGAACTCGACCCGGCCACCGCCGCCTACCTGGCCGCCGGCGGCCGGGGCCTCATCCTGCTGCAGGACAACATCGGCACTGCCGCTCAAGTGCGCTCCCTGACCGGGGCTGCCGCCTGTGCCACTTCGGGGCCCCTGCTGGTAGCGGTAGACCAGGAACTGGGGCCGGTGGCCCGCCTGCAGGGCTTGGTCACTCCGCTGCCGACCACGGATGAGGCCCGGCAAATGACCCCGCTGGAACTCGAGATCACCGCCCAGTTGCTCGGCGACGAGATGCTGGCACTGGGCATCAACGTCGACCTGGCCCCGGTGCTCGACGTGGTCGCGGGGGCCAATCCCGTCCTGGAAGGCCGGCACCTGGGAGACGACCCCGCCCTGGTGGCCGAGCTGGGCGCCGCCTTCCTGCGCGGGCTGCAGCAGGCCGGAGTCGTTGCCGTGCCCAAGCACTTCCCCGGTCACGGCCGGGCCACCGCCGACCCGCACTACCAGGCCGTCCGTATCGCCGCCCCTCTCTCCGACCTGGAGGCCGTGGACTTCCCTCCCTTCGCCGCCGCCTTCGCCGCCGGCGCCCGCGCCGTCATGCTGGGCCACCCCATCTACGAGGCGCTAGATCCCTACCTGCCCGCCAGCCTTTCCCCCGTGGTCCTCGGCCTGCTGCGCCGCGAGTTCGGCTTCGACGGGGTGGCCGTCACCGACGCCCTCAACATGGAGGGAGTGGCCGCCGGCAGAGAACCCGGGGAGCTGGCGGTGCTCGCCCTGGCTGCCGGCGAGGACCTGCTCCTGGTGGTCGACCCCGACGTCGTGGAAGAAACGGTTGCCGCCATCGTGGCCGCCGTGGCCACCGGGGAACTGCCTCTCCCCCGCCTGCAGGAAGCGGCGGATCGGGTGAGTGAGATGGCCGACGCCGCCGCCCCGGTCCCCTGCGCCCCGTAGGCAGCACCTCCAGCGGCGAACGTCCTCCCCACCTCGGGGGAAAAGCCCGCGGCCGGCCGCCGGAGAACGGCCCGCCGCCCTAGTCTGCGAGCGGAGGCGGCGCCATGTCCTGGAGATCTCCCGCGGCACCCATCGACGCCGCCCTCCGCCGCGTCGTGGTGGCCTTTCGCCTGGTGGCCATCGTCTGGATGGGGGCCCTGGTCGGGGCCACCCTGGCCACAGACCCCGGCGCCGACCACGTGCTGGTAGGGGGCACCTACGCGCTGGCGCTGGCCTGGACGGGAATCACCATGGCCCATGCTCTCCACCCCCGCTGGTTCTCCCACCCGTTGTGGGTGGCATTGGACGGCCTGGTGGCGTTGTGGGTATCGGTCTCCCCCTTCGTCGCCGGGGCACGCGACCTCTTCTTCGGCGGCTACCCCCTCTCCTGGCTGCTGCTGGTGGCCTGCACCGCCGGCCTCTGGGCCGCCCTGGGAGGCGCTACCGCCCTGGCCGCCGGCCAGATCATCGGGTCACTGGGGGAGGCGGGCCGAACCGCTACCCAGGCGGCCAGCGACGTTGGGGTGTTCGTCACCGCTGCCCTGGTGTTCGGCTGGGCGGCGGCCGCCCTACGCCGCCACGACCTGGCGCGGGCCGAAGCGGTGGCCGAACTCGAGGTGGAACAGGCCGCCCGGCAGCGGGCCCACGACCGCGCCGAGATCGCCGCCCACCTCCACGACTCGGTGCTGCAGACCCTGGCTCTCATCCAGCGCCACGCCGAAGACCCCCGGCGGAGCGCGGCCCTGGCCCGTCGCCAGGAGCGGGAGCTGCGGGAGTACCTCGACCAGATCTCCTCGCCCCATGCGCACAGCCTCCGGGCCGCTCTGCGCCGCACCGCCGGCGAAGTGGAGGATCTGTTCCTGGTACGCGTCGAGGCAGTGGTGGTGGGCGATTGTGAGACCGACGAGCGCCTCGAGGCCCTGGTACAGGCGGCCCACGAAGCCCTGGTCAACGCGGCCAAGCACTCAGGGGTGGACGCCGTTTCGCTCTTCGCCGAGGTGGGGCCGGCGGCGGTGACGGTCACGGTGCGCGATCGGGGGCGAGGCTTCAACCCCGGACAGCCCGGCCCGGGAAGGGGGCTCACCGAGTCGATCACCGGCCGCCTGGCTCACTACGGGGGCACGGCGGTCATACGTTCGGCGCCCGGGGAGGGCACCGAAGTCAACATGCACCTCGGGAGGGACGATGGCTGAACCGCGGCTCCGGGTGTTCGTAGTGGACGACCACGACCTGTTCCGGGCCGGGGTGCGCGCTGCCATCGGCGGCGAAGTAGACATCATCGGCGAGGCCGACGACGTGGACCCGGCGATCGAACTGATCCGGGAACGGGCGCCCGATGTGGTGCTGCTCGACGTGCACCTCCCCGGAGGGGGCGGTCACCGGGTAGTCAAGGAAGTGCATCGCACCCACCCGGAAGTGCGCTTCTTGGCGCTCTCGGTCTCCGATGCCCCCCAGGACGTGGTGGCGGTGATCCGGGCGGGGGCGTCCGGCTACCTCACCAAGACCGCCACCGCCCGCCAGGTGATCGAGGCCCTGCGCCTGGTGGCCGCCGGGCACGCCGTCTTCTCCCCCCAACTGGCCGGCTTCGTGCTGGAGACGTTCCCGGCGGTGGACCCGGCGGCGGTCGACCCCGATCTCGACCGACTCACCCCCCGCCAGCGTGAGGTGCTGCGCTCCATCGCCAAGGGCTACACCTACAAAGAGACGGCGGACGCCCTCGGCGTCTCTCCCCGTACCGTGGAGACCCACGTCTCCGAGGTGCTGCGCAAGCTGCAACTCACCAACCGCAGCGAACTCACTCGCTGGGCGGTGGACCGGGGGTTGGGGTGAGCGCCGACGGGCCCGTAGGCCGTGCGGAGATCATCTCCGCCCTTCGGGCCGCCCTGGAGCCGTTGCCCCAGGTGCTCGCCATGTGGGAGGGCGGGTCGGCGGCCTTCGGCCGGGCCGATGCCTGGTCCGACATCGACCTCTACGTGCTGGCCGAAGACGAGTCCGTGGAAGCAGCCCTCGAGGCCGCAGACCAGGCCCTAGCCCGGCTGGGACCGGTGGCGGCGCGGTGGCGCCTCCCCGAGCCCACCTGGCACGGGCACGCCCAGGTCTTCTGCCGCCCGGCAGCCGCCCCGGAGCACCTCGTGGTGGACCTGGTGGTCCTGCGCCGCTCGGTGCCGGAACGATTCCTGGACGAAGAGCGTCACGGCGTTCCCGTGGTGTACTTCGACCGAACCGAGGAGATCGTCCCCCGGCCGCTCGACCGTGCCGCCTTCGCCGGCGAGGCGGCACAACGCCTGGAGGTGCTCCGCCCGCAGTTCGCTCTGTTCCAGGGGTTCGTGCGGGCCGAAGTCGCCCGAGGCGATGCCATGGCCGCGCTACAGGCGTACCGGGCCTACACCCTGCGACCGTTGCTGGACGCGGTGCGGATGCGGCACTGCCCGGAACGCTACGACTACGGCCCGAAGTACTCCCGCCGCGATCTCCCCCCGGAAGTGACCGCCCGCCTGGAGCGCCTCTTCTACGTGCCCGATCTCACCGGCATCCCCGAGCGGCAGGCGGAAGCCGAAGCCTGGTTCGCCGAGTCGGTCGCCGCCCTGGAACGCGACGGCATTCCGCTCTAGTGCGATACCTCTGGTCCGGTATCTCCAGCCCGGGCCTGCCGGTCCGCGGCTCCTAGTCCGAGACCCGGACCACCCCGTCTTCGTCGGACGACCGAGCAGAAGCCGGCCTTCGCCCGCGCCCCTTGGCTCCCGATCGCGCCGGAGCCGGCCGCGCCTTGCGGGCCCCGGACGAGGCCGGCCTCGCCTGCGGTTTCGCCCCGGCGCGCCGCGACGCGACCCGGCCCGCCAGCAGCCGGCGCCCCGCAGCCAAACCGGGGCGGGCCGTCAGCCACATCAGCAGGGTCACCACCACCGCCGACCCCAGGCACCACATGCAGGTGGCACCGATGACGAAGGGCTCCAGGAAGGTGAGGTAGATCGAGAAGGCCACCCCGGAGACCGACCCGGCGAGCAGGGCCACCCGGGCCCAATCACCCAGCCGCGCCGGACCGAAACGTGCCAGGGCCCACGCCCCCAGCACCACCACGTACCCCCCGACTCCGATGAGGCCCACCGGGATGACCCCGAACACCTTGGCCCACTCGCTCTGCTGCACGGTGTTGCAGTCGCCCACCGGGCCGCACACCGCCTCGGTGCCGCTGGTCTCCACGAAAGCCAGGTAGATGGCCACCCCGAGGCCCACGAGGGCGAGCAGGGGCACGGCGATGCCGGGCCCGTCGCCACCCTCCCCGCGACGGGCGAACCACACCACCCCGCCCAGGCTGAGCACCATGAGGATGAGCACCACCAGAGCGATGGAGTTGGCCGTCGCGTCGCGCTGGAACCGGTCCCACGGAGAATCGTTGCCCCCCGGCAGCACGCCGCCTCCCGAGGTGGTGGTAGTGCCGCCATCGGTGGTCGTAGTGGCGCCGTCGGAGGTGGTGGTGGATGAGGGGGAGGTAGTGCTATCGGGATTGGTCGTCGAAGTGACCGCGGTGGTCGTGGTCGTCGGCATCGTCTCGGGGATGCCGGCCAGGGCGTCCGTCATCCCCGGGAAGTCGGGCCAGTCGATGCCTCCCGACGCCAGGCCCGTCTCGATGATGCCCGGGAACTCGGCGGGAATGTCCCCCGAGCCGATCAGGTAGGTGTTGCCCACCACCAGCCGGGGCACGCCCAGTTGCGAGTCGGGTATGCCCAGGACATCCGCCGATGCGTAGAACATCTCGGCGCCGTCCTGGGTGGAGACGTCTACGAAGAGGACTTCGAGGGTGCCGTTGGTACCCAGGAAGAAGGTGGGCTGAGCGAGTGAGGAGTCGAAGCGAACCTCGGCCTCCCCGCCGTACTGGGGGAACCACACCGGGAAGAGAAGGTCGTTGATGACGTACTCGCAGTGCCCGCAGCTGGGCGAGAAGAACAGGACCGCCCGCACGACCGCGGTCTGACCGGAGGCGGCCGGGCCCAGGATCGACAGGGCCAGCAGCACCAGCACCAACACCAGAAGCCGGCCGCGCTTGTTCACCGGCGCACCGCGCAGATGTCGGGGAGGGTCCGGTAGCGCTCGGCGAAGTCGAGGCCGTAGCCCACCACCCAAACGTCGTCGATGTCGAAGCCGAGGTAGGCGATGGGAACTTCGACCTGTTCCCGGTCGGGTTTGCGCAGCAGGGTGCAAGAGCGCAGAGAAGCCGGGCCCCGGGCGCCGAGCAGGCGAAGCAGGTAGGCCAGGGTATGGCCGGTGTCGATGATGTCCTCCACCACCAGCACATGCTGGCCGGCGATGTCGTGGCGCACGTCCATGAGCAGCCGCACCGCTCCGGACTCGGTGCTCTCCCGATCGCCGTAAGAGGACACGGCGATGAACTCCACCCGATGAGGGACGGTGAGGCGGCGGGCGAGGTCGGCCAGGAAGATGAAAGAGCCCTTGAGCACCCCGATCAGCACCAGCTCGTCGACCCCGGCGTAATCGGCGTCGATATGCCTCGCCAGTTCGTCGATGCGAGCCGAGATGCGGTCGCGGGAGATGAGGAGATCCAGATCCTCGGGCATGCCGGACCAGGCTAGCGGCGCCCTGGCATAGCCACGACGCTTGACAGATCGCGACTCCGGTGGGAGAGTCCGGCCTGCGGAGACCATTGTGAGATTCCGGGCACCAGAAGGGTGCTGCTGACCTAGAAGGTCTGCAGGCCCGCGGCAGGGCTTAACGCCCGCGCTGGTTGCCGCCCTCCCCTCCCCCACACGCTGCTTCGCGGCGCGTGGCCTCCTCCCCGAAGGAATCCCATGATCCCCGTCCGTGCCTACCTCCGCCTCCTGCGCAGATACCTGGCGCCGCTGCGCCGCCGGGTGGTGCTGCTCGCCCTGCTGCTGGGTGCCGGGATCGCCTGCCAGGCCATCAACCCGCAGTTGATCCGCGCCTTCCTAGATCGCGCCTCCGCGGGCGGCACGCTGGGCGGGCTGCTCACCCTGGCCGGCGGCTTCACCGCCCTGGCGGTGGGCCATCAGTTGCTGAATGTGGCAGCCACCTACGTGGCCGAGCAGGTGGGCTGGCGGGCCACCAACGAACTGCGCGCCGACCTGGCGGAACACGTGCTGCGCCTCGACATGGCGTTCCACAAGGGGCACACCCCCGGGGAGCTGATCGAGCGCATCGACGGCGAGGTCACCACCCTGTCGGAGTTCTTCGCCTCCTTCGTCATCCGGGTGCTGGGGAACATGGTGCTGGTGGTCACCGTGCTGGCCCTGCTGTGGCGGGAGAGCATCTGGGTGGGCCTCACCATGACCGGCTGGGCCCTGTTGGTGCTCGTCGGCATGCTGGCCATCCAGACGGTGGCCATCCCCTGGTGGAAGGCGATGCGCGCCCGCAGCGCCGAGTTCTTCGGCTTCCTGGGCGAGCAGCTGGCCGGCACCGAGGACGTCCGGGCCAGCGGCGGGGTGCCCTTCATGATGCACCGCTTCACCCGG
>JAFGCH010000079.1 GCA_016932695.1 Acidimicrobiia bacterium | reverse complement strand
GCATGCGGCCGCCATGACCCGCACCCGCTCCTCCGGAATCATCCTCCACCCCACTTGCCTGCCCGGCCCCTACGGGATCGGCGACCTGGGCCCCGAAGCCTCCCGCTGGCTGGAGTGGCTGTCCGGGTCGGGATGCACCTACTGGCAGACCCTGCCCCTCGGTCCCACGGGCTACGGCGACTCGCCCTACTTCTGCTTCTCGGCGTTCGCCGGCAACCCCAACCTGGTCAGCCCCGACCTACTGGTCCACGACCACTACCTGGACGAAGCCGACCTCGCCGACATCCCGGATTTCCCCGCCGATCGGGTCGATTTCGGCCGGGTCATCCCCTGGAAGCAGGGGCTGCTCGACCGCGCCTTCGACCACTTCCGCCGCTTCCCTACCGGCGGTGCCGCGGTGCGCTACGCCGCTTTCCGACGGGCCCATGCCGGCTGGCTGGATGACTACGCCCTGTTCATGGCCCTCAAGGAGGCTCACGGGGGCGGCCCGTGGAGCGGATGGCCCGTCCCCCTGCGCCACCGCCGCCCGGCGGCCCTGGCGGCGGCGCGCCAATCCCTGGCCGAGGAGGTGGAACGCCGGGCGTTCCACCAGTTCCTGTTCTTCGAGCAGTGGCAGCGCCTGCGGCGGCAGGCCGCCGACCTCGGCCTCAAGATCATGGGCGACGCCCCCATGTACGTCGCCGGCGACAGCGCCGACGTCTGGGCCCATTCCGACTTGTTCAAGCTCGACGCCGACTTGAGCCCCACTGTGGTGGCCGGGGTGCCGCCCGACTACTTCACCGAGACCGGGCAACTCTGGGGCAACCCCATCTACGACTGGGAGCGGCACGCCGCCGACGGCTACGCCTGGTGGATCTCGCGGCTGCAGGCGCTGCTGGAATTGGCCGACCTCGTGCGGATCGACCACTTCCGCGCCTTCGTGGATTACTGGGAGGTGCCCGCCGGATCCCCTACCGCTCAGGGTGGCCGCTGGGTGTGGGGGCCGGGAGCGGAGTTCTTCCGGGAAGCGGAACGGGCGCTGGGCGGCCTGCCCATCGTGGCGGAGGACCTGGGGGAATTGCACCCCGAGGTCCCGGAGCTCCTGGAAGAGCTGGGCTTGCCCGGCATGAAGGTGCTCCAGTTCGCCTACGACGGCGATCCCGACAACCCGTTCCTGCCCCGACACCACACCGAGGACTGCGTGGTCTACACCGGCACCCACGACAACGACACCACCGTGGGCTGGTATCGGTCGCTGCCTCCCCGGGACCGGCGCCGGGTACGGGCGGCTCTCGGCAGCACGGGCCGCAGCATCGCCTGGGACCTGATCCGCGCTGCCTGGGCTTCTCCCGCCTTCCTGGCGGTGGCGCCGCTGCAGGATGTGCTGGAGGTAGGGCCCGAGGGGCGCATGAACCTGCCCGGGTCCTTCGGCAGCAACTGGACCTGGCGCCTGCGGCGCAGTGCCCTCACCCGGGCTCGCCGGGAGAGGCTGGCGGCCGTGAACCGCGCCACTCGGCGGTACCGGCCCGGCTAGGTGTGCATTGCGGGGAGGTTGTCCCGGAGGGTGCTGATGGGGGTGGCCCAGCCGAGCGCTCCGTGGGATCGGTGGTGATTGTAGAAATGGATGAAGCCGTGGTGGGCTCGGGCTCGTTGGGTTTCTGAGGTCCAGGGGCGGATGTAGGCCCATTCCTCCAGCAGGATGCGGTGGAAGCGTTCGATCTTGCCGTTGGTCTGGGGCCGGCGAGGCCGGGTGTGGCGGACCTGGGTGCCGGTGGCCGAGCAGGCCCGATGCCAGAGACCGGAGCGGTAGGCCGAGCCGTTGTCGGTGATCACCCTTTCGGGTGGGATGCCCATCGAGTAGTACCAGGCGGCGGCCCGTGCCCAGAAGCCGGCGGCGGTGAGGGCGGTCTCATCATCGTGGATCTCGGAGTAGACGAGGCGGCTGTGGTCGTCGATGGCGGAGTGCAGGAACCGGTAGCCCACCATCCGGGAGACGGCATGCTCCCCCGCATAGCCACGGCCCCGGCTGCGCCAGCCGCCACCTGGCGGGATGGCCGCGAGTTTCTTCACATCCACATGGATCAACTCCCCAGGCCGTTCCCGCTGATACCGCTCCGGCCGGGGCCTCGCCGTGGCAGTGGCCCGGTCCCCCCGATCCAGCCGGCCCATACCCTCCCGGCGGAGGATCCCCTGCACGGTGGAGGCGGCCAAGCCGACCTCGAAGCCGATATGCGCCGCACCCCAACGACGTTTCCGCCGCAGTCGGATCACTTGCTGGCAGAGCCGCCGCGGGGTTCGCTTCGGTGACCGCCGAGGACGCGACGACCGGTCCTCCAAGCCGCCAGGACCCTCGCTGACGAACCGGTCCCGCCACTTACGCACCGTCTTGGCATCAACCTGGAACCACTCCGCTGCAGCGGTCACCGACCAGCCTGCCACCACCACACAATCCACCATGCGACGCCGCCCCTCCGGCGTCAACGGTGCGTTCGGATGCTGCCCACTACCGTTGGACATGAGCCCTCCTCCGAGCTGTGAGTCCTTGACCAACCCACAGTCTCGCTCGGAGGGCTCACCCAACACCATTCACCCAGGGACAACGTCCCCGGTTATCACAGCTAGGCCTCCGGTAGGGGCAGGGCGTCGGCGAGTGGGCCCAGTTGGTCGGGAAGGCGCAGCCATGCCCGTTCGTAGAGAGCCCGGTAGGCCCCGGCGAGCGTCGCGTCCGGCCCGACCAGTTCCCCGGAGCCGACGCATGCGTCGCTCACGGCTGCAGCGCCTGCGGTGTGGTCCGGGTACACCCCGGCCCCGACCCCGCCCAGCACTGCGGCTCCCAGGGCGGCAGGCTCCCCGGCCTCGGCCACCTCGAACTCCCTGCCGGTGATGGTCGCCTTCAGCTGCATCCAGAGCGGGATGTTGACCGCGCCGCCCAGGACGCGCACGCGTGGCGAGGTCACCCCGAGGTGCTCCGCCATCCAGTCGAGGTTGTGCCGCAAGGAAAAGCAGGAGGATTCCAGGACGGCCTGCAGCAAGTCGCCCCGGCTGTGGCCGGTGGTCAGCCCGACGAAGGCGCCCCGCGCTCGCTCCGGCTCGAAGCGCGGCGAGGCGCCCCGCCCGAACTGCGGGAAGCACATGACCCCGGTCGGGCGCAGCGGCGCCCGGATCTCACCGAACATCCGTGCATAGGCGTTGGGCTCGTCATCGGGCCATCGCCACACCTCGCGACGAAGCCAGTCCACCAGTCCCCCGGCGAGGCCCACCGAGGCCAGGAGCACCATACGCCCGGGCATCACGTCCGCATAGCAGTTGACGTGGGCCGCCAGGCCCAAGTCCCCCGCCGGCGCCCGGGCCACTGAGGCCACGAGCGCCTCGGCGCTGCCTGTGGAATCCACCGGCATCCCCTCGGCGCCGCCGGCGACGAAGGTGGCGCACACATGATCGTGGCCTCCGAGCACCACCGGCGTGCCCGCCCGCACCCCCGTAGCCGCCGCTGCCTCGGGGGTCACCTGCCCCACCATGGTGCCCGACTGACCGGCAGGGGGCATCAGGCGCGCCTCCAGACCGGCCGCCTCCAGCAGCTCCGCGGACCAAGTCCGCTTCTCGCGATCGAACAGCATGGTGCGTGCCGCCACCGAGTAGTCGGTGTAGGGAGACCCGGTGAGTTTCAGGATCAGCCAGTCCTCGGTGGATAGCCAGGCGGCGGCGCGTTCCCAAACCTCGGGCTCCTGGTCGCGCACCCACATGGCCTTGTTCGCCCCGAACAGCCCATCGAGCGTCTGACCGCTGATCGCATAGACGCGAGCGCTGCCCAGGGTTCTCTCCCAGTAGGCGGCGTAACCCGTTGCCCGGATGTCGAACCAGGCGATGATCGGCCGCAGCGCCCGGCCGTGGGCGTCGACCGGCAGCCCGGCTTCCCCCACCGTCGCCGCCGCCACCGCCGCCGGAACGGTGCCCGAGGGAAGAGCGCCCACCACCTCACGCAAGGTGGCGGCAGCCGCCCGCCAAAGCGCGTCGGGGTCTACGTCCGCCCACCCCGGACGAGGGCGGGAAGTCGGCGTGGGGCGGCGGGCCAAGGCCAGGAGTGCACCATCGGGCGCAAAGGCCCCGGCCCGCACCTCGCGAGTGCCGGCATCCAGACCGAGCAGGCAGGCGGGGCTCACGGGTCCCAGGCTAGAACGGAGCGATCAGGGGGCCTCGAAGGGCAGCCCGGCCTCGGCCCAGGCCACGATGCCGCCGTCGATCTCGTGGACCTCGAGGAACCCGAGACTGCGCATCATCTCCCGCACCTCCGCCGAGCGGTTGTCGGTGCGGCAGTAGAGCAGGTAGGGCACCGACCTGTCGAGCCCGGCCAGTTCATCGGCGAAGGTCGTGGCGTAGAAGTCCAGGTTCACCGCATCGGCCAAACGGGCGGCGGCGAACTCCTCCGGGGTACGCACGTCGAGGATCACCAGGCCGGCCGGGGGATCGGCCAGCAGATCCGCCGCTTCGACCGGAGAGATGGTCTCGATAACCGGTTCACGGGTGGCGGCTTCCGCTCCCCCGCCGCAGCCGGCGACCAGAACGGCGCCGGCAACAACGAGAGCCGGCACAACCCAGCGACCCACGCAGTCCTCCTTGGCGATGTCGGCGGGACTATGGCGCGCCGGCGCCGGCGACACAAGCCGGTAGGCAGGTAGTGTGCCCACATGACCTCCAACTGCGCCGAGTGCCCCATGCGCCGCAAGGCCGAGGCCGAGCCCAACAAGCTCATGTCCCGCCTTTGGCGATGGCACACCAAGTGGTGCCCCGGCTGGAAGGCCTACCAGCGGGAGATGAGGAACCCGTCCGGCTGAGGACATCTGCCCGAGCCCTGCAGCCCGCGGGCTACGCTGCGCCGCCGCAGACGAGGAAGGTAGGGATGCTGCGCCACGTGGTCCTGTACCGCTGGAAGCCGGAGACCGACCCCGAGAGGATTCGGGAGATCGAGGATGCTTTCCGCGCCTTGCCCGGCAAGATCCCCCAGATCGCCGGCTTCGAGTGGGGGCGCGACGTCAGCGTGCAGGGCCTGAACCAGGGAATCACCCACTGTTTCGTGGTCACCTTCGCCTCCGAGGCCGATCGGGACGTCTACGCCACACACCCCGATCACCTGGCCTACATCGCCTTCAGCCGGCCGCACGTGGACACCATCCTCGTGCTCGACTACTTCGCCGACGCCTGAGGGAGCCATGAATGGCCGACCCGATCTCCGTCGGCGCGTCGCTCACCTTGTCTTCGACGACCGCAGCATCTGCGGCGGCGCCGTACACCTCGCGCTCCTGCAGGAGCACTTCGACTTGCCCGCTGCAGGCGATTCCTCCTCACTCATGGCCCTCGACCGCGCCATCTCGCGCAGCGGGGGTAGGCACGGGGCGGTGACGGGCGTCACCTCGGCGAGGGGCCTCCTGCCAAAGGCCTGCGAACGCGCCCAAGCCGTCCCTCCCGCGATTAGGGAGGCGGGTCGGCAGACCTCTCCGGCACGCTCCGCCGTCCCTATCCGCCCTCGCGGTGGCTGCCCCCACCCTCAGTTGACGGACCACCCCGCGGCGGCGTATCGTGGCCGCGCTCGATAATCGATGATCGCCCGAGCCCTTGGGGCGCGGGCCGGAGAGGGGACGGATGCTGAAGCGAGTACCTCGCGAGGAAGCCCAGGTGGTTCATCTCCCCGGCCGGGACTGGCTCCTCTACGCCGGGCCCGACAACGTCGGCGCCAAGAACCTCATGGTCGGCTACTCGGTGTTCCCTCCCGGCTCCGCTCCCCCCGGGCACGTCCATCCTGCTCAGGAGGAGATCATCTTCTGCGTGGCAGGACGCGGTGAGCTGGTCGGACCCGACGGGGCCGTCACACTGGAACCCGGCACGGCGGTCTATGTGCCCGTGGGCGTTCACCATGCCACCGTTTCGCTCGGCCCCGGGAACCTGGAACTCGTCACCTCGTTTGCCCCGCCCGTGGCGCCGGGCTCCTGGGACAAGAAGGTCGAATAGCACCGGCGAAGGCGCCGAGGAGGCAGATAGTGAACAGCGGCTCCAACGCAGCCGGCCCCAGCGTGGCCGAGCTGCAAGACCTGGCCCGCCGCGGCCGGGCACACGTCATCCGGTCGATCGCCCACGCCAAAGGGGGCCACATCGGCGGTCCCCTGTCGGCCATGGACATGCTGGTCGCCCTCTACTTCAAGGCCATGCGGATACGGCCCGACGAGCCCGACTGGCCCGACCGGGACCGCTTCGTGCTCTCCAAGGGCCACAGCGCCATCGCCCTCTACACCGTGTTGGCGATGCGCGGCTACTTCCCCCTAGAGGAGCTGAACACCTTCGACGCCATCGACTCCCGCATGCAGGGGCATCCCGACATGACGATCACCCCCGGGGTGGACATGTCCTCCGGCTCCCTGGGACTGGGCTTCTCCGGCTCCCTGGGCATCGCCCTCGGCGCCCGTGCCGCGGGCAAGGACTTCGACACCTACGTGATCCTCGGCGACGGCGAGTGCAACGAGGGCATCGTTTGGGAAGCGGCCCACGTGGCGCAGCGCTACGCCGTGGACAACCTGGTGGCCATCATCGACCACAACAAGCTGCAGCAGTTCGGCTGGCGGGCAGACGCCCCCGGCAAGCGTAAGCCCCCTTACACCGGCAGCCAGCTGGTAGACCGCTGGACGGCCTTCGGCTGGAAGGTGATGGAGATGGACGGCCACGACATGGCCCAGATCCTCCCCACCATCGAGGAGGCCCGCGACTACCGCGGCGGCCCGGTGGCCATCGTGGCCCACACGGTGAAAGGCAAGGGTGTGTCCTTCATGGAGAACGACTACACCTGGCATGCCCGGGTGCCCACGCCCGAGGAACGCGACCTCGCCCTGGCCGAACTGGGGGAGCCGGTATCGACGACCGCTGCAGGAGGTGCCGCATGACCCTCGCCAACGGAAAGGCCCTCCGCGTCGCCTTCGGTGAGACCGTAGCCGAGCTGGGCAAGACCGATCCCCGCATCGTGGTGCTCGACGGTGACCTGGGCAGCTCCACCCGGGCCGACATCTTCGAGGCAGCCCACCCGGATCGCTTCTTCCAGATGGGCATCGGCGAGCAGAACGAGTTCGGCGTGGCGGCCGGCATGGCCTCGGTGGGACTGGTGCCGTTCGTCTCGACCTTCGCCTGCTTCGCCGTAGCCCGGGCGCTCGATTCCGTCCGAGTGCTGATCGCTCAGCCCAAGCTGAACGTCAAGATCACCGGCGGCTACGCCGGCCTGCTGGCCGGGATGACCGGCAAGACTCACCTCATCTTCGACGACATCGCCATCATGCGGGCCATGGGCAACATGGTGGTGGTGGCCCCTGCCGACGAAGTCGAAACCCGGCAGGCCATCGTCGCCATCGTGGACTACGAGGGCCCGGTGTACCTGCGGCTGACGCGCGAGGCCTCGCCCCTGCTCTTCGACGACTCCTACCGCTTCACGCTGGGCAAGGCCGTGACGGTACGGCCGGGGGGTGACGTGACGGTGTTCGGCACCGGAACCCAGACGGTCCGGGCCTTCCAGGCCGCCGAACTCCTCGCCGCCGAGGGCATCGAAGTCAACCTGGTCCACCTCCCCACGGTGAAGCCCATCGACGAAGAGGCCATCGTGGCCGCGGCCCAGGCAACCGGACTGGTGGTCACCACCGAGGAGCACACCATCATCGGCGGCCTGGGCGGGGCGGTAGCTGAGGTGCTCGGCGAGCGCTACCCGGTGCCGCTGAGGCGCCACGGCCTGGCCGACACGTTCGGCGAATCGGGTCCCGATGCCGCGCTCCTGGAGAAGTACGGGATTTCCGTCACCAAGACGGCCGCGGCCATCCGGGCGTTCGTGCGCGCCCGCCGGACATGAGGGACCCCCAGCCCGGGTGGCGGGCGAGGTGAGCGACAGCGAGAGGGAGACAGCATGAGCCTCTTGGACAAGTTCCGCTTGGACGGCCGGGTCGTCTTGATCCCGGGTGGGGGCGGCGGGATCGGATCGGCGCTGGCCTGCGGCCTGGCCTCGGCCGGTGCCGACGTAGCGATCATCGAACGCACCCGCGAGCTGGGGGAACCCGCCGCGAAGAAGGTGCGCGAAGCCGGCTGCCGCTCCCTGACCGTGGCCGGGGATATGACCAAGGAAGAGGACGCCGACCGGGCGGTGGCCGAGACGCTGGCCGAGTTCGGTCGGCTGGACGTCATCATCAACGCCATCGGCGGCGGGGCGGGCAAGGTGCTCTACCCGGCCCACGAGTACCCCCGGGATGCCTGGGACTGGATCTTCGAGCTCAACATACGTGCCAATCTGCTGCCCACCCAGGCGGCGGTGCGGGCGATGATCGCCGGCGGCCGGGGCGGGCGGGTGCTGAACATCTCCTCCGTCCGGGCGGCCCTGGGCATCAACGCCGGCTACTCCGCCTACGTGGCCGCGAAGGGGGCCATGAGCTCCCTGACTCGGCAGTGGGCCACCGAGTGGGCTCCGCACAACATCACGGTCAACGCCATCGCCCCCACTTTCGTGGACACCCCACAGGTGGCGATGCTGCTTGAGGATCCCAACTTCAAGCAAGGGGTGGTGTCGCGCATTCCGCTGGCCCGCGTGGGGACCCCGGAGGACCTCGTGGGCCCGGTGCTCTTCTTCTGCTCCGAGGCCTCCTCGTTCGTTACCGGGCAGATCCTCTTCATTGATGGAGGCCTCACCGCCACCCAGTGAGGCCCAGGCGAACCGCCCAGACCAGGAATCGACAACCGACCGTTACGCCAAAGGGAGCCGCCGAGAATGCAGCAAGTCACCCCCCGCGTGTATACCGACACCACTCAGCGGGGCTGCAACCCCAGCTTCGTCGTCACCTCCGACGGCGTCGTGGTCATCGACACCCCTCAGCTCCCCACCAGAGCGGTAGCGATGCGCCGCGAAGCCGAGGCGCACGGCCCCATCCGTTACCTCATCAACACCGAGCATCACGTCGACCACATCTTCGGCAACTACTACTTCCGCGGTGCCGGGCCGGTGATCGCCCACATCGAGGTGGCGCGCAACTTCATGCTGCACAGCCAGCACCCCAGCCCCTACGCCTATGCCCGGGAGGCCCTCCCCACCCACGACCCCGAGGGGGAGGCCATCTTCCCGGATGAGGAGGCCTACTACCGGGATCCCAACCGGCCCTCCATCACCTTCAACCAGGACCTGACCCTCAGAGTGGGCGGGCACACCTTCGAACTCCTCTTCACCCCCGGCCACACCGTGGGGCAGATCGCCGTCCATGTGCCCGAGGAGCGGACGGTCTTCACCGGGGACACCATCTTCTGCGAATGCCAGACCTGGCTCTACGTCTCCAGCGTCGAGCAGTGGCTGCAGGCCTTGGAGCGGATCCGCTCTCTCGATGTCGACCACGTAGTCCCGGGGCACGGCCCGGTCACCACCAAGGCCTACGTAGACGTGCAGCGTGCCTTCCTGCTGGAGTGGGTCGCCGCGGTGGCCGTTGGGGTGGCCAAGGGGTGGAGCAAGGACGAGTGCATCGCCCGTATCAGCTTCGCCGACCGCTTCCCCGTCGACATCGGCCAGGAATACATGATGGACCACATCCAGCGGGAGAACGTCTCGTCTCTGTACGACAAGCTCACCACCGGGGCCCGGCTCTAGCCCCGGCGGCAGCCGAGGCCGCCGGCCGGCGCAGGAGTAGCCGCCGCCGGCATGGGGACATCGAGGGAAAACCGCAACAGGAGCGTACCGACATGACCGTGGGCACCGTCGCCCCCTCTGCCTGGCCCAAGGCTCGCAAGCTGCGCATCTCCGGCTCGTACTACGCCACCTACCTGTTGCTGGGCCTGATGCTCACCTCGATCGGGCCCTGCATGAACGACCTCGAGGAGCAGACGGGTTCGTCGACCTCGGCCGTCGGCTTTCTGGTAGTGATCCTGTCCCTCGGCTACATGGCGGGATCCATCGTGGGCGGCCGCCTCTACGGGGGCCTCTTTGGGCACCGCATCATGTCCACCTCCATGCTGGCCATGGCCGCGGCCACCCTCACCATTCCGTGGCTCGGGGAGCTATGGCTGCTGATCGTGGCCTTCTTCCTCATCGGCCTGGCCCTGGGGATCGTGGACGTCGGGGGCAACACCCTGCTGGTCTGGCTGTACGGGTCCGAGGTGCCGCCCTACATGAACGCCCTGCACCTCTGCTTCGGGATCGGGGCTTTCATCGGCCCACTGGTGATGAACGGCTTTGCCGCCGCCACCGGGAGTGCGGTGAACACGTACTGGCTGTACGCCGCCCTGATGCTCCCGGCCGTCCTCTGGCTGGCCGAGATGCCCAGTCCCGAGGCCCCGACCGCAGCCCAGGCCTCCCCCGCTCTCGGCGGCGCCCTACGCCGGTACTGGCCCATCATCGCTCTGATCTCGGCCTTCTTCTTCATGCACATGGGCGCCGAACTGGCCTTTGGGGCCTACATCACCTCCTACGCCGACGATCTCTTCTACTCCGAGTCCCTGGCCCGGGTGGTCAATTCGGTGTTCTGGGGCGGGCTGGTGGCGGGGCGCTTGCTGGCCATCCCGCTGGCCACGCGGCTGCGCGCCGGCGGCATGCTGCGCATCGACCTGCTGGGAGCGATCCTCGGCGTCGGCCTCATCCTGTTGCTGCCCGATGCGACGGCAGCCCTATGGGTCGGCACCATCGTGCTGGGCATGAGCATCGCCTCGATGATCCCCAGCAGCATCAACTACGCCGGCGAGCGAATGCCCATCACCGGCCAGATAACCGCCCTATTCCTCGTCGGGGGCAGCCTCGGTTCCACCATCCTGCCGCTCATAGTGGGACGGCTCTACGGGGACGCTCCCAACACCCGACCCGAGATGATGGTGTACGTCACGGCGATTGCCGTGGTCGCGGCGGTGGCGTTGTTCGCCGCCCTGGCGCTGGCCACCCGGCGCTCGCCCGCCGGGGAAGACGCCGCCATCACGAGCTGAGCCCGCCGGCCGGGCGGCACAGCCGCCGTAGAGCAGGGCCGGCTACGGCTCGACGATCACCTTGAGCGCGCCGTCGATGCGCTCGTTGAAGGTGCGCAATGCGGTACCGAACTCGGCCAGCGGGAAGGTGTGGGTGTGCAGTTCCCGCACCCGGATGCGCCCGTCGACCACCAGTGGGATGACATCGGCCATCTCCCCGGCGGTAGCGCGGCAGCCGAGCAATTCCTTCTCGAACAACACCAGGTCCCGCAGCGACAGCGCCACGTCGCTCACCGGTATGCCCACCACGACGCAGCGCCCGCCTTTGCGCACCACGGCGATTCCCCAGCGCAGCGAGTCGGGCACCCCGGCGCAGTCGAGCACCACGTCGGGTCCGGTGCCGCCGGTACTCCCCCGGATGGATTGCACCGGGTCCTCGTCGCGGTAGTCGACGACTTCGTGACCTAACGAGGCCGCCTTGGCCAGCCGGTCACCCCGCCCCACCACGATCACCCGCCCCGCCCCCCGCGCCCGAGCGGCATCGGCCGCCAGCAGCCCCAGAGGGCCCGGCCCCATGACGACCACAGTGTCGCCGGGCCGCACCCCGCCCCGGTTGGCGGTGTGCAGGGCGATCGAGGCCGGGTCGAGCAGAGCCCCGTCGTAGTAACTCAGGGCGTCGGGCAGGCGGAAGACGGCCTTGACCCCGTGCACCACGAACTCGGCCATGGCCCCCTGGGTGGTGTGCCCGTACTGGCGGTGCAGCCCGGGCTTGCCGTAGTTCTCGCACAGGTTGTAGCGGCCCTCGATGCAGCGCCGGCAGAGGCCACAGGCGTCGTGCGAGGTGCCGGCCACCCGGTCCCCCACCGCCCAGCCCAGCTCGGCACATCCCGGCCCCAATTCCACCACCTCGCCGGCCCACTCGTGCCCCGGGATGAAGGGGTAGGAAGGAGGCCAGAAACCCGGGTAGTCGCCGCGGATCAGGTGGGCATCGGTGCCACAGATCGACAGCGCCCGCACCCGGCAGAGCATCTGCTCGGGGCCGGGGACGGGACGCGGCACCTCTTCGACGGAGAACTCCCCCGGAGCGCGGAGCACCAGGGCCTGCACCATCCCTCCTCTAGACCACGGCCAGCGGATCGATCATGGACCCGGTGGCTCCCCGGACCTTCAACGGCAGGGCAACGAACAGGAACTCGTACACCCGCTCCCGGGACAGCTCCTCCAGGTAGAGGCTCTCCATGAGGTAGATGCCGCTCTCGATGAGCAGCCGAGTGTGCACCGGCTGGGGGTTGCCCGGCACCCCCCGGTCGGGAGCCGGCTGCACCTCGTAAGTCTCCGTGTCGGTGCCGGTAGCGATGACCCCGCGCTCCAGCAGCCACTCGGCGGCCGACAGGTCGGGGCCGGCCGTCTTGTGCTTCGCCATCTCGGCGGCATCCGGCCAGTACTTCAGGTAGCCGGTACGGATGAGCACCACGTCCCAGGGCCGCACCTCCACCCCCTGGGCGGCGGCGATCGCCTGCAACTCGTCGGCTCCTACGGGCTCACCCGCCGGCAGGGCATCGAGGCCTCGGTGCGTGGGGGGGTCGAGGAGCACTCCCCGGGTGAAGAAAGGCGGCAGCTTCTCCGCATCGCCGAAGTCGGGGCCTTTGTCGGTGAGGTGCGCGGCGGTGTTGCCTCCGCCGTACCAATGGCTGTCGGGCCCCACCGTCATGTGCGCCAGAGCGTCGATGTGCGCCCCGGAGTGCGAGGTGGCCAGCAGGTACTCGGCCATGTAGCCGAGGCCGGCGTCGTTGGGCGGCCCCCACGGCTGGGCCCCCTCGGCTCGGATCCCCTCCGGGGTGCGGTAGAGCAGCACCTGGAAGGGAGGGTGGCCGGGGAAGAGCGGCATCCCGGGATAGCGGCCCACCGACAGCGAGAAGGCCCGCCCCGTCCGCACCAGGCGGGCGGCTTCGACCAGCTTGCCCGGCGGGATGTCTCCCGCCGGGCCGACTTCGCGTTGCTCGCTCATTTGCCGTCTCGCATCGCCCGCCAGACCCTCTCCGGCGTGAGCGGCAGATCCCGGATGGCCACACCGATGGCATCGCGTACCGCTGCCCCCAACGCCGGGGCCACGCACAGGATGGTCCCCTCGCTGACCCCCTTGGCCCCGTAGGGCCCAGGTCCGTCACCGTTTTCGATCTGCTCGGTGATCAACTCGAGCGGCAGGTCCTTGCTGGTGGGGATCCGGTAGTCGATGGCTCCCAGGTTCCGCACCCGGCCGTGCTCATCGAAGATGTAGTGCTCCATCATCGCGTGGCCGAGCCCCATGATGGCCCCGCCGTCGTCCTGTCCCCGAACCTGCATGGGGTTCAGCGACTTTCCGGTGTCGCTGACCGAGACATGACGGAGGATGGTCAACTCCCCCGTACCCGGGTCCACCGCTACTTCGATGGCGGTGCAGTTGAGCTCGAAGAAGTAAGCCGACCCCTTGATGGGATGACCGGGGGTAGCGTCTTTGCGGTCCATACCGTTGCCGATGAACTCGCCGCCCAAGCTGCTCAGGGCGGCCTTGGCGACCTCGGCAAAGGAGACTTCCCGATCGGGGAGCCGCACCACCCCGCCCTCGGCAGCGATCTGCGACTCGTCGACGCCGTAGAGGGTGGCCGCTACGGTGCGCAGCTGAGCCTGGATGTCCCGGCAAGCCCCCAGGGTGGCATTCCCGAACAAGACGGTGGAGCGACTGGCCGAGGTCTGCTGGGTGAAGGGCACCACCGCCGTGTCCCCGCTCACCACTTCGATGCGCTCCATGGGGACACCCAGCTCGTCGGAGACAATCTGGGCAAACACCGTGCGGGCTCCCTGACCCATGTCGGAGACCCCGCACAGCAGGATGGCGCTGCCGTCGGCAAGCAGCCGTACCGTGGCGTAGGAGATGCCCGTGGTCGGCCCCGACTTGCACCCCACCGCCAGGCCGCGGCCGCGTCCTGCGGGCAGGGGCTCGCCCCAGTCGATCAGCTCGGCGGCCCGGCGCACCGTCTGCTCCCAGCGGCCGTCGGCGGGGGTCTCTCCCGGCACAAACTCCTCGCCGTAGCGAGCCAGGTTGCGCAACCGGATCTCGACACGGTCGATGCCGAGGGCGAGCGCGCCCTCGTCGAGGTTCATCTCCCGAGCCCAAGCCGTCTCGGGGATGCCGAAGCCGCGCATGGCGGTGGCCGCCGGCGTGTTCGACAACACCCCGCGAGCGATGATGCGCACGGTCGGCACCCGATAGGGGCCCGCCGCCAGCCAGTTGCCCTTGGTGACCACCCGGTCGGCGATGTCGGCGTAAGCCCCCACCAGGAAGCTGCTGTCCACATCTTCGAACAGGAGCGTGCCATCGGACCGGAACCCCGTGCGGTACCGCACCTTGGCCGAGGTCCGGCGCACCGCCTGGAAGCTCTCCTCCAGGGTGAGCACCAACCGCACCGGCCGCCCCGTCCGCAGAGCGGCGAAGGCCACCGCGGGTTGTACATGGGGCCACTGCTTGCCGCCGAACCCGCCGCCGGGATCGGGCGAGTAGACCCGCACTTTCGCCAGAGGCAGCTTGAAGATCTTGGCGAGGATCCTCTGCAGCTGATAGGGATGCTGGATGGTGGTCCACATCACGAGCCCATCGCCGTCCGGTGCCGCCACACAGGCGTGCGGCTCGATAGCGAACTGAGTCACCATCGGGTACTCGTAGGTGTTTTCAACGATCAGGTCGGCTTCCGAGGCGGCAGCCTCGACGTTGCCCCAGCCGAAGTGGTATTCGGAGAACTTGTTCGTATCGGCCAGCGGGTCACCGGCACGGCGTAGTGAAGGGTCCTGCACCAGGATGGCTCCGGGCGCCAGGGCGGCATCCACCGTCACTACAGCCGGAAGCTCCTCGTACTCCACCTTCACCCGGCGAACTGCCTCCTCGGCCACTTCCGGCGTCTCGGCAACGACGATGGCCACGGGTTCGCCGTGGTAGTTCACCTGGCCTACCGCCAGCACGGGCCGGTCGTCGACATGAGGGCCGAACCGAGGCACCGGCTGAGGGAGATCCTCGGCGGTCATCACCGTGAGCACCCCGGGGAGGGCCTCGGCCGCGGTCTTGTCGATGGAGATCAGCCGCGCCCGAGCGATGTCCAGGGTGACCAGCTTGGCGTGCGTCATGTCGAAGAGCTTGAGGTCGGCGGTGTACTCCTGGGCACCGGTCACCCGGGCCTCGCCCCCCACCCGTGCCACAGAGGCTCCCACTACCTTCGCGTTCATGGCGCCACCTCCTCGGCGGCGGCCAGCACCGCCTCGGTGATCTGCTCGTAGCCGGCGCAGCGGCACAGGTTGCCGGCCAGAGCCTCGTGCACGTCCTCCGCCTTGGGGTGCGGGTTCTCCATCAGCAAAGCCTGAGCCGACATCAGCTGGCCCGGGATGCAGAAGCCGCACTGGGCAGAGCCGTGCTCCAGGAAAGCGCGCTGCAGAGCGTTGGGCTTGCCGTCGACGGCCAAGCCTTCGACGGTGATCACCTCGCATCCGTCGGCCTCCACCGCCAGCATCAGGCAGGAGTTCACGGTGCGCCCGTCGACGATGACGGTGCAGGCCCCGCACTCGCCTACCACACAGCACTCTTTGGTGCCGGTGAGGCCCAGGTCGTCGCGCAGGAAGTCGAGGAGGGTGTGGTACACGGGCACCTCCACCTGGTAGCGCTGCCCGTTTACCGTGAGATCAAGGGGAAAGCGGTCGCTCATCGGGCCATTCCCTTCGCCAGTCGTTCGATCGCAGTCTGCAGAGCGCGCCGCCCGAGCACCCGCAGCATGGCCAGCCGGTATTCGGGCCCGGCGCGCATGGAGCGCGGGGAGGGACTGGCGCCGGCCAGCATCTCCTCCAGGATGGGGGCCTTGGCCGCATCGGGGGCCTGCGGGTCTGCCAAGGTGCCGGTCTCGTCGACCACCAGGACCGGACGCGGCCCCACGCTGCCGTAAGAGAGGCGGGTGACCCCGGCCTCATCTACCCCAACGCACAGGGTGATCGAGGCCAGGTCGGTGCCGCGGCGCCGGGTCAGCCTGGTGTAGGCCGACCCCATGGGCTTGACCGGCAGAGGCAGGTCGATCCCGGTCACCAACTCGCCGGGCTGCAGCGTGGTGACCCCGGAGCGAACGAAGAGGTCGTCGATCGGAAGGCGCCGCTCGCCGGACGGGCTCGCCGTCAGCACCACTGCCCCGTAGACCAAAAGGGGCGGGGCGGTGTCGGCGGCCGGGGAGGCATTGCAGATGTTCCCCACGATGGTGGCGCGATTGCGAATCTGCACCGAGCCCACCCAGCCGGCCGCTTCCGCCAGCGCCGGGAAGTAGCGCAGTACCTCCGGACTCCGCTCCACCTGCCGCATGACCGTGGTTGCCCCGAGGCGCAAGTGCCCGTCTTCGACCTGCAAAGCGGCGCTCAACTCCGCTATCCGCTTGAGGTCGATCACCACCGTGGGGCGGATCTCCCCGTTGCGCATCCCGATGACGAGGTCGGTGCCGCCGGCCAGGATCCGAGCGCCGGGCCCATGCGCGGCCAGGATCGCCAGCGCCTCGGCCACCGACTCCGGCCGGGCGTACTGAAACGCTTGCATGTCAGATCACCTTGTCCGCTTCGTCCATGAGCACCTGCGGCGTCGCGGCGCGGATGAGGAAGTAGGGGCGGGTGCAGAACCTCTCCAAGAAGGCCGCCCGTCGCAGGCGCAGTTCGTCGCTGTCCATGAGCGGCATCGGCCAGCCCGCCGCCAGCAGCTCGTTGAGGTGGAGGTAGTTCTGCAAGGAGTGCAGCGTCTGGAACTGCCGCTCGAAGGGGATCATCTCCACCGTCCCCGGGGCATAGTTGCCGTCGATGGAGGGAACGACCACCACGTCCATGTTCGCCGGCTCCAGGTGCTCCTCCCAGGTGGGCATATCGCCGAAGAACTTGGCCGCCCCGGCCTCGGGGGAGGCCTTGTCGGCCCGCTCGGTTCCTTTGGCCCGGGACTTCAAGAACACCGTCTTCGACCCGGCTACGGCAACCCCGTCGTCGTCGATGACGGTCGTCTCCGTGGAGATCAGCTTGCCGCCGCGACGGCAAGCCTCGATCTGGCTCATGCTCTTGCCGTGGTTGGACTCCCCGCCGAGGAAAAGGACTCCCTTGCCCCGATACAGCACGGCGGAGGAGTGGAACGGGTGCAGGCCGTGCTCTTCCAGGCGCAGGGCGAGCAGCGCCACCATCGACTTCTGCAGCGGGCCGGCGGCCCAATCGCCGTCGAAGTGCAACACCCGGCCGTCGAAGCGGACCGACTTGGTCGCGGCGTCACGGTCCCACACCAAATCGGGGTCAGCGAGGGTCACCGGCTCCAGCCGTACATCGGCCAGGCGATAGTTCAGGAAATCCATGTTCTCCAGGACGTGTTCGGGGATATCACGTCCGACGACGTCGACGCGGATCCTGGCCGGTCCGGCCGACATCTGCTCCGATAGCTGGGCCATTCGCACTCCTTGCTTCGTTGGGGTCAATCGGTCGCCGGTGAGCCGCCCCCGGAAGGCTCACCGTCATCGGGAAGACCTGCGATCAGACGAGATGCCTCCACCGCATGTTCTCTCAGGGCTGCCGCCGCCGCCTCGGGATCGTGTGCCCGGAGGGCTTCGACGATGGTGATGTGCCGCTCCCCCAGCCAGCGCAGGTCGATACCGGGCATGGAGGCAGTCACATAGGTGCGGCCGTAAGGCTCGAGCATCCGCCAGAGACGCTCGAGGGACCGGTTCGCCGCCACCTCCACGATGGCGGCGTGGAACTCGGTGTTCAGCAAAGCTTGTTCGTGCGGGTCGTTGCACTCCGCCGCCGCCGCCATGCCGGCCATCAGGCTCTCCAGGCGCTGCAGGCAGGCGTCGCCGATCCGGGAGGCGGCCAGGCGCCCGGCCAGCGCTTCGAGTTCCCCGCGCACCACGATGGCTTCGCGTAGCTCGCGCGCGCTCGGCCGGCGCACCCGGGACCCCTGATACGGGCGGATCTCTACGAAGCCCAGGGTGGCCAGGTCGCGCAGTGCCTCGCGCACCGGCGCCTGGCTGGTCCCCAGGCGGCGGGCCACCCGGGTCTCGACTATGCGAGACCCGGGGGCCAGCTCTCCTTCCAGGATCCACTGCAGGATCCGATCCTTCACCCGTGCCGAAAGCACCTGACGGGCGACGGGCTCGGGCTCGGGCTCCGAATCCACGCGGTGTGCCTGGGTCATATCTCCTCGCTGATGCTCTACTTGGACAGGATCTCGACGAGGCCGGTGGAACCGTTCACCCGGATCCGGTCGCCGTCCTTGATCCGCTGGGTGCCGACGCTCGAGCCGACCACCGCTGGGATGCCGAACTCACGGCTCAGCACTCCGGGGTGCGACACCGGGCCGCCGGCATCGGTGACCAGGCCGATGATCTTGGTGAACAGAGTCACCCAGGCCGGGTTGGTCATTTGGCAGACCAGGATGTCGCCCTTCTCGACCTTGTCGAACTCGTCGATGGTCATGACCACCTTGGCAACACCTTCGACCACGCCGGGAGACGCCGCCAGGCCCTGCACCTGATCCAGAGCTTCCGCCTGCTCGATGTAGAGCTTGTCCGGGAAGCCCCAGAGGCCCAGGTACGGCATGGCCAGCTGCGCCTCGGTAGCGGTGCCGAGCCAGCCTCGCGGCAGGATCTTCTCGGCTTCCTTGTACGCCGCACGCGCCTTGGCCACCGTCTCCTTGGCCGGGAAGGTCGGATCGCCGATCAGGTAGCGCAGCTCGTTGTACCGCAGGTACATGACGTCCTCGGGATCGTCGAGCAGGCCGGCCTGAACCAGCTTCTTCCCGATGCAGATGAGTACCAAGCGCAAGTGGGCGTTGGTGCTCTGGTCGATGTAGAAGTGGTGGTCCGGGGTCAGCGGGGCCATCTTCAGGTTGATGGCGTTGGCCGCCTCGACCTTGGCCTTGGCCCCGCCCTCCAGGCCTTCCACCAGTTCGGCGCAGGCCTTCTTGATGTCGTCGGCCAGCTCCTTGACGTGTGACGGGTAGTCGTAGTCGCTTTCGATATAGCCCTTGACCGTTTCCAGGAACGGCGAGGGGTCCTCGAACTGGGTGGGGAAGGTGAATTCGTGCACCCATACTGCCGCCCAGCCGAACTCACGCTGGTAGGGACGGATGTGCTCGGCGATGAACTTGCGCCCGCGCTCGGTCTTCTCCAGAGCGGCCATGACCGCGCTGCCGCTCTCCGCCTTGAAGGCCTCGATCAAGGTGGCGTCGCCCTTGATCTCCTCCTTCATCTTCCACAGAGCCTCGATGCGGTCCCAGTTGCGGTCCTTGGCCGAGTTCTGCAGCCGGCCGAGGAGGACGTTGTCCACCTCGCCGCGCGCCTCTTGCACCACGGCCGCCAGGCCGGTGGTCCCGGAGAACTGGGCGAAGTTGAGCATCCAGTGGATCTTCCAATGGCGATCGTGGATGTCCATCGCGTCCTCGAGGATGGTGGCCCACTCGTAGAGGTCGATGCTCTCCCAGTCGTCGATCTTGCTCTCGAGGTACTCGAAGTTCCGCTTGATCTCGGGGACCAGGCGGTTGCGCCACCAGCCGTCGAACTCACGGCCGTATACCGGGAGGACCGCCCCTAGGTAGGGGCCGATCTTCGAGGCGTAGCCGGGATCGGCCTTGGGCACGCGGGCCCGGTACACGTTGCCGTACTCCTCGCCGTCGACCAGAACGTCGGCGTCGGCCAGCGGCACGGCGGTGTACAGGTAGCCGTTGATGTTCTTGGCGATCCAGTCCGCAGCGAACGGCGTGCCGAAGCGGCGGAACATGTGGTCGCAGGTGAGCCACCACCCGCCGATGTCGAAATACATCGGCGAGAGCGGGTGCGGGCAGTGCAGATCGTCGTAGACCCAGAACAGCAGCTTCTCGGCTTCGCTGTCCCACTTGACGGGGAACTTGTCGTCCCCCAGGAACTGCTTCACTACCTTGCTCGTGTCGGCCATTCCGACCGGCTCCTTTCCTCGGCGCCTCGTTGCCCTCGGCCGTGTCCTACGGCCCGGCGAACCCTTCAACGCGCAGCCGCGCTGCCTTCTTGAGCTGCTGCCTCCTTGAGCTCCGCTGACGCTCCCTCCTCCTCGAGCCTCCCCCGGCGGGCCCACGCCTGATAGTGCCGGTGCAGGCGAGCCGCCATCGCCGTGGCGAAGGCAGGGTCGTTGATGTGAGTGTCCATCTCGAAGATCTCGACGCTGGGGTCGAGGCCGGCCTTGAGGCCGTCGATGAGGGCCTCGTCGGCAACGGGGTCGTGGAACACCCCACCCTCCACGCCCATCGCCGACAGGCCCCGCCGTGGGATGAACACCGTGAGCGGGCCCGTGGCCCGGTTCAGCTTCTCGGCGATCAGCCTTCCCAGCTGGGCGCACTCCTCGGGCGAGGTACGCATGAGGGTGACCGCCGGGTTGTGCCGGTACAGATTGCGCTGCCGGTACTCCAGAGGCACCGTCCCCGGAGGCCCGAAGTTGACCATGTCCAGGGCGCCCAGCGACACCACCTGCGGCAGGCCGAGCCTCCCCGCGGTCTCCATACGGCGCGGTCCCGCAGAGCAGAGGCCGCCGACCAGGTCGTCGGCCAGTTCGGCGGCGGTGACGTCGAGGACCCCGGTGATGTAGCCGGCCTCCATCAGCGCCTCCATAGCCATGCCCCCAGAGCCGGTGGCATGGAAGACCAGCACCTCGTACCCCCGGTCTTCCAGCCACTCCCGGGCAGTGGAGACACAAGGGGTGGTGTTACCGAACATGGTGGCGGCCAGCATGGGCCGGCCCGCCGGCTGGGGCACGAAGTATTCGTGGTGGCGGGCCATACCCGCCATAGCGGCGGCGGCATTCCCCAGGATCCGCTCCGAGATGGCATTGATGCCGGCGATGTCCACTACGGCGTACATCATGGCCAGGTCTGAGGTGCCCACGTAGGCCCGGGTGTTCCCCGAAGCCACCGTTGAGACCAGCAGCTTCGGCACCCCGAGCGGCAGGTCGCGCACGGCACGACCGAAGAGAGAAGAGCCCCCGGAACCGCCCAGGCCGAGCACCCCGTGGAGGCGCCCTTCGATATAGAGGCGCTGCAGCACCGCAGCCGCCCCTTCGGCCATGGCCGCCACCGCCGCCCCACGGTCGCCGGCGCTGGCCAGATCGTCGCGGTCCTTCCCCGCCGCCAGCGCCACCTCATCGGCGCTTATGTCGACGGCAACCCGGGTCGGGCCCAGCACACCGGCGTCCACGACGATCACCTCACAGCCCGCGGCGCGCAGTCGGCCCCGAAGGAAGTCGTACTCCTGCCCCTTGGTGTCGAGGGTCCCGAGGAGCACGACGCTTGCCACGGCTAGCGTTCTCCCCCGATGCCGTGGGAAGCTCCCACGCCCGACGCCCGGCCGCCGGGCGCGGCTACCACCGGGCCGAGCTCGGGGCCAACCCGACCCGGCCGGGAAGACAAAGACGGTGTCACTCGGGAATCGCCTCCCATGGCTCCGTCGCGGACGGCTATCCTCGATAATCGATTGGAACACTACCACCACGGAGGCGCCCCTGCCCATGCCTGAGAGCAGCGCCCCGGGTACCGGGCGCGATCCCGGGCCCGCCGCCCGAGCCCTCGCCAGAGGATCGTTCGGTCGTCCCTCGGCGGGGCTTCTCCGTTCGAGCATCGGAGGGAGTGTCGCTTGATGTCGCCGCCTACCGGCACCGTTGAGATCACCGAGGCCGCCCGCCTTCTCCTCTACCAGGGGATGCTGCGCACCCGCGGCCTGGAGAAACGGGCCTACGACCTCTTCATGGAAGGCCTGGTTCAGGGCACCACCCACCTCGGGCTGGGCCAGGAGGCAGTGGCCTCTGGTTTCGCCGCCGCCATGCGCCCCGACGACATGTCCTTCGCCACCTATCGAGGGCACAACCACATGCTGCTCCGGGGCATGTCCATGGCCGCCATCCTGGGCGAGTGCGCCCAGCGCGACATAGGGTGCTGCCGGGGCAAGGGCGGCTCCATGCACATCACCGACATCCCCAAGGGCGCCATGGGCTCCTACGCCATCGTCGGCGCCCACCTGCCGGTGGCCGTGGGCGCCGCCTGGGCCGGGGCGCTGCGCCACACGGGCCAGGTGTCGGTGTGCTTCTTCGGCGACGGCACCACCAACATCGGCACTTTCCACGAGGCGGTGAACCTGGCGGCCGTCTGGAAGCTCCCGGTGGTGTTCGTCTGCGAGAACAACCTCTACATGGAGTACACCCCGATCTCGGCCGTCATCCCCGTGCAGTACCCCGCCGCCGATCGGGCGGCGGCTTACGGCCTCGAGCGCATCATCGTGGACGGCAACGACGCGGACGCCGTCTACGAGATCGCCGTGAAGACCATCGACCGGGCCCGCCGCGGCGAGGGGCCCTCACTGGTCGAAGCCCTCACCTATCGGCACAAGGGGCACTCCCGGGCCGACCCGGGCAAGTACCGCCCCGATGAGGAGGTGGCGGCCTGGATGGAGCGCGATCCGCTGCCGCG
>JAFGCH010000078.1 GCA_016932695.1 Acidimicrobiia bacterium | reverse complement strand
GCGATCAGCTCGTCGATGGGGTAGCGACGGTTGAGAGGCACCAGGGAGGCTCGGGTGTCGTCGTCGGCCGCGTGCAGGCTGAGGGCCAGCGTGACCGGCCAGGGTTCGGCGGCGAGGCGATGGATCCCCGGTACTACCCCCACGGTGGACACGGTGATCGCCCGGCCTGAGAGGCCCATGCCCTCGATGAGGCGGCGCAGGGCCTCACGCAAGTTCTCGTAGTTGGCCAGGGGCTCGCCCATGCCCATGAAGACGATGTTGCCCAGGCGCCCCGGGCTCCCGGGGAGGGGGCGGGCCCGCAGGCGGGCGGCGGCGTAGGCCGCCTGGGCGACCATCTCACCGGCCTGGAGGTGCCGCTCGAAGCCGAACTGCCCGGTAGCGCAGAAGGTGCATCCCATGGCACATCCGGCCTGGCTGGAGAGGCAGAGGGTGGTGCGGCGCGGGTAGGCCATGAGCACCGCCTCGAAGGAGGCACCGTCGGAGGCGCGCATGAGCCATTTGATGGTGCGCCCTCCGTCGCCCTCCTGCTCGGCTTCGATGGTGAAGGGCCACAGCGGCTCGAGCCGGGAGCGCACAGCGATGGGCAGGTTGGTCATGTCGGCCGCGGCCGGCACCGGCGAGCGATAGAGCCACTCCCGCAACTGGCGCACCCGGTAAGGGGGCTCGCCCGGCAGCAGCGTCGCCAGGTCCTCCGGAGCAGTCAGGTAGGGCACCGGGATCAGCGGGAGCCGAGAGCGGCCGCTTGGGCGATCCAGTGGGCGGCGCGCTGTTCGGGGACGCCGGTAGCCGCCACCACTAAGGCCGGCTCGGCTGCAGCCAGGGCGGCGAAGGTGGTAATGCCCGCCTCGGCTAGGCGGCCGCGGTAGACGGGGCCGATGCCCCAAACCTCAGCGAGGTCGTCGGCGGAGGGCGGCTCCTCCCGTGTCGGCTGAGGAGCGGCCTCCTCGGGCCCGGGGCCGCCCAACCGGATGGGGGTGCTCAAGCGGCGGCGCAGCCGGTCGGCCAGGACGGCCAGCGCGGCGAGAACCCCTAGGAGCACCACGAAGCCAAGCAGTCGTCTCATGAGAGCCTCCGCCCGCGAGTGTACCGGGGCTCGCCTGCCGACCGGGGCCGGCCCGGTACCATGACGGCCCCCACTTGCCGGAGAACGAGATGCGGAAGTCCCTCATCCCCCTGCTCTTCCTGGTGGTGCTCGCCGGGGTGCTGCCGGGGGCTTCGGCCGGGGCCCAGCAGGCTGCCGGCTGCACCGCCGTCTTCCCCGAGACCGCATTCGACACCAGCGCTCCAACCGGGGCGGTGATGGTGCGCGGCGCCGGCCTGAACCGGGAGATGACCGAGCGCTTCGCCGGTGAGTTCTCTCAGGTGGTCGAGTGGCTCGGCGCCGAGATCACCTCTCTCGAAGGGGCAGAGGTGTGCTTGTTCGCCGATGAGATCGCCATCGATGCCGCTGCCCTGGGCTGGGACACCAGCATCCCGCTGCGCGCCGTGGCCTTCGGCGAGCAGGGGGTGGTGGCGGTGTCCGCCTGGCTGCCACGCTACCTGCGGGCCGCCGGCGAGGCCGGCTTGATCCACGTGGCCCTGTGGCGCACCGGCGGGGGAGAGTACCCGCAGCCCTTTGCCGACGACGTGACCGGTTGGTACTTGGGCCGCGTGGCCGGCACCACCGAGGCGATCCACAACATCTTTCTGCGCCAGCAGATCGGGCTGCGCGAGCCCTGGCCTCCCTTCCCGTGGAGCGTCAGCACGCTGGCCGACCCGGTCCTGTGGCGGCCGGAGTACGGCTACGGCGGAGCCGGGGACTTCACGGCGTACATCGTCGGCGTGGAGGGCACCTCCTTCCTGGCCGCCCCCGACGGAGAACGCCTGGCGGCGCTCGACGAGGGCTGGCGCCAGGCGCTCTTCGACGAGTCGGGGGCCATCCCGGGGGGCTCGAAGGGATGGATCGCCGGCGTGGTGGCGGCCTCGGTGCTGCTGGCCGCTGCCATCGGTTTCGCCTGGCTGGGAAGGGTCTCGCGGCTGCGGGCCGAGGAGGCACTGCGGCAGTTGGCCTTGGCTCCGGCCGCCCCGGGCCGGACGGGCGACCCCGCTGTGGTGCGGCCGTCAGTGGGTGGCGGCTTGCGCCGTCGAAGCTCGCGGGTCGGCGGCAGCGGCGCGGGTACCGTCCGGCGCGACGGCGATGACCGAGACCGGGCCCCATCCGGGGGAGAGAGCCGGGCCCGGGGTCACCGTGTGCCCCCGGCGGACAAGCCCGGCGACGAGATCTTCCGGCATCCGGGATTCCACGACGAGGGCTGAGCTCCCGTCGGCGGGAGCCTGCTCGATGTGCCATCGCGGCCGGGCTTGGGCGGCCTCCGGGTCGAGGCCGGCCACGAACATCAGGGCCGCCATCTGCAGCAGGTACTGGGGCTGCTGGTAACCACCCCGCGTGCCCAGCAGCAGGGCCAGGTCTCCCCGGCGGGTCCACAGCGTCGGAGATAGGGTATGCCGGGGCCGCTTGCCCGGGGCGGCCTCGTTGGGGTGCCCCGGCCGGAGGCAGAAGCCGGCACCGCGGTTGTGCAGCCAGATGCCGCTCCCGCCGGCTGACAGCCCGCTGCCGATTCCCGTGTAGTTCGACTGGATCAGCGACACCCCCATGCCGGCGGCATCGAGGAAGGCCAGGTAGGCGGTATCAGCGGGCTCGGGCCGGGAGATGGGGCGGGGCGCGGCGTGGTCCGAGTGCAGCGTGGCCAGCCGGGGCCGCAACCTCTCCGGGTCGAGCAGGCAAGCCGCCGGCAGGGGCAGGTAGTCGGGATCGGCGACCAGGTCGTCGGCCTCGGGGGCCACGGCTCGGTAACACTCGATCACCCCGTGGTGGAAGCCGGGAGAAGCCGGATCCGGGTCGGGGGCCCACTGCTCCAACAGCCAGGCCGCCGCCCCGGTCAGATAGCCCTGGCTGTTGGGGGGAATGGTCCACAGCCGATGGGCGAAGACGTCGATGCCGATGGGGTCGACCCAGGAGGCGTGCTCGCGGGACAGGTCGGCGGGGCCGAGGATGCCGTCGGTGGCGGCACAGATGGCGGCTCCCACCGGCCCGGCGTACGCGGCCTCCCGCCCGGCAGCGGCCACCGCTCGCAGGGTGGCGGCAAGCCGGGGACGGCGTAGCAGTTCGCCGGCTCTGGGTGGGCGTCCCCCGGGATACAGCTCGTCGGCAGAGGCCTGGGAGGAGATCAACGGGTGCAGCCGCTCGAGGGCGTCGGCCAATTCTGCCGAGACGGGGAAGCCTTCCTCCCCGAGGTGAACGGCCGGTGCCAGCAGGGCGGCGAGGGGCCGGGTGCCGTAGCGGCCCGCCAACGCCAGCCAGCCGTCGACGCATCCCGGGGCGGTGACCGCGGCCGGGGAGCGCCCCGGGATCGAGCGGTGGCCGGCGGCTCTCAGGGCGGCGGGGTCGAGGCCGGAGCCTCCCCGGCCCGAGGCGTTCAGCGCCTCGGGAGCGGCGGTGCCCGGCCGGTGTACCAGCGCGAAGAGATCTCCGCCCGGCCCGCAGGTGGCGGGGTCCACCATGCCCTGCACGGCGTTGGCGGCAATGGCGGCATCGGCGGCATTGCCCCCGGCGGCCATGATGTCGAGGGCCGCCGCCGTGGCCAGGTAGTGCGGGGTAACCGCCACCGCGGCGGTCGTGCGCACGGCAGAGACTCGAAGAGGCGAGGGGGAATCCGTGGCCGCCATCTGCGGCGCACGGTAGCGAACTCAGTCGGGCCGGACGATGCGCCGGTTCAGGGCATCGAGCACGGCGCGGACCGTAGCCTCAGCATCATCCCCCTGGCTGAGGGCGGAGCCGACGACGACCGCCTCTCCTCGCGGCCCGGTGCTGAGCACCACCACGACGATCACCCGGCGCATGCCCACTGCCGGGGCACCGACGGCGTCGAGGGCGAGCGCCTCGTCGCCGACGATGCGCTCCACTGCCCGCAGGGCCGCCTCGCCCACCAGGCGCAGCCGGGCCGAGGCGGCGGCGGGGCCGGTGGCGGTGCCGGTGTACTCCTCCCCGTGCCAACGCAGGGAGACGGCCACGGTGGTGCGGGCCCCCTCGGGGATCTCGTGGACGCCGAGGATGGCAGGGCGATCCTCCTCGGGGCGGATGCGGTCGGGGCCGATCTGGACCACCGAGATGATGCGGCGGTCGAGGTCGATACCGAAGCGGGCCAGGGCCAGGGTCTGGACGTCACGCACGACCTGTTTGGCTGCCTTGTCGGGTGCGGCCAGCACGTGGACCTCGCGCACCCGGCTGCGGTCGCCGGCTACCCGCACCGCGTTGACCGAAGGCAGGCGGGCGAGAGTCTCCTCGAGTTCCCGGTAGTCCATGCCTCCGCCTTCCCCGACACAACCCCACCACATAGCGTAGTCATCGCGGCAACGGTCTGTCATCCTCCTCGTCGCGCCTGCTCACTTTGCCGGAGCGACCCCACCCGGCGGGGTACAGTGGCCGTGGCCGGCCCCGTGCCGGCCGGGTAGCAGGGATGGTCGACCCAAGAGGGGTGAAGGTCGCAGGGCAACCTGCCGATGCTTCTCTCGCACGGCCGGCCGTTCCGGAGACGGGCCGCCCGGGTCAACCTACGGACTGATTCCCCATAGAAGAGCGAAGCGGAGCGCCGCCGCCGGACTAGCACCGGCGTCGAGCCTCGAAGAAGGGGGTCGGTAGGTGAGCCGGAAGGTCGAACGTGCAACCGACGAGAGGCCGATGAAGAGCCTGCCGATCCTTCTGTGAACTGGAGGATCGGTTAGGCCGGGACCCGGGCGCCCGCTACCCAGCATGAGACCAAGAGCACGGGACCGAACCACCCTCCCCGCGGTGGTCTTGGGCGCCACCGGCGCGGTGGCGCTGGGCTTGCTCGCCCTCCACCAGTCACTGCCCCGTCCGCTGTGGCTGTGGGCCCTCCTCGCGGCGGCTTACGTTGCCCTGGAGTACTCCGCAGTCGAGGTAAGTGACCGACTGCTGATCAGTTCTGCGGTGGCAGTTGCGTTCGGAACCGTGGTGGTGCTGGGGCGCGAGAGCGGGGTACTGGCCGTAGCGGTCATGGCCAGCCTGGCAGTAGCGCACCCGTCGTATCTGGCGCGGCGACGCTGGACGCTTCCGGTAGCCAATTTCGGCCAGTTGGTGCTGTCCTCAACGGTGGGCCTGGGCCTCCTCGCGTTGCTGCTGCCCCCGGGGCCTCTCACCCGGGGGGACCTGCCGCGCGTCCTGGCTGCGGCTGTCCCGGCGGCGCTGCTGCATGACTGGGTGAACTTCCGCCTGGTTGCCTTCATGACCCGCCGCCTCTACCCGCAGCGTCCCGTGCAACCCTGGTCGGCACTGCTCAGCAACCACCTGGCCATGACCCTGCTCGCTGTGTTCGGCAGCCTCTGCGGGGTGGCCTACCTGCTGGCAGGCCCGGTGGTGCTGCCGCTGATGGGCCTCACCTTCGTGGGAGGCCACTTCGGCTTCGCCTCCTATGCCCGGCTGCGGCGGGCCCATCTCGACACCGTCCACGGCTTCGTCAAGGCCATCGAGGCCCTCGACCCCTATACCCGGGGGCACACCGACCGGGTGACCCACTTCGTGACCCTGGCCGGCCGGGAACTGGAACTGGGGCCGGAGCGGATCGAACGGCTGCAGTCGGCGGCGCTCCTGCACGACGTGGGCAAGCTGGCCGTCCCGGCCTCGTTGCTGCGTAAGGCCGAGCCCCTGACGGCCGACGACGAGCGCGCCGTGGTGCGCCACATGCGGGTGGTGGAGAACCTCCTCGCCGATATCGAAGTGCTGGCGCCGGTCCTGCGGATCATCGACGAATACCACCGGGTGGCCGCCGGGGGCCGCGGCTCACGCGAAGCGCGGCTGCTGGCCGCGGCCGATGCCTTCGATGCCATGACCAGCACCCGCTCCTACCGGGCCGCGGTCACCCAGGAGCACGCGTTCGCCCAGTTGCGGGCCGATGCGGAGGTCTTCGGCGCCGATGTGGTGGAAGCCCTGATCGCCGGGATCGGCCGGCGAGGGGAGGTGTACGGGCCCCCCGACGATGCCAGCTCCGCCGAGGTGGCCCGTCTGGTGAAGGAGCGAGCCCTCCGTGCCTGAGCGATTCTCCTGGCGCACGGTGCTTCCGACGGCGGCGGCCCTGGCGGGATTGGGCCTGGCTGTGGCTCGCGGTGAGGTCCTGCCCGCGCTGCTGGTCGCCGGTGCTTTCACCTTGGCTCATGCGGTGCCGCTGCGCGCCGCCGAAGGACGCCTGCAACCGGGCGGGCCGGCGGTGGCCGCCGCCGTTGCCGTAGGGCACTCCCTTCCGCCGCTCGCCTGGGGCGCGGCTTTGGGCCTGCCGCTGGGTTGGCTGGTCGCCCGGTTGCGCTTCGGGGACCGCCGCTCGGCCGACGTGCTGGCGGGGGAGGCGATCGGGTCGGCTGCCTTCCTGCTCGTGTTCTGGGCGACGGACACCGTGGTGCCGCACCAGGGCAACGCCTGGGTGCGCCTGGCGATCCTCCTGCTCCCTACCGCCGCCTGGTACCTGGCCTCGGCGGCGGCGCGCACCGGGTGGACCGAAGCCCGCCGCCGTTTCTCGGCCGGCCTGATCTGGCGCACCGCGCTGCGGGAGTGGCCCGTCTACCTGATGCTGGCGGCCATCGGCTGTCTCTACGGGTTCACCGCCACCGCCCTGGGACCGTGGGCGCTGCTCCTCGCCGGGCTGCCTTACGGGTTCGTCTACCTGGCCTCCAATCGCCTGGCGACCGCGGCGGCCACCCACCGTCAGACCATACGCGCCCTGGGCCGGGTGCCGGAGGCCGGCGGTTTCTCGCTGCCGGGCCACGCGGCCCGCTCGGCCGACATGGCGGTGGCGATCGGAGCGGAGCTGGGTTTCACGCCGCGGGAGATCCGCCGTGCCGAAGATGCCGCCCTCCTGGCCGATATCGGACGGGTGGCCCTGGGTGGCCCCACTTTGACGGCCGGTGGGGGCTACACCACAACCGATCTAGCCCGGTGGAGCGCGACGATCATCGCCGAGGCGCCCACCTTGCAGCCGGTGGCCGCCGTGGTGGCCGAGTCGCCGCGCCCCTACCGCCGGCCGGGGGAGGCCCGCGACCCGGGCCTGGCCCGCGCGAGCAAGGTGGTCAAGGTGGCCACCGCCTACGACTACGCCGTAGGGGGTGGCATGGAACCGGCCGACGCCCTCGAGGTGCTGCATCGCGGGGTGGCCTACGACTACGACCCGGAGATCCTGGCCGCCCTGCGCCGGGTGCTGCAGCGCCGCGGCTGCGCCGGTGTCTGAGCGAGGGGTCAGCCCTGCAGGTAGCGGGCGATCAGGTCCTCGATGTCCTCGGGCCCCAGGCCCCCGTAGACCGCGCCGATGAGGAGGCCGTCGGTGCCGATCAGGAAGGTGGTGGGCAGCCCGGGATAGGGGAAGGCTCCGGCGACCGTACCGTCGACGTCGGCGCCCACCGGGTAGGTGATGCCCATCTCACCGGCGGCGGCGGCGGCGTCCTCGGGATCATCCTGGACCGCTACTCCGAGGAACAGCACCTCGGGATGGCGGCGCGCCGCAGCGTCGAAATGGGGCATCTCCTCCCGGCAGGGCGGGCACCACGACGCCCACAGGTTCAGCACCACCGGTCGTCCGTCGCGACTCAGATGCGTCGCCAGATCGAACTCCGCGCCGTCGAAGAGCGTCACTCGGAAGGCCGGAGCGGGCGGCAGATCAGCGGAGGTGGCGGCGGACGCCGCGGGAGACGAGGAGGAAGAAGTCGGGACGGCGGCGGTGGAGGTGAGTTGCGGGCCGGCCGCGCCGCAGGCGCTCAGCCACAGCGCCGCCGCCGAGATCGCGAGCGCAACGTGCCCCAAGCCGCGGGCGGGGAGAACCTGGTTTCGGGGCATGCCGGCGGAACCTTAGGGTGCCCGGAAGGATATCGGCGGTAAGGGGGTGGTGACGGCTCGGCCCGTCGGGGGCGCCGGCTGCCCACCGAGGGTAGGTGAGAGCCGGGGCACCCGGGGTCGCGTTGGGGCCCCGCCGGCGGCGGCAGGCAGAAGGCGCTACCCAGCATCCGCCGCCAAGCGGCGCAACACCATCGCCAGGATCCCACCGTGGCGCAGGTACTCCACCTCGACGGGAGTGTCCACCCGGGCGGTGGCAGCGAACTCCACCGCGGTGCCGTCGGCCCGGCGGGCGGTGACCGGTACGGAGGCACGGGGCTGCAGGCCGTCGTCGAGGGCGATGTCGAAGATCTCGGTGCCCGCGACACCCAAAGAAGCGGCAGTGGCCCCTTGGGGATAGGTGAGGGGGAGGATCCCCATCATCACCAGGTTGGAACGGTGGATGCGCTCGAAGGACTCGGCCAGCACCGCCCGCACCCCGAGCAGGTGGGGCCCCTTGGCGGCCCAGTCCCGTGAGGAGCCCATGCCGTAGTCCTTTCCGGCGAGCACGACCAGGGGGATTCCCTCCCGGCGGTAGGACTCCGCGGCGTGGAACACCGGCTTGACCGCTCCGTCGGTGAAGTCGGTGGTGAAGCCCCCTTCGGTGCCCGGCGCCAGGCGGTTGCGGATGCGGGTGTTGGCGAAGGTGCCGCGCACCATCACCCGATCGTTGCCCCGCCGTGCCCCGTAGGAGTTGAAGTCGGCGGGAGCCACTCCCCGGGAGATCAGGTAGCGGCCGGCGGGAGACTCGGGATGGATGGACCCGGCGGGGCTGATGTGGTCGGTGGTCACCGAATCGCCCAGGGAGAGCAAGGCCCGGGCCCCACGGATGGGAGCCAGCGGCCGGGGCTCGGCGGCGAGCCCGGCGAAGAACGGAGGCTCCTGGATGTAGGTGCTGTCCGCTTCCCACGCGTAGAGGTCACCGGAGGGTGCCTCGACCTGCTGCCACTCGGCGGCACCGGTGAAGACGGCGGCGTACTGCTCGCGGAACTGAGCGGCGGAGAGCGATCCGCTCACCACCGCGGTGATCTCCTCCCGGCTCGGCCACAGGTCGCGCAGGAAGACCGGCCGGCCTTCCCCATCGTGCCCCAGCGGTTCGCGGGTGAGATCCCGGTCTACCGTCCCGGCAAGGGCGTAAGCCACCACCAGAGGGGGCGAGGCCAGGTAGTTGGCGCGGACGTCCGGAGAGATGCGCCCCTCGAAGTTGCGGTTCCCCGAGAGCACGGCGGCGGCCACGAGGTCGTGACCGCGAACGGCGGCGGCCACCGGCTCGGGGAGCGGGCCGGAGTTCCCGATGCAGGTGGTACAGCCGTAGCCGACCACGTGGAAGCCGAGGGCTTCGAGATCCTCCAGGAGGCCGGATTCGGCCAGGTAGCGGGTCACCACGCGGGAGCCGGGGGCAAAGGAGGTCTTCACCCAGGGCTGCGGGACGAGCCCACGCCGGCGCGCCCGGCGGGCCACCAGCCCGGCGGCCACCATGACGTCGGGGTTGGAGGTGTTGGTGCAGGAGGTGATGGCGGCGATCACCACGCTCCCGTGGGTGAGCTCGTAGGAGGAGCTGTCGTGCTCCACCACGGCTCGTCTCGCCGGGTCGGCTTTGAAGGACTGCGCCAGTTCGGCTCGCCACGACTCCTGCACCCGGTCGAGGTCCACCCGGTCCTGCGGGCGGCGGGGCCCCGCCAGGGAAGGGACGACTCTGCTCAGGTCGATTTCGACCAGCTCGCTGTAGACGGGCTCGGCGGAAGGGTCGCGCCAGAGACCCTGCAGGCGGCAGTACTGCTCGACGGCCTCGAGGTGAGCCTCGGCGCGTCCCGTGAGTCGGAGGTAGGCCAGGGTCTGCTCGTCCACTGGGAAGAAACCGACGGTGGCGCCGTACTCCGGGCACATGTTGGCGATGGTGGCCCGGTCGGCCACGGGCATCTCGTCCAAGCCCGGGCCGCAAAACTCCACGAAGCGGCCCACCACTCCATGCCGGCGGAGGACCTCGGTGACGCGCAGTACCAGGTCGGTCGCCGTGGAGCCGTCGGGAAGGCGCCCGCTGAGGCGCACCCCTACCACTTCGGGTAGCAGCATCGAGATCGGCTGGCCCACCATGGCGGCTTCGGCCTCGATGCCGCCCACTCCCCAGCCCAGCACCCCGAGGCCGTTGACCATGGTGGTGTGAGAGTCGGTGCCCACCAAGGTGTCGGGATACAGGGTGTCGCCGTCGTCCCACACGACGCTCGCCAGGTACTCGAGGTTCACCTGGTGGACGATGCCCGTAGCGGGGGGGACGACCCGCAGGCCCCGAAAAGCGCCTTGCCCCCACTTGAGGAAGCGGTAGCGCTCCTGGTTGCGGGAGAACTCGTGCCGGCTGTTGATATCGAGGGCCAGGGGGGAGGCGAAGGCGTCGACTTGCACCGAGTGGTCGATGACCAGATCGGCGGGGACCAGGGGGTTCACCCGCTCGGCCGCCTGCGGGCTCCCGGTGAGGCGGACGATGGCCGAGCGCATCGCCGCCAGGTCGGCCACTGCCGGCACCCCGGTGAAGTCCTGCAGCACCACCCGCCCGGGGCGGAAGGCGACCTCGGCCTCGGGCACGGCGGCGGCGTCGTAGCCGGCCAGGCCGAGCACCTGGGCGTCGTCCACGACCACCCCGTCGTGGTGGCGTAGCGCTCCCTCGAGGAGCACCCGCACCGAGTAGGGGATGCGGGAGAGGTGGGTGTCGAGTGCTCCCAGGCGGAAGATGGTGCGTCGACCCAGAGGCGTGGCGATCTCCCGGCGGGCGTGAAAGCGGTCGGGGGCCATCGGGGTATCAGCTCCGTGCAGGGGGCGGGGGGAGAATAACCGGGGCGGGCGAGCTGATCAGGGGGTGGTGCCGGGACGGGCGGGCTGTCGACGAGGGGTGATCACCACTTTCTCCGCCGGGCTGCCGGCGGCGGCCATGAGGCCTTTCACGATTCCCAGGTCGAGGCGGCACACCACCTCGGGGTGGTCGGCAGCAGTGCGCCCGAAGGGGCAGGTGTCGGTGAGCAGCCGGCCCGAAGCGGGATCGGCGGTCATCTCAAAACCGGCGCCGGTCAAGGTGCGGGCCACTGCCTCGAGGGCAGCGGCGAACCCCTTCTCGCTGGGGAGCCCCAGGGCAGCGGCGAGTTCCTCGCCGTAGGCCCGCCCGACCTCTTCGGCCACGCGCGGCCCGTCTTCCGGGGCGACCCGCTCTACCACCCGCACCAGGAGTTCGGCCAGGAGATCGTGGCGGCGGACCGGGTAGCCCACGGAGATGTCGGCCTCGGTGGCTTCGAAGACCCGCGGGGGCCGGCCCACCCCGGCGGGACGCTCGGTCGATCGATCGGCGACGCGGAGGTAGCCGTCGGCTACCAGACGGTCGAGATGATGGCGAGCGACGTTGGGGTGGATCCTGAATAGGTCGGCGATGCGGGCGGCGGTGACGGGCTCCTCCGACTCTCGGACCGTCAGGTAGATGGCGCGCCGCGTAGAGTCGCCCAGGGCCCCGGTGAGGCGACCCAGGGCGCGATCGAAGTCGGCTACTGCCATGGTCGGAGGGTAGGGGGGACGGCGTCGCTAGTCTCCCTCACGTCCCCCCTCAGGAGCCTCATTGTGGACCTGGATGCCGTTCGTCACGCCGTCGGGGAGCAGACCTCGCCCCGGCTGCGCCGTAGCCTCGACCAGCTGGGCTTGATCACCGCAGTTTTCCCCGCGGCCGGCGGATCGGTGCGGGTAGAACTCTCGTTCCCCGAGGGTGTCGAGCCCCCCGGGGCCATCGAGTCGGCGGTGGCGGCCGCGGCGCGAGCGGCCGGAGCAGTCGAGGCCGAGGTAGTAGTGCGCCCTATGGATGCGGCCGCTTTGGAGGCCCTGGCCGAGCGCCTCAAGGCGGACCGCCCCTCGCGCCCGGGAAGCCCCGGCTCGCGCACCCGGGTTATCAGCGTCGCTTCCGGGAAGGGCGGGGTGGGCAAGTCCTCGGTGACGGCCAACACTGCCGTCGCTCTGGCCCGGGCCGGGCACGACGTGGCGGTGCTCGATGCCGATGTGTGGGGCTTCTCCATTCCTCGGATGCTCGGAGTCCAGGAGCCGCCGGCGGTGGTGGGTGGCCTCATCGTGCCGGCGGCGGCGCACGGCGCCCGGGTCATCTCCATGGACTTCTTCGTCCCTCCCGACCAGGCCGTGATCTGGCGGGGGCCCATGCTGCACAAGGCTTTGGAGCAGTTCCTGGATGAGGTCTTCTGGGATGAGCCGGAGTTCCTGCTCCTCGACTTGCCTCCGGGCACCGGGGACGTACCCATCTCCTTGTCGCAGTTCGTGCCCGGGGCCATGACCGTGGTGGTCACTACGCCGCAACCCACGGCGCAGCGAGTGGCGCGGCGCGCCGCTCTCATGGCCACGAAGATGGAGCAAGAGGTGGCCGGAGTGGTCGAGAACATGTCGTGGTTCACCGGCGACGATGGGCGCCGCTACGAGATCTTCGGGGCCGGAGGGGGCCAAGCTCTGGCCGACGAGATGGGAGTGCCGTTGCTGGGGAAAGTGCCCCTGGTGCCGGAGCTGCGCGCCGGAGCCGACCGAGGCGAGCCGGCCGTCGTGGCCGCCCCCGACTCCGAGGCGGCGGAGGCTTTCGGCGCCATCGCCGAGCGCCTGGCGAGTATCCGGCCTCGAGTCCGGCGGCGCCCGGAGCTGACCGTCGAGTAGCCGAGGAGGCGGGGATGCGGGTGAGGATCGGGATGACTATGACGGCGCGGGAGCTCGATCTCGACGTGGCCGACGCGGAAGACGTGATCAACTCTTTCCAGCGCGCCGTCGAGGAGGGCGACAAGCTCCTCTGGATCGTGGACGAAGACGGGCATCGCCACGGCCTGGTAGTGGACAAGATTGCTTACGTGGACGTCGAGGCCGAGAAGGCGACGCACGTCGGCTTCGGCAAAGCGTGAGCTACCCCGGGGTGGGCCCGGGGGGATGGATGGGGGCTCCTAGCTGGCCCGGCGGCGCCGCTCGGCGAGCCAGCGCTTGCGCAGCCGGCGACGCTCGTCCTCGGCGTAGCCTCCCCACACCCCGGCCTCCTGGTTGGTCTCCAGGGCGTAGGTCAGGCATTCCTCGCGGACGGCGCATTCGGCGCAGATGGCCTTGGCGGCCTCTATCTGGTCTACGGCGGGCCCGGTGGAGCCGATGGGGAAGAAGAGGTTGGGCTCGGAATCGCGGCAGGCGGCGGTATCCCGCCAGTCGGTAACGGTGAGGGTCATCAAGATCTGGTTCTTTTCTCTGTGTCTAGGCGTGGTATGTGAAGTGGTTCACAAGCGAGCCGTACACAAGATAGGGCGGAGGCGCATGCTCGTCAACCGTTCTTCTGAAAGCGCTTCCCAGGAAGGCCACCCCGGCGACGCGGCGAGTACTCTGAGGGAGCCATGGCCATTCACGAAGAACTAGCCGCAGAATTGAAGGAAGCGATTAGGGCTCGCGACCGGAGGCGGATGGATGTCATCCGCCAGGTGGAGACCGAAGTGGCGCGGGCCCGCACCGAACCGGGCTTCCGCGGAGACGTGGACGACGCTCTCTACCGGCGGGTGATCTCTGCCTACTGCAAGAAGATGGACAAGGCCCGCCTGGAGTTCGAAGCGGCCGGAGAGCGCGGCCGCCCTCAGGCCGAGAAGCTGGCCTGGGAGATCGAGTACCTGGGGCGCTGGCAGCCGCAGACGCTCGACGAGGCGGCCACTCGGGACCTGGTGCGTGCCGCCATCGCCGAACTGGGAGCCGCCGACCCCAAGATGGCCGGCCGGGTCATCGGCCACGTCATGAAGGCAGCCGGCAGCACGGTGGATGGGGCCCTGGTGAACCGCCTAGTACGTGAGGAGTTGGGCGCCGGCTGAGGGCGGCCTCAGCCCGAGGGCTCAATCTCCCGGGCTTAGCGGACGATGAGCGGATAATGCAGCCCATGCTCACCATCACCGCCGTCGTCACCGGAGTCGGATCTCTAGTGGGGTTGCTGTTCGCCGCTCAGGTGCGCGCTCGGGAGATCGCCGACGAGCATCGCGAGGCCCTGCGCGCCGGCTTGCGGCGCTGAGGCGACTCAGGCCCGGGGTAGGCCGGAGGCGGACGATGCGAGCCGTCGGGGCCGGGCCCTCCACTATCCCGAGAGCGGTGGGTCTCGGAGGAATACCGCACTCCGGGGTGGGCCGCGACCATCTCGCCCAGGATGCTCGTGCGGGAGGGGGCGCGGCCGATGACCGGCCCGCCGTCCGTTCGCAGGCGCATACTCCCACTTCCCCAGCGCCGGGCCGCTCGGGGCGGAGGGGATACTCACCGGAGCGACCCGGGAAGGGGCCTGGGCCGGCCCGTCGTGAGGCTCCGGGTCGCGGAGGAGCGTCCGAGGGGACGCGGGCCTCACCGCCGGGGCAGCCCGGCTAGCGTTCCGCGTCCCGTGCCTGCCCACCGCCATGGCTGACCCCGCCTCGCTGCCCGGCGCTTCGCCGGAGCGCCTGGACCGGCGCACCGTGGTGGTGTTCGCTGCGGCGGTGCTCCTGCTCGTGGTCTTCGAGTACTGGGGGCTGCCCGCCAGCTTCGAAGGGACGAGCTTCCATACCGGGCTGGCCGACGCCCTGGGCGAGGGTTACCGGCCGTATTTCGACCTGCTTCCCTACCAGTACTGGGGGGTGAGCTCCCTGGTGCTGCGAGTGCTGGTCCCCCTGTTCGTCGTGGTTCTGGTGCTACGGGAGTCGCCGCGCCAATGGGGCTGGAGGGTCCCGCTGACTTGGCGCCACACCTGGCCCTACGTGGCTTTCCTAGCGGTCATGGTCCCGGTCCTCTTCGGGGCCTCCGCCCTCGGCTCCTTCCAGCGCAAGTACCCCTTCTACGACATGGCCGTGGCCGGGGGCTGGCACTTCTGGGGCTGGCAGCTGTTCTACGGCCTCCAGTTTCTGGGAGTGGAAGCCTTCTTCCGCGGCTTTCTCCTCTTCGGCCTCTACCCCCGCCTCGGTTGGAACGCCATCCCGGTGATGGTCGTCCCCTATGTGATGATCCATTTCGGCAAGCCGATGCCGGAGACCTTCGCCGCCATCGTCGCCGGGACCATGCTCGGCTACCTGGCGCTGCGTTCGCGCTCCTTCCTGTGGGGCGCGCTGCTGCACTGGTCGGTGGCGATCACCATGGATGCCTTCGTGATCGGCCGCGAGATCGGTTGGGCGGCGATGGCGCGAGCGATCTTCTAGGGAGGCTGCGCCGGGCGCGCTTGTGGGGTCCTGGTGGGTGTTGGGTTTCGCCCCCTCCGCGCCCGGCTCCCGCCGGGCGCGCCTCCCCCGCTACGCGGGGGAGGCAGGACGAAGTGCCCTCGGCGGGATTCGAACCCACGCACCCGGCTCCGGAGGCCGGTGCTCTATCCCCTGAGCTACGAGGGCAGCGGGGCGAT
>JAFGCH010000077.1 GCA_016932695.1 Acidimicrobiia bacterium | reverse complement strand
GAAGTGCCCTGGGGTGGGGCTTTCGGCACCCCGGGCCCCGACATGGGGTACGCCCTGCGCTTGCTGGCCGATTTGGGGGAGAATGCCGAGGAGGCGCGGGAACTGGCCACGGTCATGGCCGCCCGGGCCTCACGACTGGGCCGGGCTCCCGTGGCCGCCGATGCCGAAGCGGCGAGGATCCTCCTGGCCTCCGCCCCGGCGGAGGGGCGCGGCGGCCGCGGCGCCGAGGGGGCGCGCCGCTTGCTCGAAGCCCTGCAACCGGGCCTGCTGGCCACTTCCCTGGAGGAGTTACGCCGCCGCCGCCCGGAGGGGAGCGCCTGAGCGCACCATGCCCCGTCAGAGCCTGCTGACCCATCGCGTGATCCCCGTGCCGCCCGGGGCGGCACTGCCCCCCTATCACGTGCCGTGGTGCTTCGGCTGCGGCCCCGAGAACGAGCACGGCCTCCGCCTGGAAGCCCACCTCGACGGGGACCGGGTGGTAGCCGACCTGCGCCTCGCCCCCTGGTTCGCCGGCGGCCCAGGGGTGGCCCACGGGGGAGCGGTGGCCGCCTTCTTCGACGACCTCATGGGCTTCGTGCCGGTGGCCCATTTCGCCCCGGCGGTGACCGCCCGCTTCGAAATCGATTTCATCCGCCCCGTGTTCCTGGGAGCGCCCTTGCGAGCGGAGGCCTGGCTGAGCGAACGGGAGGGGCGGAAGCTCTTTGCCGAAGGCATCGGCCGTGACCCCTTGGGGGAGGTCTACGTCGAGGCGCGCGCCCTCTACCTGGAGGTGGGCTTCGAGCACTTCACCGGGGCGGTGGCGGAGATGCCCGCCGAGCAGGTGGAGCGGCTGAGCCGCTTCCTGTCCGACGAGTTCTACCCGTGAGGCGGGCGGCATGAAGATCGTACGGGTGCGCCTGGCGGGCGACGAGATCGCCTACGGGGCGGTGGAGCCGGAGGGCATCCGGGTTCACCGGGGCAGCCCTTTCGTGGCCTGGGAGCCCACCGAGACCCTGGTTCCCTTCGAACGGGCTCACCTGCTGGCCCCGGTCTTCCCTACCAAGGTCATTGGGGTGGGGCGCAACTACGCCGGCCATGCCGCCGAGCGGAGGGTGGAGATTCCCGCGGAGCCGGTGCTCTTCCTGAAGCCGGCCACGGCGGTGATCGGGCCCGAAGCCCCCATCGTGCTCCCTCCGGAGGCGGAGGAGGTGCACCACGAAGCCGAGCTGGCGGTAGTCGTGGGCCGGGTAGCCCACCGCGTCGCCCCCGAGGATGCCGGAGGGTTCATCCTCGGCTACACCGCGGCCAACGACGTCTCCGCCCGCGATCTGCAGAAGCAGGACGGACAATGGGCCCGGGCCAAGGGCTTCGACACCTTCTGCCCGCTGGGCCCGGCGATCGAGACTGAAGTGGATCCGGGCGACCTATCGATCTCCTGCTCCGTTAACGGCGAGATTCGCCAGCAGGCCGGCACCGCCGATATGGTGTTCGGCGTGGCCGAGTTGTTCGCCTTCGCCAGCCGGGTGATGACCCTGCTCCCCGGCGACGTGATCCTGACCGGCACCCCGGCGGGGACTTCGGCTCTGCACCCCGGCGATCGCGTCGAGGTGACCATCGAGCGCATCGGGGCGCTGCGCAACCCGGTGGTGGCGGGACGATGACCGTCCGGGTGCGCTTCCCGCCCTCACCCACCGGCTACCTGCACGTCGGCACCGGGCGCACCGTGCTCTACAACTGGCTCTTCGCCCGCCACCACGGCGGAGTGATGGTGTTCCGGGTGGACGACACCGACGCCGAGCGCAGCACCGACGAGTACCTCCAGGACATCATCGAGGGGCTGCGCTGGCTGGGAATCGACTGGGATGAGGGCATCATCGTGGGCGGCCCGGCGGGGGAGTACCGCCAGAGCGGGCGCCTCGCCCGCTATCGGGAGGTGGCCCGGCAGTTGGTGGATTCCGGCTGGGCCTACTACGACTTCACCACCCCGGAGCAGCTCGAGGCCTTGCGCGCCGAGGCGGCGGCGGCGGGGCAATCGCCGGTGTACGACGGGCGGTTCCGCCTGCCCGCCGAGGAGGCCGAGGCTCGGGTGGCGGCGGGGGAGAAGGCTCCCATCCGCTTCGCCGTCCCCCGGCCCGGGGAGACGGTGTTCACCGACGCCATTCGGGGCGAGCTGCGCTTCGACCACGCCAACGTCGACGACTTCGTGCTGCTGCGCTCCGACGGCACCCCCACTTACCACCTGGCGAGCGCGGTGGACGACGTGGACTTCGCCATCACCCATATCATCCGCGGCGAGGACCTGCTGCCCTCCACCCCCAAGCACCTCCTGATCGCCGAGGCCATGGGCGCTCCCGCGGCGGTCTACGCCCACCTGTCGCTGCTCACCGGTCCCGATGGGGCCAAGCTGAGCAAGCGGCACGGGGCCACCTCGCTGCGCTCCTATCGGGATGAGGGCATCCTCGCCGAGGCGATGCGGAACTACCTGGCCATTCTGGGGTGGTCCCCCGGCACCGACGAGGAGATCGTTTCCCTGGAGACCATGGTGGATCGCTTCGATCTGGGGGCGGTTTCGAAGAACCCGGCGGTGTTCGACCTCACCAAGCTGGAGTGGATGAACGGGGTCTACATCCGCTCGCTGGATCCCATCGAGTTCGCTTCGCGAGCCCTTCCGTTTATCGAACAGGCCCTGGGACGGGCGTTGGAGCCGGCCGAGGGGGAGGCCTTCGGCACCATCGCCCCCCTGGTGCAGGAGCGGGCGCGGCGCCTCACCGAGGTCGGCGCCCAGGTTCGCTTCCTGTTCGCCGAGGTCGAGATGGACCCGGTCTCCTGGGAGGCGGTGATGAAAGGCCCGGAGGCCGGAGTTGCCCTGGCCGGGGCCCGCATCACCCTGGAAGCCCTCGGCACCTGGGACAAGGCGGGCATCGAGGCGGCTCTGCGCCGGTTGCTCGAGGATCACGGCCTCTCCGCCCGCAAGGGGCTGCAGCCCATCCGAGTGGCGGTTACCGGGTCCACCGTGAGCCCGCCCCTCTTCGAGTCGTTGGAGGTGCTGGGCCGCGAGCGCACCCTGGACCGCCTCCGGGCAGCGGAGGGAAGGCTTGCCGAGGGTTCAGGGTTGCAGTGAAACGCGACCGCCCGTATCCTCCCGGGCGCTTCTTCGGGGGTGGTGTAATAGGCAACACGACGGGTTCTGGCCCCGTTATTGGGGGTTCGAGTCCTCCCCCCCGAGCCCCCGCCCTGCGGGGCGGGCTTGGCCCTGTCGTCTAGTGGCCTAGGACGCCGGCCTCTCAAGCCGGTAACGCCGGTTCGAATCCGGTCGGGGCTGCCATTGGGGACCGGTAGGGTCGCCGCCTGTTCGGCGGCGACTTGGCGGTAGGGGGGTGTCTGTTTTCTTGCCTGTCACCGTCGGCGGAGTTGCTCGCGGGCCGACTGCCCGTGTTGGGGGTAGGGGGGGCGAGGGTTCGAATCCGGTCGGGGCTGCCACTCGGGAGGGGGGCATGCTGCCCGGGCTTCGTCGCTTAGCGGCTTCCCTGCCGGCCCATGGGCCGGTGGCCTTTTGTTTGGTAGGCTGAGGCGTCACCAGCGGGTATGGGAGGCGCCGTGGCTGAGATCGTGTTGGAGAGCCTGGGGAAGATCTACCCGGACGGCACTCGGGCGGTGGGCGATGTGAATCTCACCATCGAGGACGGGGAGTTCCTGGTCCTCGTGGGCCCGTCGGGGTGCGGGAAGTCGACGGTGTTGCGGATGGTCGCCGGTTTGGAGGAGGTCTCCGAGGGGACCATCCATATCGGTGATGTGCTGGTGAACGATGTTCCGCCGAAGGACCGGGACATCGCCATGGTGTTCCAGAACTACGCCTTGTACCCGCACATGTCGGTGTTCGACAACATGGCTTTCGGCCTGCGGCTGCGCAAGATGGACAAGGAGGAGATTCGTCGCCGGGTGGAGGAGGCGGCGGCGGTGCTGGAGATCACCGACTTCCTGGGGCGCAAGCCGAAGGCGTTGTCGGGGGGGCAGCGGCAGAGGGTGGCGATGGGGCGGGCGATAGTGCGGGAGCCGAAGGCGTTCCTGATGGACGAGCCGCTTTCCAACCTCGACGCCAAACTGCGGGTCCAGATGCGCACCGAGTTGGGGCGGCTGCACGGGCGCTTGAAGACGACCACGGTGTATGTGACGCATGATCAGGTGGAGGCGATGACGCTGGGGCATCGGGTGGCGGTGCTGAAGGCGGTGACGGCGAAGCGGCCGGACAACCTGCAGCAGGTGGCGCCGCCGTCGGAGTTGTTCTACAACCCGGCGAACCTGTTCGTGGCGGGGTTCATCGGTTCACCGGCGATGAACATGGTGACCGGCCATCTGGAGGGGACTGGTGGTGAGGTGTTCGCCGTGTTCGGCCCGCATCGGCTGAGGGTGGATGCCAAAGCCCTGCAGCGGCATCCCGGTTTGGAGAAGTTCATGGGCCGGGACCTGGTGATCGGCATCCGCCCGGGCGACTTCGAGGATCATCGCATCGCGGGGGAAGAGCCGGAGCGGACCATGGAGGTGAAGGTGGACGTCACCGAGGTGCTGGGGTCGGAGACCTTCGTGCACTACATGGTGCCGGTGGCCCCGGTGGTCACCCCCGAGATCGAGGAGCTACTGGCCGACACCGGGTCCGATCCTGCGACTCTGGGCGACGAGACCAAGTTCTCCTCCCGGGTATCCTCGGATGTGGCCATCCCGGCGGGGGGCACCGCCCGCCTGGTGGTGGAGACCGCCAAGTTCCACTTCTTCGACCCCGAGACCGGCCAGCGCATTGGCTACCGGCCCGGCGCCTTCAGCGCGGCCTAGCCGGGCGAACCGTCAAGGGGTGAGCCGGCGGAAGGCCTCCGCCGCCGCCATGCCGGCTGCCGCCCCGGCTTCGGCGGCGCGCTGCTGCACCCGCCGTTCGAACTCCCGGCGGGCTTCCTCGGCATCATGGGCCCCACCCATGGTCGTCTCCCCCTGGCTGTGGTGGCACAGGAGGGCGGCCAGCTTGGCTCCCAAGGTGGCCGAGACATCCTCCCGGTGGTTGGGCTCGTCGGCCGACCACAGCAGGATGGCCCCGGGGCGATGGGCCGCCAGCCCGGCGGCCACCTGCTCGGGGAAGAAGAGAGGGTCGCGGGCGGCGACCACCCCGTCCACGCAGGCCAGCCCGGCGACGCGATGGTCCGGGTGGAGCTGGTAGCGCTGCCAGGGATCGTGGCCCAGCACGATGTCGGGGCGCAGGCGGCGGACCCACTCGCAAACCCGGCCGCGCAACGCCAGGGAGTACTCCAGTTCGCCGTCCGGGTAGTCGAGGAAGCCCAACGTCGTCGCTCCCAGCACGGCCGCCGCCTGCTGCTGTTCCCGGCGGCGCGCAGCTACCAGTTCGGCCGTGGCCGCCTGCGGGTCCCAGCTGCCCTTCGAGCCGTCGGTGATCACCAGGATGGCCACCTCGGCGCCGGCGGCCGCCCACTTGGCCAGCGTGCCGCCCGCCCCGAACTCGGCATCGTCGGGGTGCGCCGCCACCGCCAGGGCGCGCCGGGGGACCGGCAGGCCGGCAGCCGGGTCGGCGAGGTCGGGGTGGAGCCCGGGCACGGCGGTTAGGTTAGGTATTCCCGGAGCCACTCCCCGCCGGGGAGGGCGGCGGCGGCCCGCAGGTCTTCGGGGGTGTCGAGGTCGAGGGCCGTGCCCAAGGCGACCACCACGCGGCGCTCCAGGTGGCGGGCGGCGGCCAGGTGGTGGCTGAAGGAACGGGGGCCGTAAGCGAAGTGCAGCGGGACGGCGGCCGCCAGCAGATTGGTGCCCCCGTTGCGCGACGGGGCCAGCACCACCCTGCCGGGGCCCATTGCGCCCAGGACCGAAGCCACGTTGCTCGGGGTGAGGAAGGGGAGGTCGGCGTGCACTACGCACCAGGCCCGGTCGTGCCGGCGGGCCGTAGCGGCGGCGGCGGTCGCGGCCCCGTTAAGGCCGCCACCGGGAGGCTCGGCGATCACCTCGAGCCCCCGGGACCCGGCCCAGGAAGCCACACCACGATCTGAGGCCACCACCGCCACTGCCGCCCCGGCGGCGGCGCAGGCCGCCGCCACCCGCTCTGCCACGGCGCGGCTCAGCGCCGCTCGCGCCGGTGGGCTCAGGATCCCGTCGAGGCGGCCCTTGGCCGCGCCGAAGGCCTTCAGCGGCAGAGCGACCAGCACTTCGCCTGGGCCGTATGCGGGGTCCGGTGGCATGTGCGGTCCTGAGGGTAGGAGCCGGGGCGGCGCACCGGCCGCAGCCCTCCCCGGTATCGTGGCGGCACTATGGCGCGCAAGACCAAGATCATCGCCACGCTCGGGCCCGCCGTGGCCTCACGCGAGATGATCGGCCTCCTCGTGGCCGCCGGCATGGACGTGGCCCGGCTCAACTTCTCTCACGGCACTCACGAGAGCCATGCTCTCTGGCTGGGCTGGGTGCGGGCCGCGGCCGCCGAGCACGGCCGGGCAGTGGCGGTGTTGCAGGACATCCAGGGCCCCCGCATCCGGGTGGGCACCTTCCCGGAGGGACGGGTGGAGCTGCACAACGGGTCCCGCTTGACCCTGCTCGACGGCGAGGGCGAGGGCACCGCCCGGCGGGTCTTCGTGCAGCATCTTGCCGCCGCCGACCTGGGACGGGGCGACCGGGTGCTGCTCGCCGACGGCCTCATCGAACTGCGAGTGACCCGGCGCCTCGCCGGCGGGGTGGGAGCGGTGGTGGTCCAGGGCGGGGTCCTCAGCGACCACAAAGGGGCGGCTTTCCCCGGCGCCCACCTCGCCCTGCCGGGGGTCACCGAAAAGGACCGCGTCGATCTGGCCTTCGGGCGCGAGATAGGGGTGGACCTGATCGCCGCCTCCTTCGTGGTCTCCGCGAAGGACATCGCGGCGGTGCGCGCCGTGGCGGGCGACACCCCGGTGATCGCCAAGATCGAGCGGGCGGCGGCGCTGGACAACCTGGCGGCCATCCTCGCCGCCGCCGACGGGGCCATGGTGGCTCGAGGCGACCTGGGGGTGGAGATCGGCTACGAGCCGCTGCCGCGCATCCAGAAGGAGATCCTGGCCGCCACCAACGCCGCTGGGGGCATCTCCATCACCGCCACCGAGATGCTCGAGTCGATGACCGCATCCCCTCGGCCCACACGAGCGGAAGTGACCGACGTGGCCAATGCCGTCATGGACGGCACCGACGCGGTGATGCTCTCGGCCGAGACCTCCATAGGCCGGTACCCGGTGCGGGCGGTGGAGGCGATGGGGGCCATCTGCGAGGAGGCGGAGAAGAGCCCGGCCCGGGCCGCCCCGCCGGACTTCGTGGGCTCGCCGGGCTCGTCGGCCTCAGCCATCGCCCGGGCCACGGCCGAAGCCGCCGACGGCCTGGGCCTCGGCTTGGTGGTCGCCTTCACCGAGACCGGGGCCACCGCCCGGTTGCTGTCGAAGTACCGGCCGGCCGCCGCCATCCTCGGCCTCACCCCCCGCCCGGAGACCCTGCGGCGCATGGCGATCCTGTGGGGGGTGACCCCAGTGGCCCTGACCCGGCGGGCGTCCACCGACGCCATGATCGACGCCGCCGACCGGATCTTGCTCCAGCGCGGCCTGGCCGCCCGGGGCGATCGGGTGGCCATGGCGGCCGGGGTGCCTCCCAACCAGGACCTGGCCACCAACCTGCTCAAGTTGCATGTGGTGGGAGAGGAGACGCGGGGGATGGGACGCCGCTAGCCCCCGTCCCCGCCGGAGTACTCGCCGTACCAGACCTGCACCTCGGCATTGCGGTCGGCCAGGGAGCCGGGTCCTGGACTCTGGCGCACGATCTTGCCGTCGAGGTCCGGGTTGTTGGTGGGTTCCGTGCCGGCGTTGACCAGGATCAGGTTCACCGCAGCGAGACGGTTCGCGGCCTGGCTGGGGCCGATGCCGAAGAGATCGGGTACCAGCGAGGGGCACTGGATGTTGGGGTCGTACTCGGGATGATCCTCGGGTAATTCGCAGGGGTGCACCGAGACCCGCCGCGGCCAGGGGTGATAGCGCCACATCCACGACTCGGTGGTCTCGCTGCCGTCGGGGAAGGTGATGATCCGGTAGACGGTGATGGTCCAACCCTGGGTGCCTTGGGAGGTGACGTCCTGCTCACCCGGGGCGATGTCCGGGTCGGGGTCGAAGTAGTCGAAGGGCTCGGTGTAGTTGCGGCGTTCTGAGCGCTCGGCGGCCACCTCGATTCCGCCGGTGTCGCCGTAGAGTTTCACCGTCACGCTGTCGTCGGTGTGCCCGGTCCAGATGTAGACGGCGGAGTCGGTGTTGTTGCGGAAGACCAGGTCGGGCCCGGGCCAGCCCAGCGTGGCCTCGATGCCCTCGGGGTAGCGGGAGATGTAGAGGGTGTGCGGGGTGTGCTCCACATCCTCGAGGCCGGACCAGAAGATCGCATTGAACATGGTGGTGGCGAATTGGCTCACCCCGCCGCCCCAGTTGGCCGGGCTGTCGCAGCAGTCGATGATCGGGCCGATGATCGCTCCGGCGCGCCTGAAGCCCTTCTCCTCGGTGCGCGGGCCGACGAAGTCGTTGATCGAGAAGGACTCGCCGGGAAGCACGATCGTCCCGTTGATCAGGTCCGCCATCAGGTGGATGTTGTGGATGCGGTTGAGGTTCTTCTCGTCGCCGCCCGGGGTGAAGAACGTGGTACAGCAGACATCCCCGTCGTGGTCGCTGATCAGTTCCCTGATGCCCAGCGCTTCGGCGTCCTCGGTGCTTAGGTCGGGCGGGGCGCCCTCCTTGTAGGGGAAGGGGCCGGTACGCGAGCGAGCGGTGGCGGCGGCCTGGATCGCGGCGGGAAGCGCCTCTTCGTCGATGAGCAAGCCCGTACGGCTGGGGATGATCGCCGGCATCCCCCACTGCTCGGCCGGCTCCACACCTATGTCACCGGGTGCCTGGCGGATGACGATCTCGGCGTCGACCGGCTGGAACTCGATCTCGGCCCGCTGCGGATCGAGGAACTCGACAAGCGGATCGAGGGCGAAGGAGAGCTCGATCTCAGGAGCGTCGGGTGGTCCGACCACCTCGCTGCGCAGGGCGGCGGCCAGCACTTCCGGGGGGAAGCGGACCTGGACGTCGGGGTTGAGCCGGGAAAGCACCACCGCCTCGGAGATCAGGTTCTCGGCGCGCGCCACCGCCGTGCCTACCTGGGCCAGGCTCAGCTTGGGGGAGACCAGGGCGGTGGGAACCACGATGGGCTCCCGGCTGAGATCGAGCATCACTGCATCCACCAGGGCCACGGTGGCCTCCCGGTCGATCCCGGTGCCCGGCTCGGGGTTCAGCGGGACCACCGCGCCGTTCTGCACCGTGATGCCGCCCTCGAAAGGCGGGTCGGCGATGGCTTCCTGCTCCCAGGTGCCCAGGTAGCCGAGCAGCAGCTCGGGGTTCCAGGTCCCGGCCAGTTCTAGGCGAGCATCTCCCCGATTGCCCATGTGGCTGAGCCACCAGCGGAACTGCCCACCCAGGCCGCCGGCCCGGCCCTGCTGCATGGCCTCGGCTAGGAGGCCTTCCTCGTCCAGGTCGAACCCGACGGCGGTGGGCAGTATCTCGAGGCGGGTGCCCTGCACTTCGAAGACGAGGGGGACTGCAGCCATCTCGGCCTCGAGGTCCTGGAGGGCACGGCGGGCCTGGTTCTCGGAGAGCCCGGTCAACTCCACCCCGCCCACAGAGATGCCGCCGAGCACCTCACCTCCGTTGCTCATCCGGTCGAGGGCGAACACCACCGACGCCAGGGCCACCAGGGCGATGGGGGCGGCGACGACGATTATGGCGATGCGGCTGGCGCGGGAGAGCTTCCTGCTCACCGGTCCGTCTCTGGTCGGGCGGATCATTTTACCGGGGTGCCCCCCTAGTTCCCTTCTGGGCCGATACCATCGCCCGGTGCCCCTGGAACCGCCGCTCGCTTTCCCTCCTGTGGAGCCGGGGGAGGCGCTGGTGCTGTCGGCCTCGGCTTTCGTCACCTTCCGGCGCTGCCCCGAGCAGGCCCTGGGGCGGATGCGGGGCCTGTACCCGGCCGAGTCCCGCCCGGCTTTCACCGGCAACCTGGCACATCGCATCTTCGCCCGGCACTTGACCGCCGGGCCGATACCCGACGCCGGTTTCGCTGCCGCCTGCCGCGAAGAGATCGGGGCGGCGCTCAACCCCAAGCTGTCCGCCCTGCGCCTGCGGCCCCGCCAGCTGGATGGGGTGATCGAAGAGGTGGCCGCGCTGTACCAGCGGTTCCGCCGCCTCGGGCTGGAGGGCTTCAGCGGAGCCGAGGTGCCGCTGGAGGCGGTCCCGGCTGAGGGGGTCACCTTGCGGGGGAAGGTTGATGCGGTCTTCGATGAGGGGGAGGGGGGGGCGCGGCTCACCGACTGGAAGACGGGGTCTCTCGGCGACCCGGTGCCGCAGCTGGGCTTCTACGCCTTGCTCTGGGCCCTGGAACGGCAAGACCTGCCGGGCCGGGTCGAGGCGGTGTCCCTGGCGTCGGGGGAGCGCATCGAAGAGGTGCCCAGCCGGGCGGGGGTGCAGGAGGTGGCGGCGGAGGCGGCAGAGGCGGTGACGCGGCTGCGCCGGGCTTTCGCCTCGGGCGGGCATCTGGACCGTATCGCCGGGCCCTGGTGCCGCTGGTGCCCGCTGCTGGAGGAATGCGAGGAGGGCCGTGCGGCCACGGCCCTCCTCGACGCCTGAATGCGGTCGGCTAGCCGATGCGGAAGGTCACCTGGATGTTGACGATGACGTCCTGGGTGCCCGATTCGATCGGGGTGGCCGCGGCGTCCTCCATGGCGGCCATCGCCCGCTCGTAGTAGATCGGCGGGGTGTCGTAGCTGATGGACTCGGTGATCGAGATCGCCGCTCCCAACTCCAGGCCGGCGAGCTGGGCGAGCTGGCGGGCCTTGCCTTCGGCATCCGCCCAGGCGGCGGTGCGGGCCATCTGGAGCAGCTCGGCGTTGTCTTCGATGCTGAACGCCAGGTTGTTGACCACGGTGGCGTCGCCCCCGGCAGTGGTGGCGGCGTCGATGATGGCCCCGGCGTTGTCCATGTTGCGGATCTTGACCCGGACCTCGTTGTTGAGCCGGTAGCCGAGCAACCGCTGCTGCTCGCCGCTCCAGTCGTACTCCGGGTAGATGGTGTAGTTGGCCGTCTGGATGTCTTCCTCGGCCACCCCGTTCGCCTTCAGGGCGTCGATGATGGCCGTTGCCAGGCCGGCGGCGTCCCCGGTGGCGCGGTCGACGGTGGGCCGCAGCACCGACACTCCGAGGCTGACGGTGAGGGTGTCGGGCTTGCCGGTCACCTTGCCCTGGCCGCTGACGTTGATGCCGCTGGCGGCGTTACCGTCGGCGCCGGCGGGGCTCACGAGGGTCTGCTCGCCGCTGCCGCAAGCCGCCAGGAGCAGCGCCCCGGCGGCGACCAACGCGAGAAGCTTGCGCATGTGATTGCTTCCTCCATTTGGGGTTCGTCCGCCCTTTCGACGCCCTGCGGGGCCAGCCGGGTTCCCGGCCGGCCCCAAGCGGCGGTTAAGAGTGCCTCAAGGATGGCGCGGCGGCGCCGATACGAAAGCCATGCTGGGACCGACCTACCCCTGCAGCGTGGTGGTGGTGGATGCGGATCATGCCGGCCGGCGGCGCCTGGT